>CAZCHH010000026.1:0-46928 GCA_964498585.1 uncultured Hyphomicrobiales bacterium
ACTAATGACTAATGACTTATAAAAACTTTTTTTTAGATGGATTCTGACATCCGTCAGAATGACACTTTTACTTATGTCATCTCCATTTAAATAAAGGTCTTCCTTTATCGTGGGGTTCAGAATGACAGGGAAATTAAAATAAATAATTAAAACGAAAAAAATAATCATACATCAGAATAAATAGAAATAGTGAAATATAAGTAAAATTTAATAGCTTAAGGAGGAAAAAATGGCTTCGTACCCAACTGCAGTAACAATTGATATTGCTGATTATTTATTTGAGAATTTTTCCTGTGAAGATGAATTCCTTTCAAAATTGAGAAAAGAAGCAAATCAGGAAGACATACCAAATATTTCCATTTCGCAGGAGCAGGGACGCTTTCTTCAATTCATTTTAAAATTGATGAATGCAAAATATGTCTTAGAAATTGGTGGTCTTGCAGGATATTCTGGCATTACTATGGCTCGTGCCTTAGTTCCAGATGGAAAATTGATTTCACTCGAATTAAATCCACATCATTTTGAATTTTTCTCAAAGAAAATTAAGCAGGCAAATTTAGAGAATGTTATTGAACTTCACAATACGAAAGCTATTGATTTCCTTCGTGATTTTAAGCCGGATTTTCAGTTTGATTTCGTTTTTTTAGATGCAGACAAAGTTTCATATATGGAATATCTTCAGTTAGTGTTACCATTAATTCGCGTTGGTGGAATAATTGCTGCTGATAATGCTTTTGCCTTTGGTGATATTGTTGCAAGAGGCAGAGTCGAAGAACCTCATAACGTAGAAGCAATAAAAAAATTCAACATAGCGATTGCAAACAATCCTCAACTATTTTCTACGATTGTTCCAGTTGGAGACGGCTTGATTATGGGTTACAAAATTAGCTAAAGGTGCTTAATGTCCAAAGAAACTTCAATAAAACTATTTGAAACCAAAAAGATACGCACTTTCTGGGATTCCGAAAAAGAAAAGTGGTATTTTTCTATTGTTGATGTTATCGAAGTGTTAACTGAAAGTACTAATCCACCAGCATATTGGCGAAAATTAAAAGAGAGGCTAAAAGCTGAAGGAAATGAAACCGTGACAAATTGTCACGCTTTGAAAATGATAGCAGCCGATGGTAAAATGCGACTAACTGATGTTGCAGACACGGAGCAACTTTTAAGATTAATTCAATCAATCCCTTCACCAAAAGCAGAACCATTGAAAATGTGGCTTGCTATGGTAGGTTATGAAAGAATTGAAGAAACCGAAATATCCAAAGAAAATGACCCAAAAACATTTGAAGATAGCAGAGTAATTGCTAAACAAGGTGGAACTATTGCCGGTAATACACGAAAAGCTATTGAAGAAAAAACTCACAAAAAAATTGTTACTAAATCAAATGCAAAAAAAATTTTAAATAAATAAATCTATGTTATGGCAAAAACAACATTAAAAGTAATGAGCGTTGCTCTTTTGATTTTTTTGTTCTACAGTTGTGGTTCTTCGAGGCGGCATAGTGCCGATTTTGATTTGCAGCGTCAAATTGCTGATAAAGAAATTGATACCACAAAAACTGTGTATATCGTTGATACTAAACCAATTGATTCTGTTGATGTCAATAAATTGATTTATGATATTTTTAAAATAGAAATAGACGAATACCCGGAAAAGCTAAAAGTTTATGCACGTGTTTACGATTCACTTGGAAATTTCGTAACAAATATGGCACGTCCTTATTTGAAAGATACTACAAAAAATTACTGGACTTATTACCGCGAAGTTCTTGGCGAAAAAATCAAACGCGACGCTGCTATTGATACTTTCACCGTCCGAGAATACGGTGCTAACGATTCCATTCCCTATAATATCGTTTTAACAGTTGATTACAGTGGTTCTATGTCGCCTGTAATGAAAGCGATTTTTGAAGGAACTGAGCTTTTTGTGCGTCTTAAATCCAAATACGATAAAATTGCTTTAACTTCTTATAACCAAAAATACTCCGTTAAGGTGCCATTTGCAAAAGACACCACAGAAATAATTTCTCTTTACAGAATGAAGAGAGCAGAGGGAATTGGCTTGTTTTCTGCTATGTATGATGCGGTTTTCAATTCAATTGATTTATTCAGAGAAACGGAGCCGGAAATTCCCCGCGTTTTAGTGCTTTTTTCAGATGGTGATGACAATTATTCTAAAAAGGAAATCGGCGAAATTATTGATAGTGCTAAGAGCCAGAACGTCCACATATTTACAGTTGCATTTGGTTATTCAAAAGATGCCTATCTTAAATCAATGGCTCAATATACGGGCGGAAAATTCTATCGCGCTCAGTCAAACGAAGAACTCGTTTCAATTTTTCGTGATATTTATATGAGTTTAAAATATTACTATTATATAACTTACAAACCACCTAAATTCTGGGGACTTCACAACGTAATTGCTGCAATGAATCTGCCCGGCAGAGCAGACACTCTTTTTGCTTACGGCGAATACAACACTTCAGATTTGTTTGATTGGGATAAAATTGGTAAGTCCTTTACCAGACCAATACTTTTTGATTTCGATAGTGCTATTGTTAAACCTGAGTCTTATCCTATTATCGAAGAAATTGTTGATGCAATGCTTAGCAAACCGTCTTTAAAATTAGAAATACAAGGCCATACTGATAATGTAGGTCAAATTGATTACAACTTAGATTTATCCGATAGACGTGCAAAAGCTGTAATGCAAAAAATAATAGAGGGTGGAGTAGAGGAAAGACGTTTACGGGCAAGAGGTTTTGGTATGTCGAAGCCGATTAAACCAAATGAAACAGAAGAAGGCAGAGCAGCAAACAGAAGAACAGAATTTGTGATTATTGCTAAGTAAAATAATGTCATCTCTATTATAATAAAAGTCTTTCTTTATTAGAGATTGCCAATGAAATTAAAATCGGAATAATAAAAACAAATTAGTATCTCACCTTACGTATTCCCCTCTCAAGAGGGGAATGATACTTGTGTTAAAAATAAAAAATTGCATCAACTTAACTTGTTTAAAATCTTAAAATAGAATTGCGTAAGGTGAGTTAGTATAAATTTATTGTGAAAAATAATATAACGAAACTAATATAGTACTATTATTATAAAATATTAATAAAAAAGCCCGATTTTTGAGTCGGGCTTTTTAAAAAAATAACTTATTGCAATCTAATCTTTTGTCCTATTCTTAGTCTGTTTTCGTTTAACTTTTTATTTTTATTTTTAATAGAATTAATGCTTACACCAAATTTGTTAGCAATAGAAGAAAGTGTATCTCCTTTTCTGATAGTATAATATTTAGGAAGATTTTTTACATTTTTAGATGATGATGCAACGCTTCCTTTGGATTTATTATCAGTGTAAATTTTTAAGCGGGAACCGGAATAAATTTTATTTCCATCAATATTATCAGAATTCCAATTTTTGATTTGCTCTTCAGTAACTTCATATCTTGCAGCTATTGTACCGAGCGATTCACCTCTTTTTACTTTATGTACTATTAAATTGGAATTGCTTGAACTTGCTTTCTTTTCTTTATAAGGTTCAGAAGTACTAACCTGAATTTTTAATTTTTGACCTCTTTTAAGTTTATTACTTTTTATTTTATTTAGTTTTCTAATATCATCAATAGAAACGTTATAGTCATCGGCAATTTTAGCTAAAGTTTCACCACTTTTAACTTTGTGAGAAATAGTTTTTGTAGTATTTATTTTTTTTATTGGAATTTGGTTTTCAGAATTTTTAGCGATATTTTTTGGTTTAACATTAGGAACATTAAGGCGAACACCTTCAACTATATGTTCAGTTTCAGGAGCAATGTCGTTTAATAGTTTTAGTTCATCGACAGTGATTCCATAGCTATTTGCAATAGAGGAGAGTGTTTCCCCTTTTTGCACTGAATATGTTTTGTACTCCTCTTTTTTTTCATTACTAACATTTTGCTGCAAAGGAGCATTGTTATTTTTAGCAATAGAATTTTCTTCTGCGGAAGGTTGTTTTTCTAAAGGTATTTGTAATTTAGTTCCAGTTTTGATTTTAGATCTAGAGCTAATACCATTAGCAGCAGCTAAATCATTAGTAGTAATGCCATATTTATTAGCAATAGATTTTAAAGATTCTCTTTTCTGAACGATATGAGTAATCCAGGGTTTCTTTTCTTCGTCAGTTAGTTTGGAGAAATTAGCTGTGAATTCATTTAAACGTCCTTGAGGAAGACGTATAGTGTATTCAGTTATGTCTGGTGGAGTAGTCATCTTAAGCAATTCTGTGTTAAGCTGTTGAAATTCTTGAACAGTAATACCGGCAGAATTGGCAAGTGCTTCAATACTTACAGGTTCATTTAAAGTAAATGTATCATATTTAAACTCTTTTTGGAATTCCAACTCGCTTAATTTAATGCCATAAGTAGAAGGAGAAGAAGCAATTTTTGCAGTAGCTATGTAAAGAGGAACATAGTTTCTTGTTTCACGTGGTAGGTTTTTATATAAATCCCAGAAAGTTGGCTTTTCTATTTTAGTTTTATTTTTTGCTCTTTGAACGCATCCTGCCCCACAATTATAAGCAGCAAAAGCAATATACCAGTCACCGAACATATAATATAGGTCGCGAAGGTGTTTCATAGCAGCGGTCGTAGCTTTAATCGGGTCTCTTCTTTCATCAATCCAAGGTGAGCTATTTGCATTAAGTCCATACATTTCGCCTGTTGATCGCATAAACTGCCACATACCAACAGCTTGGGCGCGGGAAACAATTGTCGGATTTAATCCGCTTTCAATCATTGCTAAGTAAACTATTTCTTCAGGAACATTCTCCTGATTAGCGATTCTTTTTATCATTGGGAACCAACGTGGAGTCCTTTCCAACCACTTCTTGAAAAATTTCTGGCCTCTTTCGCTTGTTAAAAATTCAATATTTTTTTGAACATATTCATTATCATCTAATGGTATATCAATATTTTTAGGGAAAAATGTAGAGTTTTGTTTCAATTTTTTTGCAGCAGAAGAATCAATAGCTTGTTTGTTTTCTTTTGCTACTTCAATAGTTTGAATAGTAGTTTTTTTAGGGTTCTGTAAATTTTCATAAATTTGAGTAATTTTATCTAAAATAATGAATTGAGGTGAATCAATATCTAAGTCTTCAATATTTTGAATTAAGTTTTCGAAATCATATCGAATCGATTTGGCTAAATAATAAAACTCTTTATATTTGTTGATTTGGGGAACAGAAGCGAGCTTATTTAAAATCTGAATAGCAGCGTCGAAATAAAGACGGGCATTAATAGTGTCTTTAAGAGAAATATTTTTTAGTGCTTTATTATAATAATCTTTTATAGTTCGTATTTCCTTATTAATTGCTTCTTCATCCATTTCGATGTAGTTCAAATCATCAAGTTCGAAGTAATCGTCAGCAAATTTTTTGTTTGTCAGACTATTAGATGCTTGAGATTTTGTTTGTGAGTAAACATTGGTTTCAGAAAAAATAATTAATATAGAAACAACTAACCACTGAAAAATAATTCTGTTAATCTTACTTAAATTTTTTTTATGCATTTTTCTCCCCTTTTGTTTTGCAATTAATATAAAAATAAACAATGATTTAATTAAATTCAAATAATTTTTAATTAATTTTTTTTCATTAATAGTTAATGAAATTATAATGAATGTTATAATAGTATGAAATATAATAAGATACGTTAGTTAATATGAAAATGAAATTAGTATGAAAAAAAAAAAAAATTAAAAAATCATTTTTTATTTGTAATTCTGCTATTTTTAAAATAAATTGTAACACAAATAAGTATTAAAAATAAATTTTTGAAAAATTTGCTTATAAATTTCATATATTTAATTAAAAAAATAATAAAGGAATAATATTATGTCAAAAGGTGGAGGAGGCGCAGGTAAAGTTTACTTCGTTCTTTATCTCGCAGTAGTTCTTGAATTGTTAATTATCATTGTTGAACGCGACGAAGCAGAAGAAGGACTCTTGCAAAAGCAAAAAGAGACTATGCAGATAGTTGAGAGTATCCTTTCTCAATTGCAGTCCGGCGCAGGTACTGAGGGTATTAATACTCGTCCTCAAGATGAAATTACTATTCCACCCCCAGGAATTGATATGAAGACAGTAATTGGTTCAGAAATTAAACCTTTTAGAAAATATATAGTTGAAGTTGGTGTTACCGACGTTTCTGCTGATTTGAAGCGAAAAGAAGAAGCAGGCGAGAACCCAAATGACTATGTAAAAAGATTGAAAAAACTTGTTGAATTAAGCAACGTTGAAGAGTTGGAGTATCAGGTTTATTACCATCCTAGCGAAGACCCTGCAAATCCACCGGAATTTCTTAGTGAATCAGATATGCGCAAAGTTGACATTAAGAAGTTAAATCCAGATGATGCCATTGATGATGTTACCGGTTGGAAATTCAAATCTTCCCGTTTACTCAAATTCGATTTGGAAAAAACTTACAACAGAATAATTGACCCAAATATTCTTAGTTCACTTACATTAGAAGCTATTGTACCTCAATATCCAAGTGAACTAATGGTTACTAAGGGGTCTTCTTTTGTTCCTAAAAACCTTCCTGAAGATAGTGTTTTCTTTTACTCCGATGAAAAAACTCGTGAGAAAGCAAAGTCTGAATTAGAGGGATTAAAGAAAAGAAGTTTTGTTGTAAATTTTGAACCACCTTCTGTTAAAGGTTGGTATAAATTAAGATTTTCTTCTAGAACTAATAGAATTCTCGGTATTCGTGCTGACCAAAACTACTCTGAACTTAAAGATGATGCTACCGTTAATATCGGTACTGTTCAGCTTACAGTTAGAGATTTAAGAAGAGTTTTAAAAGAATTACAGGGTCGATTTACTGGCGCAATTCAACTTCCTGATGCTGAAATTATCTTTAAGGAAAATAACGTAGAACGTTTTGATACTGAGTTAAAAACTGCTATAGAGCAAGCTTCGAAACAAGAAGATGCTGTTGAGATGACCAGTAAGATTCGTCTATATAGCTATATTGTAAAATTATTGGCTCCAGGCCTTTCGAGTGACTTCTCTCAGAACAAAGGAGCTATTGAGTTTAACATCCGTGTCATTACTCCAACTCCTCAAAGGGCAGAGCCCACTATTACTATGCCTGCCGGCGATTTAGCAAGTTTCGACGCTGCTAATCCAATTTTTGAATTTTCTATTAGTCCATATCAGGGAACTTCAAATACGGTTACAGGTTTAATTAAAAATGCAAGTGGTTCTGTTGTTGCAACTGTTATACCACAACCAAGAGACTTAATTGCTGGTTCAGGATTTGTTTTGCCCGCTATTGGTGAAAGAAGAGATTATATCGGTAAAATTGACAAACAATTATCAGAAGGATTATATACAATCGAACTAACGCATCGTATTGGTGCAACCCAAGGTAAAACTGAAACAAAAGTATTGACTATATTTAAAACCGGATTGGAAGAAACTAACAGAAATATTATTGATGGTTTCTTTAAAAATTACTCTTATTATGGTAATTATCTAATTATGAATCCAATTCCAACATCTGGTAATAAAATCAAAGCTGACCAGTTTAGGATTGAGTTCTTAACCGATAAAGACAATCAAAGACCTCCTGTCAGAGGGCTTAACATAACGAGAGATAACAATTTCTACTTTGATGCTAATGCAAACAGGGCAACTTTAAGAATTTACTGGCAGAATCCATATTCTGACGAGCAGATTGATTTATATAAGAACTCAGTTGATATCAGACAAAAAGCTCCTACAATTAACACTTTAAATATGCAGGAAGTACCGCCATCCGGAACCGAAAAGCGTATTAGATTAAGAGTTAGAAATATTACAGTGCTTAAACCAGAAACTGGTGGTCAGGGCGAAGCGCAAGTCAGAGTATTTGTTGATAAAAACGCAAGATGCGCTGTTGAGGGCTATTCTGCCGGAGAGCCACAATTAATTCAAGATGGTGATACTTGGACCATAGAATTAGAATTAAACGGTACTCTTCCCAAAGATGAAACAAAAGTCAAAGGTACTGTTACTTTCAATATAAATGCCCAAGCTACTAATCCTATTAACGGCAAGGTTTCTAACGTTGAACCTAAATCAATTAATCTAAGAGTCAATTTTGAACCGGAAAAAGAAAGTACTCCGGGTAGAGGCGGAAGACAACAACAGCAACCAACTAGAAGAAGATAATTTTTAAAAATCAACAAGGGGTAGCAACTCCTTGTTGATAGATATATAAATTTTTTCTACTAAGCAGTATTGAGCTGCTTATGAAAAGTGTGAAAAACGTGTAATTCAAAAAAATCAGATAAAGTAATAACAAATTTAAATGGTGAAGAATAAGCAATTGTCATTCTGAACCTCCAGATAAAGCAAATACTTTATTATAGTGGAGATGACATAACTAAATGTGTCATTCTTGCATACGCCAGAATTTCAAGAAAAGATGTCATTGGTAAGCGCAGCGAAGAATCTCAAGAGTCATTACTACCACAAAGTTTGAGATTCTTCGCTACGCTCAGAAAGACATACAAACGTAAAAATGTCATTGGCAACGAAGTGAAGAATCCAGAAAATTGTTTTTGGAACCACTATTCTCTGGATTCTTCGCTACGCTCAGAATGACTATGTAAAATTATGTCATCTTCATAAAAAAAAGATTTTCCTTTGTCAGGGAGTTCAGTATGACATATTTATACTGTTGCTTCAAACAAATAATATGATATTGTTAAAGAAAATGAAAATATTTCATAATAATTTCATTTTAAATTAATAAATTTGTTTTTGGCATAAAGATTGAGGATAATAAAAAGAAATATAGAATATTAATTAATAAATAATATTTTATTCTATTGAATAGAAAATAACTAATAAAGAATAAATAATAGGTGATTATCTAATGAAAAATACTATTTACAAGGTGCTGATAGTATCCTTTTTATTACTTGTGTTTGTAATACCTTCGGCAGTCAAAGCTCAGGAACAAGGCGCGAGAGATAATATTGAAAATGTTTTACGTCAGTTTAAAAATTGGAGATTTGGCACAGTTTCTTTATATGAGATAAGGAATCTGGCTGAATTGCGTAGAGCTTTAAAATCGAAAGAAGAATCAACTTCTACAACTAAATCAAGTGATTGCGTAGAAAAAGCAAATCCGGAAGTTAGGCGTATAGTAGAAGAAGGTGTAGCTTCAGGTAAAAGCTATGATGACATTATTATGGACTTTTTGAATAAGGGACTTCCACCCCCTGATGATTTGCAATGTATTTATGATAATTTAAGAGGAGGAGTTGGAGTTGAAGAACAACAAATAGAACGTGGGTATCTTGTAACAACCCGTTCCGAACGAAATTCAATTCCAAATACAATTATTGCATTAATTGTTTCTTATGATGATTCAGAAAGCATTAAAAAGAACTTAAGGTCAGTTCAAATATCTAACATTTATTCTGTTAGAGAATTAAAAGATGAAAAGTTAGATGAGTCTTTCCGTTCCCGAACTCTTTATGATTTAATGATGAACGCTTTAATTCAAGGTAATGTTGATAACAAAACTCTTGAAGCACAGGGTATCGGCTCTGATATTTCTTTTGCTCCAAAAGTATATGGGATAACATCTTCATTGGTTGTTGATGAAAATGATTTATATCCTCAGGATATACAGCAATTCGTACGTATTTCAGAAGGTCAGCCAATTGATTATATTGGTACTTCCAATGAACTGATTATTAGCCCTGATTTAATTAGCTGGAGAATGTATGAGCCACCTTATCAAATCGATAGAGATGGTAATTTTGTTGTGGATTCAAATGGAAATTATGTTATTGACCAGTATTTTGTTACAAACGATAATTTACCAAATTTTGGTTTAGAATTAAAATATGGTTTAGAAGAGTTGAATTATCCTTCAATTTGGAGTGAACGACTTACATTAAGCGCAATTATGAAAAATGTAAAACTTGGTATTATTTTGCCAACCGGCTGGTTCGGAGATGCAAATGAAATCCTTTCACAGCAAAGGCGTTTAACTTATGCCGGGATTGGTATTGCTGGAAGTATGGATTTCCCAGTAAAAATAATACCTCAAAGTGGATTATTTAGATTTAATTTCGGATATGTATTCGGTGATGCAGAACAAAGCGAATACAAAAAAAGAGATTTAAGCGACCCAGATATGGTTGATCCATTAATGAACATTCGCGACAATGACTATTTGATTAGAGCAAATGCACAGCTTCATTATACATTTGGAGTAAAAATTGATGAAGATTATTCTTTGAGATTTGGAGTACTCGGTTCAATTTACAACGTAGAAAAGTGGTATAATAAGATAATTGAAGACGAAGAAACTGGTCAGAAGAAATTCAGTTTTGAAAAATTAGACAATGAAGTAGTTGGAGGAATTTCTGGAAAAATAGAATTTATGGCAACCAATGTTTCTTGGCCCTTTGGAGCAAGCGCTCAGTATTTTGACGAAGGTATCGGCGCAAATGCCTGGTTGCACATCCCTCTTCCAATAATGGAGAATAGAGTTGCTTTAAGATTGGATGCAAAAGCATATTTTGCTGCATTCAAAGCAAACCCAAGAGCTTGGGAATCAGAAAGTTTATTTATTCCAATGGCTCGTTTAATCTTTAACTTTTAATTAATATTGATTATAAGAGTAATGTATATGAAAAGATATTTAGGATTATTTTTAGTTGCGTTTGTTCTGTTCACTTCTTTGAAAGTGGATGCACAAGACACTGATAGTTTAGTTGATAGTTTAACTACTATTGACGAAAATATCAGAGGATATTTCCCGAGATGGAAGGTCTGCGAAACCGACCTCCAAATTCAAATTCACCATGCATTTACGCTTTATGGATTTGAAAAAGAAAAACTCAATATGCAGCAAATTGAGATATTAGCTGCTCCTCGTAGTACTGACGAAGATTATAATGAAATTCTTTTGATTTCCTGCGGCGAAGCATATCTTAATTCTGTTGAAATTGAAGCATATTTTCCTTCTAAATTAATTGACATATTAACTGGTCGTATTGGTTATCTTAACAGAGCTCCTTTCGGTAGAGATTATTGCTTTGTTGATGTTCCAGTAGAGATTCCTGTTACTTCTTCCCAGGCACAAGCTATTGTTAGCTATTTAGAACCAACTAATGTAATACATGCAATTACTATATCTCTGTTTGAACAGACTTTAAAAGTTGGTAATTCCGGATTTTGGTTATTAAATAAAATTGGTAATGACCAAATTGGGTATCATTTCTGGGAAGCCGGAGAAGCAAAAGCAATGCTTAAAAGACCTCTTTATGCGAATAAAGACCCAAAAACAAGAGGGAAACTACCTTATCTAATTAACTTATATGTTGGTGCCGGCTATAGAATTTCAAGCGGTATTAATGATGAGAATTCTGCTTTAAGCTGGGTTACCGATAGACTTTTAAATTCTGGTCCCGGTGGAAAATTAATTGCCGGATTAGATATTAATATGCCTTTTAAACCTGAAGCTGGTTTGCATATTAATATGGAATTACCTTTGAAGAGTATTCAGGATGAAGGTATTGATAAGTATAAATATGGTATGCTTTCTCCAAATGATTTAGTGGAATTTTCACCGAGCAGTCCAAGAAATGGCCAATACGATATTTATGGAGTCGCACCATTATTAAGATCGACCGGGCAGGCAACTTTGTTTTACAACTGGTGGCTTGATGAAAAGAATCCGGAAAACTATTTAAGATTTGACCTTGGTTTAGCGTATGCTGAAGTTAAAGAAGTTGCTGTCTTTGATTCTGTCTATAGCACTGTTATTACTACTGACCAGGTTAACGGACTGAAAACATACAAACCCAGTGAGTTCGGCGATTGGCTCTATTTTAAAGCTGAATATCGAAATCAAGCTACCTGGCCCTTCGGTGCATCTATACAATATTCTAACCAGATGTTCCTCGGACGTATATATTTCCCACTTTTAGGAAATTGGTTATATATTGAAGCTAAATATTCTACTCCTCTGCGTGGAGTAAGACCTTACGAAATCAAGAATTTCTTTATGGTTTCACCTGTTATTAGATTAACTATATAATTGGATATAAACTATTTTAAACCCTCTAGCATAAGAAACCAAATTGTTAGAGGGTATTTTTGTTTTGTTAAATTTTTTAATAAGAAAAAATGAATAAAAACTATTTAAAATTACTGTTATTATTATTACTATTTATTATCAACACCAAAAGTTATTCTCAAATAGAAAAAGTCGAAATCAAAGATTCAATTCAAAAAGCAAGAGAGTTACTGCAAGGAGCCAGTGTAAAATCAGATAAACAGGAAATAAAACTAACAATAAGAAATGTTGATATTACCAAATTTCCATTAATTAAAATCATAGTTGAAGCAAGCAATATAGTTGGCAATCCAGTTGATACTCTTTATGCTGAACAATTGACAGTTCTAGAGAATAATATTGAAAGAAGAGTTCAATCAGTTGAAAAAATAAGTATTAATGAAAGAGTTCCGGTTGATTTTATGTTTCTTATTGATATTACTGGCTCTATGCAACCTATGATTGACGGCGTCAAAAAGAATATTTCCCGATTTACTACCTCACTCGTTAAAAGAGGAATTGATTATCAAATTGGCTTAATCTTATTTTCTGACATTATCGACAGAGAGTATTCACTTACAAATGATGTTATGGAATTCCTCGACTGGATTAATCCGGTAAAAGCATTTGGCGGTGGAGATGAAAAAGAAAATTCTCTTGATGCTTTATTAAGAGCTTCAAGAGTTAACTATAGAGATGCTGCTAATAGAGTTGTTGTGCTAATTACTGATGCTCCTTATCATCAGTTCGGAGAAAGCGGAGATGGAAAGACTAATTATACTACAAACAACATAATAAAAGTTTTACAGGATAAAGATATTCGTTGCTTCACTATTGTTCCAAACAATTTGCCGAACTACAAGATAATTTCAGAAAAAACACGTGGTATGTTTTATGATATCGATTATCCTTTTGCTACTATTTTAGATAATTTCTCTAATCAATTGACAAATCTTTATGCTTTAACTTATCGAACTGGCGAATTTACTATACCCGATTCTATTGAAATTGCTATATTGAGCGACAACAAAAGAACACTCGTAAGAAAAACTATTCCGATTGTTGAACTTGGTCGAAAGCTCATTTTAGAAAACTTACTCTTTGATACAAATTCTTATGCTGTTTCGGATACTGTTGGAGAATTAGATGTATTGGCAAATTTTATGAAAAGTAAGCCAAATGTGTCAATACTGATTGAAGGACACACCGATTACGTTGGAAGTCATTCTCTTAACGACAGATTGTCTTTGAAAAGAGCTGAAAGCGTTAAACAATACTTAATTAAAAGAGGTATTCCTCTTCATAGAGTCAGCACTAAAGGTTATGGGAAAAGAAGACCTATTGCAGACAACGCTACTGATTTTGGAAAACGACTTAACCGCAGAACTGAAATAGTTATTATTGCTAAATAAATTAAATAATTACTTTCTCGAAGTTTTTCTCCTTCCCAAGTTTCACTTGGTAAGGAGAAAAGAGTTTTTCAGAAGTTTAATATTTAGATGTCTTACTTCTTCAAAATGTAGGACATCATTCTTCTTATCACAATCCAACTAATTGATTATTGTCAATTATTTATTTGCTTTTTATTGATATTTTGCTTATGTTTAGAAAAAACTAATGTATTTCTATTTTTTTATATTAATAAAGGATAAATAAATGAAACACTTAATTACGAAAGATAAACATACTGTTATTAAAAAGTTTTGTTTATTTCTTTCATTAGCTCTGTTTTTCCTGATTTTACCAGACGTTTCTTTTGCAAACAATTTAGCAATAGGAACGCTTGCAAAAGTTGAGCAAAATCAGGAAGATGGCTATTTTATGCTCCAATTCGATATGAGTTGGGACAATAGCTGGCGACTTGACAGCGAACCAAATAACCACGATGGAGTTTGGCTTTTCGCTAAATACAAGAAAAATGATGGAAAATGGTATCATTGCACTTTGAATGAAGCAAATTTCAGTGCTGGTAGCCGGGGAAATGGTGCAACTATAGAAATTCTTGGCAACAAAGGAGCTTTATATTATCGAAGTAAAAATGGCACTGGAAAATTTGCCTCCGAAAATATAAAGTTGCGTTGGGATTATTCCGTTGATGGTTTAGATGACCTGGCTGCATATATCAGTGAAGTTAAAATTTATGGAATTGAAATGGTTTACATCCCGCAAAATTCTTTTTATGTAGGTAGTGGCGGAACAGAATATTTCCCTTTCTATACTTCTGGAAATAAAAATCCTTACCAAATAACATCAGAGGAACCAATAAACGTTGGTGAAACTGATGGCTATCTTTATTATAAAACCGGAACTTATTCCGGAGACGGTGCTGGTCCAGTTCCTTCTACTTTTCCAAAAGGATATAAGCATTTCTGGTGTATGAAATATGAAATAACTCAACAGCAATATGCAGATTTTTTGAATACATTGACTGAAGCTCAGGCAAATGGACGTTTTGCAAATAATTTTGACAGTTACAGGCATTTTATAAAAAAAGCTGATACTGTTTATGGTTGCGATGGAAATAAAAATAATCATCTAAATGAAAGTGATGACGGCAAAGATATTGCCTGCAATTATCTTAGCTGGGCAGATGGCATTGCTTATGCTGACTGGGCTGCAATGCGTCCAATGACAGAACTTGAATTTGAGAAAGCTTCGAGAGGTCATCTTTTGCCCTTCGTTAATGGATTTGCTAATGGTGATACAGTGCTTAAAAATCCGGGAAGTTATGTTGTTAATAATTGTATGGAAAATGAAAAATCGCCTATGAACTCTACTAATTGCAATTTTAGACAAGGTGGCTCTGTCGGAGGACCTATGCGCGTTGGATGCTTTACCAGCGGAACAAGATTGTCGTCTGGTGCTTCTTATTACGGAATAATGGAATTCAGTGGAAACGTATTGGAAAGGGTTGTAACGATTGGAAACGAAACAGGTAGAGATTTTACTAACGTCAATGGTAATGGATTATTAGATGAAAGCGGAAATGCTGATGTCCTTTCCTGGCCTAATGCTGATGCTGTTGGCTCCGGCTTCCGCGGTGGTTACTGGAATAGCCCCAGCGACTATTGCAGAACTTCAGACCGCTTTGAAGCTGCGTATTCTAACACTGATAGAAATGAAGGTTACGGTTTTCGATGTGTTATTGGGTTACCTTAATTTATTTAAAAAAAATTATGAGGAAATAAGATGAAAAAAATTTTAATATTTATAGTTTTAATGCTAATTAGCATTAGTGCGTATTCTCAATATATTACCGGGGTTGGCGATGGCTATTCAAGTGGAAATGAGCTGGTAAATGTCGGTTTATTAGCTCCAATGTTAATATCACCAGCAAACGAAGATACAATTAAAACGCCTCAACCTAAGACTATTTGGAATTCTGTTCCCAATGCAGATTACTATATTTTAAATGCTTCTGTTTTTGATGATTTTGAAGGTATCCTAATTTACGAAAACAGAATTGAAGATACAAGCATTGTCCTTGAATTTTTAGATGTAAGTAAATATTATTGGAGAGTTCGTGCTGCAAATGATAAACATTTAAGCGACTGGTCTGAAGTTAAGAGTTTTTATATTAAATACGATATGTCAGTTCCTGAAATTACAAATGAAAATCATTTTTCAGTCTATCCCAATCCAGCCAATAATGAGATTAATATTAGTTTCGACTTTCAATTAACAAATTACGTTGAACTGACTGTAACAAATTTTATGGGCATTGCTGTAAAAGAATTATTACTCAATTCTTTATCTAATGATAAAAATACTTTAAATATAAATTTATCTGATTTAGCAACAGGAATGTATATTATTACCATAAAAACAAACAGTTTTGCTGAAAGCAAGAAAATATCAATAGTAAGATAAAATAATGGAAAATTCTAGAAATTTTTACCAGTCATACTATCAACAAGTTGATAGTATGACTTTAATTTTTCACTATAGCATGGTTTACAAAACTTTAATAAAAAAACAGAAGTCCTACATTTTTGAAATGTAGGACTTCTTTAGCTTATAGTCTCGTGTTTTTAATGAAAATTAGATTCTTCGCTTAATTGCAAATTCATTTTTACTTGTCATTCTGGCGTATGCCAGAATCTATCTTGGGAAAGCAAGTGAGCTTGTTCACGATACATTTGGGCAAGCCCAAATACTTCATTGAAATAGCTAAAATTGAATTGCCTTGAATAAAAATAAGATAGATTCTGACATTCGTCAGAATGACACGGAATAATTATCAATTATTAATTGTTAATTATCAATTGTCAATTAACTAAATCATTCCTAATGCTTTACCTACTTTAGTAAAAGCAGCAATAGCAGTTGTAATATGCTCGTCGCTGTGTGCAGCAGAAATTTGAACTCGAATACGGTCTTTTCCTCTAGCAACTACTGGGAAAGAAAATGCTGTAACATAAATGCCTTCTTCCAGCATCATATTGGCAAAGTCCACTGCGAGTTTAGAGCAATCGGGATATTTACCGAACATAATAGGAACGATCGGATGCTCGCCGGGGATAATATCGAAGCCGGCAGCAGCAATTTCCTTGCGGAAGCGTTTCATATTGGTTTCTAATTTATCGCGTAATTCAGTAGTACTACTAAGTAAATCAATGACTTTAATTGTAGCACCGGCAACTGATGGTGCAATAGTATTTGAAAAGAGATATGGACGTGCTTTGTTTCTCATCCAGTCTATTATTTCCTGATGACCTGAAATGCAGCCACCGGAAGCTCCGCCGAGTGCTTTTCCGAAAGTAGTAGTGATAATGTCAATTTTGCCCATTACCCCGTGGAATTCATGAGTTCCTCTTCCAGTCTTTCCCATAAAACCAGAGGCATGTGAATCATCAACCATAACAATAGCATCGTATTTTTCAGCTAAAGCTACAATGTCTTTCAGTTTTGCAATATCGCCGTCCATAGAAAAGACGCCGTCAGTTGCAATCATACGGAAACGGCAGTTCTGTGCTTCTTTTAAGCAGCGTTCCAAGCCCTTATATTCTTTTCCGCTTGCTTCGTCCAAACCAACTTCATCGCTCATATCACCATGGCGATAAATCCAACGCTGTGCTTTGCAAAGACGAATTCCATCTATAATTGAAGCGTGATTCAAAGCATCTGTAATAATTGCATCTTGCGTATCTAAAAGTGGCTCAAAAACAGCTCCGTTTGCATCGAAACAAGACGAAAACAGAATAGTATCGTCCATTCCGAGAAATTTACTTACTTTTTGCTCTAATTCTTTATGAATGTCCTGAGTTCCGCAGATAAAACGAACTGAAGAAAGTCCGTAACCCCTTTTGTCAATTGCTTCGTGTGATGCTTTGATTAGTTCTGGGTGCGATGACAAGCCGAGATAGTTGTTGGCGCAAAAATTTAGCACCTTTTTCCCTTTTACTATAATTTCTGCTCCCTGACTGCTTTCTATAATACGCTCATATTTATAGAGCTTCTGTTCCTTAATGCTGTTTAACTCGGTAGTTAAATGCTCTTTTAGTTTTCCAAACATTGTTATTTCCTTAAATTTTATTTTATAATAGAGTTAATTGTTTTAAACAATTTTTTCTTTTTTGCAAAATTGCAATTTCCAATTTAACTTTTCTTGGTCAAATTCTATTACAATTCTTTTAGATTTTTTTATTTGATTGTAGCCGGGTGAAAAATAATAATCTTCAACAAAGTAAGCACCATTGCTAAATGTAAGTATTATTTCTATTTCATTTCCCTTGTCATTCTGCTTATTTTCTTTGTCATTCTGAGCGTAGCGAAGAATCTCAATGTTGGTTTTTCCACTTTTATCTTGAGATTCTTCACTTCGTTCGGAATGACAATAAGTTTTTCCAATGACGTTTCTGGATTCTTCACTTCGTTCAGCATTACAAGAAGAAATAATAACTTCAGGTGATAAATGAAAACTTACTTTCTTTTTCCCTTGAATTTCGCAAAAATCTGTTCCTTCAATACAATCGTCATTAAAATGGATTTCGCGGCGATGAGGATTTCCAAATCCACTATGCTCGCCAACAAATTTTTCATCGTTATATTCAATAACTTTTGCTTTTGCTCTGTCTGTTTTAAACCAAAACAGGTCGTCAAGATTGTTTTCAGCCCATTCGTTTTGTTCTAATCCGTCAATAGTGAGCGTATTGTGGTATGCAGTTGAACGGAATAAATTTCGCATTTTTGGATAACCGGTATAGGAAAATGTTCCGGGGTCAACAAATATGTCCTTTCCAAAAATATTTAATGTAAAAGAAAGCTGGTCATTATGGTTGTGTCCGCCTTTACCTTTTTGTCCTATGTTTCCACATCGGATAGTTGAGAAGTATGTTTCAGTTCTCTTTATGTAAATACCGAAATCTTTGTAAAAGAAATAGGGCTTTGTTTTTAATTTGAATTGCTTAAATTTTTCATTTTTCAAAAGATTTTTGAAAATGCTATTACTTTCATTCTTTTCTGTCATTCTGAACGCAGTGAAGAATCCAGACAGTAGTGGTTTCAATGACAATTTTCTGGATTCATCATTTCGCTTGGAATGACAATGTTGGCTGTCATTCTGATCGCAGCGAAGAATCTCAAAGTTTGTTTTGTTACTAATATTATGAGATACTTCACTTTGCTTGCAATTTAAAAAATTAAAAGTTAAATTATAAAAACTTGCAAAGAATCCGCTGTCGTTGTCGCCTATTTGCTCAATACTTCCGTCATTTTTTAGCAGATTAACAGAAAAATCAAATATTCTATTTATTCTTTCATAAATAATAGGTTTTAAATCAATCGTTAAATCTTTTTCGTTGATGAAAAAATGCTGTGATTTTAATGAATTAATCTCTTTTTTCCTAATAAATTTACATAGCTTGATTTTTAGTAGTTCATTGATTTTATCTTCCTTTAAAGAAAGAGTCATTGCTAAACCAAATAAAATAATTTCTGTTGAAAAGTAATGGTAACAGGTTGATGCTTCAAAATTACCGCCATCTTCATTAAATTGGTAAATGATTTCATTGCAAAGTTCCTGTATAGCAAAGAAAAGTGTTTTATTTGAAAACTCATTTGTTGGGAGATAGGCAGAAAGGAACAACATTCCAACAATATTTGCAAGGTAGTGATTGCCTCTTATTCTGTTACTCCATTCTAAGTTTTCACAGATAAATGCAAGATGTTCTGACAAACTTTTTGAAAAAGCAATACTAAACTGCTCATTAAAATGAAAACCTGCATTTCTATAAAAATCATAAGCTAGCAGCCAGTTTACTGCTCTGATAGCCACTTCCATTGCGACAGACCAGTGAACACCGTAATTAAATTTATTCGATTCTATAAAATCTAAAATCTGCTTTTGAAATGCTTCGAAATATACATTCGGGTCTTTAAGGTATTTGGTGCTTTTTTGAGCAAGGAATGAAGCAAACGGAAAAATCAGAAGATGCTGCATCCGTCCAAGCTCCCAGATGTTTTTTATATCTACACCTTCTCCTTGATTTAGTTTTATTCTTTTCCCTAAAATTGTATTATCCCACTTAAAATCAGTTAATATGTCGTAGTGCCAGTCGATTTTTTTCTCATTGTTTTCATTTAACAAACGGGCTTTTTTCCAATTTTTTCCAAAAAGAGAAAATTCATTACTAAGGTATTTTTCTGAAAGATAAGCGATTTCTTCTTTTTTTTCAAATAAATCAGAAATAGTCGGTGAAGAGAAATATGAATGAAGACTTTCATTCCCAGTAATGCTGAACGAAGTGAAGAATCCATAGGACAGTGGTTTAGACAAGGTTTCTCTTGATTCTTCACTAGGTTCAGAATGACAGGAGGAGATGGATTCTTCACTAGGTTCAGAATGACAGGAGGAGATGGATTCTTCACTAGGTTCAGAATGACAGGAGGAGATGGATTCTTCACTACGTTGCCAATGACAAAAAGATAAATATCGGTAAAAACGCTCCATTGCTTTTTCTAATGCAGCTTTTTTGGAGATTTTCCAGATTTTTCGAAATTTATAAAATTCTATCAATTTAAATCTTTAATAGTGAAATTCATCTATTTATTTATAACAAAATTAATTAATTATTCTTATACTTTAAATACAAAAAGAATTTAGTTTGAAAGAAGAGGAATATTTTTTAAATTAAACTTTAAAATATTAAATATTGTAAAAGAAAGGTATAAAATGAAGCGAATAATTACAACAACTATATTAGGAGTAATCTTTGGTGTTGTTTGCACTCAAATATCTCATCAGGGCGAGGAAGCTTTGGCAATCGGGCCGTTCATTTCAATTTTGCTTTCAAGGGCATTGCTTGGTTTTGCTATTGGAATAAGTAAACTGAAAATGGACTGGTGGATTCACGGAATAGTGCTTGGTGGCTTATTTTCTTTACCGCTTGCTTTCAATGTTTTTTCAAACGAATGTCAAAATCAAATACTTTTGTTTTTCGGTTTCATTTTTCTCGGTATGATTTACGGTTTTTTAATTGAATTGATTACAACTGTTTTGCTTAGAATGAAAAATAAAGAGGAAATTAGAACAGAAAGTTAAGAATTTGGGAGTTTCTAGTCATACGAACAACAAGTAGTTCTTATGACTTTAACCACTTCGTATTTCTTTGTCCAAATAGGATATTTATTTAACTTAAATTTTGTCAGTCATTCGCAACGTAGTGAACTATCCAAAGATTATTGGCTTGAATATCTTTTTCTGGATTCTTTGCTTTGCTCAGAATAACAAGTTTAAGAACTTTCCTATAATTAAATTCTGAAAGAAAAGCTAACTAAAGAAAATAAACAAATGGAAGAAAATAGCCCTGAAATAAAGCAGTTTATAAGAGAACGAAGCAGTATGTTTTGGTATATTCGCGAAGATGCCAAAGAAAATATTTCTTTAGATGTGCTGGTTGAATTTATTTTAAATTATGGCGATGCAAATGATGTTAGGGAGCTTTTTAAACTGCTTGGAGTTAAAAAAGTTGCCGAAATATTTTATAAAAACACTTCTGGACTGCGTTGCAATTATTTTCCAAGAACCAAACATTTTTTCAACTTATACTTTCAAAGAAATGCACGATGAAGTATTAACAAAAGAACAAAAAGACATTCTCCCTCTAATTGCAGAATTTAAAAAAGAATTCTATTTAGTTGGCGGAACTGCTATTGCATTACAAATTGGGCATAGGTATTCTATTGATTTTGATTTGTTTTCTTTTAAAGAAATAAAAAGAAAAAGAATAAAAAAGATAATAGCAAAAAAGAATTTTATTGTTGATAAGGTTCATTATGAAGGATATGACCAAATGCACCTGAGCGTCAATAATATAAAAGTAACTTTTTTTCAATATGAACATTTCATTGAACATCCTGTGAACTATAAAGATATTATTTCTATGCCAACGCTCCTTGATTTAGCTGCTATGAAAGCTTATGCACTTGGCGGACGTGCTAAATGGAAAGATTACGTTGATTTATACTTTTTATTAAAATATCATTTTTCTTTTAAACAAATATCCAATAGAGCTATTGAGTTATTTGATAATTATTTTAATGAAAGATTATTTAAGGAAGAAATCTCTTATTTTAAAGATATTTCATATACCGAACAAATTGAATACGTTGGAACTCCAATTCCAGAAGAGGAAATAAAAGAGTTTTTGATTGATGTAGCAACAGAGCCGTTTTAATAATAATTTAAATTTTAGGATAAATAATTATGAAGAAAATTTTTTTTATAACATTTACATTTTGCTTTTTGATTGTGATTTATTAAGGTTATTGTGAAGAAAATGTTTCGTATATTTCTCTGGGTTTTTCTATCAATGGTCATATAGAGGATTCCTATAATTTGTACATTATTGATACTACAGGACAAAATCAAATAAATTTCCATATAAAAAGAAGTGGATTAAGTGAAGATATGATTATAAAGGAAATATTAATTGATTCAAATATATATTCTCAATTTTTATTTGAATTTAGAAATATTGATAATATTTCTGATAGTTTAAAATACAACAACTCTTATATTATAATGGCAATTATAAAAAAGGATAGTGTGGCTAAACGTTATTTTTTTAATTCACCATCTCAAATTAATAAATATTTGGAAATAAGTGACAGAATATTAGGTAGTCGCAATTTTATGCCATTTAGAGACTATATGGATAAGTTGAAATAGATGAAATAAATACTCTACGCACTGCGTAGAGAATTGAGCTGGACGCAAATAAAACTAACTACAGAACTATAGTCTCTTCATAGTTTGTTTTTTTTGTATTGACATCGTTCATATATTTTAAAATATAATTTCATAAAATTGCTATCATAAAACTCCCAAATAAATTTGGGAGTTATTCTAATAATTTGAGTAACTCCATAATTTATTATGGAGATTGAAATCGCAAGTGTTATCTAAGAGGCAAATCTTCTAACACTTTTATTTTAATTATGGAAATAGGAGCTAAGAAGTAGCAGTAATAATTTTAGTAACTTTAAATTAATTCCGTAGGAATTATATATTTGTAACCAGAATAATCCTTGACTGTGCTTATCCCGTAGGGATTATATATTAAAGAAGCAAATTAATATTTAATTCCTACGGAATAAAAAGACACTAAAAAATCAATGTTACAAATATTTTATCCCTACGGGATAAGTTGAATAGCAGCACGTTTTAAAGATGTGGGTAATGAATATACCCATCTCAAAAGAAAAATAAGATACATACTATTAACTTGTTGATATTATGACTAAAGACAAACACTATTTTTAATTATTGAATTATTTTAGTGAACAAAAATTTTGAATAAATATGAATAATTTGTATTTCCACCCGGCTTTGCTTTATGAGAAATTAGAGAATAAAAGCGTTCACTGCTTACTTTGTTCACATTTTTGTAAAATAAAAAATGGCGAACACGGCACTTGCGAATTACGCAAAAATATAGATGGAGAACTGTTTACAATTACCTGGGGGAAACCTGTAGGGCTTGCTATTGACCCAATAGAAAAGAAACCGCTCTACCACTTTAAACCGGGGAGTAAAGTGCTTTCATTCGGAACTCCGGGCTGCAATTTCACTTGCAAAAACTGCCAGAATAGTCATCTCTCGCAGCAATTCCACAATTCCTATGCTTTTATTTCAAATCCAATAATTAATATTGAACGTTTTTTTGAATTATGCTCAAAAGTAAATTTTGATGGAATTGCCTATACTTATTCAGAGCCAACTATTTTTTTTGAATATGCCCGTGATATGATTTTGCAGTCAAGGGAAATTCCAAAATATAAAAATCTTTTTCATTTATTTGTAACAAATGGATTTTTCAGTCCTCAAACATTAGATATAATTTTAAAAGAAGAGTTGTTGCAAGCAATGAATATTGATTTGAAGTTTATGGATAATAGCTTTTATAAACAAATTACTGGTGGGCGACTTGAGCCAATATTAGAAAATATAAAAGCAATTTATGAGAGCAAAAAAATTGCATTAGAAATAACTAATCTTGTAATCAGCGGTTTTAATAATCGTGATGAGGATTTTGAAAAAATAAGCAGTTTTATTGCTGATGTGTCGGTTGATATTCCACTGCATTTTAGCAGATTTTTCCCAAATTTCCAAATGCAAAATACAAAAGCGACAGATATAAACAACTTAATAAAAGCAAAAGAAATAGCGAAGAAAAATGGCTTAAAATATGTTTATATTGGAAATACAAATTTAAGCGATGCAAATAATACATATTGCCCTTTTTGCAACGAGTTATTAATCGCAAGAAATTATTATTCAATTGACTATAATTGTTTTAAAAATAAAGAGCCAATCTGCCCAAATTGCAAAAGGAAAATAGAGGTAATATTGTAAAGGATTTTTAAAGGTTGTCATTCTGAACGAAGTGAAGAATCTCAAACCTCGTGCTAACAATGACTTGTGAGATCCCTCTTCGTTGCCAATGACATTATTATTTTTGTCGGTCATTCTGAACGCAGTGAAGAATCCGGAGAGAGTGGTTGAAAAAATTTTATGGATTCTTCACTGCGTTCAGAATGACTGTGTTAAGTGATGTCATCTCCATTTAAATAAAAGTCTTCTTTTATCTGGAGATTCAGAATGACTGTATTTTTTAGTAATATTTTTTGAAAAATCTGTGAAATCAGGTGAATCCTATAAATCAGTGGTTCAGACTTGCTTTTGTAAAGTTACTCATATCTTTACGCAAGTTAAAAATCTAACGTTTCTAATCCTTCTAAACCTTCTAACCTTACCTCAATTACTGAAAATTTTACCCGAATTAATATCGGACATACCGCGGGAAACTCCAACTCTGAAAAAGTAAAGGAGTGCTTCTACAGAATTTTTTATCATTTGATTTCTTGCTTCAATTTCTTCTTGCTTGAAATCAGAAAGGACGTAATCCGCCATTTCGCCTTGCTCGAAATTTTTAGCAATTCCACATCTTAAACGTAGAAACTGTGAAGTGCCTGTTTCTTCTATAATTGAAATAATTCCGTTATGCCCGCCATCGCCTCCATTTTTTCGCAAATGAATTTTTCCGACAGGGAAATTGTATTCATCTAAAATAACAATCATTTTTTCTGGAGGAATCTGGTAGTGGTTAATTATGCTTTTTACAGCTTTACCGGAGTTGTTCATAAAAGTAGTAGGAAGGGCAATCAATATTGACTGTCCTTCCACTTGAATAGTAGTATGGAAAAAGTTGCGGGCGTGGTTATATGTATTTTTTTTGCAATGGACAGCTAATTCATTTGCTACCATCCAGCCGATATTATGCCTGTTTCCTAAATATTTTTGCTCTGGATTGCCTAAACCTACAACCACCCAATCTATATTTTTACTCATTAATTTTCATATATTTTAAAAAAATAAATACAAAATTAATGAAAAAATTAAAGTGAGTTCTAATAATTCATTTCTGTCTGACATTCTGAACCACACGATAAAGTAAGAACTTTATTTAAATGGAGAAGACATCATTGTCTGTCATTCTGACGGATGTCAGAATCCATCTTGCTGTTTGGTCATTAGTTGTTAGTAAAAATACTAATGACGAATAACGAATGACTAATGACCTATAAAAACTTTTTTTAAAGATGGATTCTGACATCCGTCAGAATAACAATTATCAAAATCCAACAAGCAGCAGACGGGCAATTTTGGAATTACCAGCTTTTAAAGTTACTATATATCCACCTTTGGGAAGCCCTGCGACAGAAAAATTTACTGTAGCCCGCATATAAAATTTATCGTAATCGTAATGCTCTTTTATGTCTTTGATTTTCATTCCCATTACGTTATAAAGAGACAATTCTAGATTATCAACTTCGTTTCTATGCAGGAAAAAATCAAGAGTTACAGTATTTTCTGCCGGATTTGGAAAAAGGTTATATACCCAAACATCTGGTAAACCATTTGCTTCTACTTTGTTTTTTTCTTCCTCAACAGAAACTGGATTTGGGTCGAAAATATATAAGCCATAGCCATAAATCCCACGACTTTGAGCTGGCATCCAGATTTTTCCATTTTTATCTGCTTCAATTTTAAATTTGTAACACCATTCATCAGCAGCAGTCTCAAAACGAGGAACATCATAAATTGTCCAGTTTTTTTCTGAGTCGAATTTATACAAATTGCAGGTATGCAACCCTGTTATCCACACATTATCAGTACTATCTATACACATCCAGTAATAAAACAATGGAGCATTCGGAAAGTCATATCTTTCTTTTTCCCATATATAACTACTCATATATATACTGTCATTATTTATAATAAAAAATTCGCAATTGTGATTAAGTAAATACACTACATTCTTTGAATCAATAACCATCTGGGTAAAATATCCATATCCATTTGGAAATTCATAAGATGAATATCTTTTTTTAATTTCATTATTTTCCATCATATAAACAGTATCTGCTATTGTGAACCAAAGTCTGTTTTCATTATCAAACATAATTTGTCTTAATCTTGTATCTTTATTATAATTATGTTTTAAACAAGATATTGATTCAAAATAATTACCTTTTAATTTACATATATTGACTTTTATTTCGAATGTAGTTGAATCTTTATGAGCTAGCATAGCCCAAAGATTATTTTTCTTATCAAATTTTATATCCATAATACTTGAAATATAATGAAGATTTGAATCAGGAGTAATTATTTTATCATAAATTATTATTGTATCATCTTGAATATTAAGTATATTATTATTCGATGTCGAACACCATATATTGTTATTTGAATCAAAGATTCTATGCGTTAATCCATGAAATTTTTGATATAAATCAAATATGGAATCATTTTTAAATCTGCTCCAAATCTCATTTCGTTCTATATAAGACCATTTCTTCTTATTAACCTCATAAATTAAAAAAAGAGTATCTGAATAAGACATTCTACTAATAACAATAGAATCATTTTTTATTATTAAATCATCACAATAAAAAATTCCGGAAGATTGAGTAGTTGAGTCAAAGTAAAGAAAATCTTCTTTATACATTAACTCCCAGCTTTGGGAGAAAAGCTCTGAAGAAAATAAGATTAAAAAGAAAATTATAATATTTTTCATAGCATTGCCTTTTGGTTAGTGGTTTTCGGTTTATAGTTGTCGGTTATTGGTTATTAAATTATTAAGTTATTGGGTTATTAAGTTATTAGGTTATTAAGTTATTTGTTTTAAACATTCGTAAAGTTTGAGATACTTTACGAAAGTAAGAGCCAGATGTCCTACATATGCGGGACGAGTAGGACATCTTTATTTCAGTCATACGAACAACATATTAAAAGAGAGAGTGAAAGCATCACCTTACTACCACAAAACTCTTCGTTACTCTTCCCCCTTGATTTACAAAAGAGCAATGATATAAACCACTTGGCAAATCTGTTGTTGAAATAGTTATTTTGCTGTTTCCAATTATTTCAGTTTTTTCTATTCGTTTTACTTCCATTTTGAGCGAATTGAAAATTGAAATCGAATTTATGTTTTGCTCATCTGGAATGGAAAATGTGATTTCGTTTGTAGCTGGGTTGGGGAAGATTTGGAAATCGTTTGTTTCTGAAATGGGTAGAGGTTCTTCTACTGCTGTTTCAGTGCAGGAGTAGTTTAAAAGTATTCCATCTTGCCCAACAATCCAACCATTTTTATCATCAACAAAACACAAATCAAAAACCCATTTATTTGAAGGACTAAAATATTTTTCCCAAGTATTTCCACCATCAATTGTTTTTAGAATTATATTACTATAAACTGCTGACCAATCAAAAGAAATAGCCCATCCATTATTATCATCTAAAAACTGAATATCAGATATCATATAATTTGCTGATTCATTCTGGGAAATCCAGCTAACTCCACCATCAGTAGTTTTTAATAATCTTCCCTTATTTCCACCTATCCAACCAGTATTTTCATTAATAAAATATAACGTATGATAAATATCATTGGAATCAATCTGTGTTATATTCCAATTATCTCCACCATCGGTTGTTTTTAAGAATACACCTTTTTCACCAACAGCAAAAGCAATATTTTCATTTATGAACTGAATCTTATGAACTACTGTATCTCTAAGACATTTTTTTATATACCACTTTTCACCACTATTTGTTGTTTTCATAATAAAGTTCTCTTGAATTGAATAAACTGAAACCCAGAAGGTTTGCTCGTTATAAAGACAGACATCATAAAGAATTGCAATATCGTTTATCTGACCAATTTCAAACCAACTAACACCACTATTTGTTGTCTTAAAAAAAATAACATTACTTGAATTATTTGTTGCAATTACTCCAGTATCCAAGTTAAAGAAATGCAAATCAAAAATATTATTTGTAGTTAAACCTTTGCTTTGTTCAGTCCAGGAATTACCAGCGTCAGTGGTTTTTAAAATAAGACCATTATCACCACTTATCCGGCCAGTATTTTTATCAATAAATTGAATTTGGTTAAATGTACTTTTAAATCCATTTCTTAGATTAACCCAAGTATATCCGTTATCAGTGGTACGCTTTATTATTCCATTTTCGCCAATACCAATTACAAATCCATCTTCATAGATGTCCATTGATGTAATATCTGAATCAAAATTAGCATCACTATATTGAGCGACCCAATTTTTACCAGCATTAGTTGTTTTAAAAAAACGCTGTTTAGCAAAAATATAACCATTGTTTTCATCGAAAAATTTATAAAAAGAAATTGGATAATGGGAATCAATTGTTTGATTTGTCCAAGTTTCACCGCCATCAGTTGTATTTAAAAGTGTTCCCAAATAAGTACTAACCCATCCAATATTTTCATTTAAAAAATATATTGATGTTTTAGAAATAGGTGTAAATGGAAAATTAGTGTTTTCATTCCAAGTCTTTCCGCCATCAGTTGATTTAATAAAAAGATTTTCTTTTGCAATAAAAATATTATTTTCATTTAAGAAATAACAAATATTATAATTAGTTTCTATATTTAAATAAACCCAGGTATCTCCTCCATCAGTCGTTTTTAATATTTTACTGTTTACTGGAAGAGTAGCATATCCAATATCTTTATTCATAAAATCAATTTTAAAATAATTATTAATAGGGATGCTTTTTTTGAACCAAGTAGCTCCACCATCGTTTGATTTCAATAAAGTTCCATTTTCACCAGACAAAGCTATATTGTCCTCATCAATAATTGAAATGTTATAAATATCATAAAGATAACCTGGAAAATCTAAATCAATTATTTTCCAAGTAAGACCGCTATCAATAGATTTTAATAGTGTTTCAGCTCCTCCTATAGCATATACAACATCTTTACTTGCAAATTTTATTTCGTATAAATCATTCCCTTGCGGAAGAGGGCTATTCCATTCCCATTTGCATTCTTGAGAATATAAAAAATTTGAAAGAAAAAAAATTAAAAACAAAAAAGAAAAATTTTTCATAGCTTATTCCTTATAAAATTATATTATAAATTTAAAAATAAATAAAAATAAATATTAAAATGTAATACTTAAAGTAGTTCGTTATAAAAAATATATCTGATGCTGCCAAAAATGCTTATAACATTTATCTTCCATTAATCACAAGCTTATTTTTAAAACTCTTGCTTCCATTACTTACATTTACAATATACACACCACACTGTAGTTCTTCAACTGAAAATTTGATTCTTCCATCAGTACACTGATAAGATAATTCTTTTATTTTCATACCAAGAGTGTTAAATAAACTGATTTTAATTTGCTCTGTTTGAAAATCTTCGAAAGAAAACGAAAGGTTTACTTCGTTTGTAGCTGGATTGGGATAAATATTTAAAATAGAATTACTGAAAATATTTTCTTGTTGTTCTTCTACTCTGTTTGTTCCGTTTGGGTTAAATATATAAATACCCCAGCTCAAAGCTCCCTGTTTGTCACTTATAATCCATATTTTCCCATTTTTATCTGCTTCCATGTTCTTTTTAAAATAATCAAAGTTTTCAATGTCTGGCTTTGGAAATATATATTTTGCCCAATTTCCACTACTATCTAGCTTATATAAATTTGGGCTATATCCTGAAACCCAAATATTATCAGAACTATCTACACACATATCATATAATAATAAATTTTGCCCAATTTTCTCATATCTTTCAATATTTCTCATATAATCATCTGATGAATATTTGTCGCCATCTATTTTGTATAAAACTAAATCATCACTTAGAGCATAAACAACATTTTTACTATTAATTACAATTTTGGAAAATTTTGTATAACCATTTGGTAAATCCCATATACTTAATTTATATTTAACTTTTTCATTTTCAATTACATATAAAGTATCCAAATTTACATGCCATACATTGCCTTGATGGTCAAAAGCTATTTTTTTAAATACTCCGTTGGTATGGTCTGGATTAGTTAAATTGTTAATTGTAACAAAAACATCATTTTTTAGTTTGCATAAGCTGTAATATACTTTAGATAGTTTTACAGATGAATGGCGAACTATTGCCCATAAATCACCATTCCTATCTACCTTTAAGTCAAAGCAGCTTTCTATGTCATGAAAGTTATTATCAATTGTATTAAAAACGCTGGTGTAAATTTTTACAGAATCTTGATAAATGGATATAATTCTGCCTTCATTTGTTGTTGCCCAAAGTCTTCCATTATTATCATAATTTATAAAAAAAATATCATTAAAATCGTCTGTAGTATAATTATGTTCACCTGCTATCATATTGACAATATCTTCTTTGCTAATAAATGTCCATTTCTTATTTGTTTGGTTATAAATAATAATCAAATCATTATAAGATCTACTAATTGCAATATTATCTTTGTAAATTGTTAAACAATTTGCATAAAGATTCTCATGCTTTCCTGAAAATGGTGCAATTGGAAGAAAATCATCTTTATACATAAAATCCCAACTTTGGGTAAAAAGCTTACTCGTTATAAAAATAAAAAAGAAAAGTATATATTTTTTCATAGATTTTTTGATATAAACTCCTAAAGATAAGTTGATATTTAAAATGCAGTATCTTGTAACTCATTGTTAATTCTGCTTGTTAATTTTAAATTTTATTTAACATTCGGAAAGTTTATAACTTTCCGAATGTACGAGTGTGTTCATTTTAATAAGTTTTAAAAAATTAACGCTTCTGATAAAATTTCATCAAAATCTTATAGTCATTCTTCATATTTTATTTAATTACCAACAATTTGTTTTACAGCCTTGAGGACATGGTAAAGGTGGAATACCAATTCGAGTTACACTATAAACCTTTACTCCATTAACCCAAGTATAACAAACATAAACAGTAGAGTTACAAGTTCTTGGTGTATAATCACAAAGTATTATTTCCCATTTTTGTGTGTGTTTATCCCAATACCAATCAATATAACATAAACCTTCTTTAATACTAATTGCACATGAAGTATTAGGGCATTCTTTTACTTCATCTCCAAATATTGCTTCAGCTGAACTACCTTGTGCAAGTTGAATTAACATTGCATCTAAAATTTCACCTCTATGTGCTTCAAAATATATAGCACATGATTGGTCGGTTGACTCTGCTGAAAAATCAATATCTACTAAAATCAATTCATGTAAACTACCATTCATACCGTAACAATATGTAAAAGTCATAATGCATCCACTTGGTGAAGAATAGAATGCTTGGATCTGAGTGTATCCGGCAGGGCACTCTGCCTTAGATGTTTGAATAGTAAAAAAAACAATAAACGAAAAAACAAGTAAGGTCATTACTTTGTAATAAGTTGATAATACTCGGGGGGGGGGGGCACGCTGTTGGCCCCTTTTTTGCAAATAACAAATTCCCTTTTTCTTTTTCAAGAAAATTACCATTTGAAAATTTCATAAAATACCTCAAAAAAAAATTAATTAAAGTTTATTTAAATCCCAGTTTGGGTTTCTTTTTTGCCTATCAATTTTTCATAATTTTCTTCTCTTTTTTTACAATTACAACTTACAAAATAAAAAAACAAAAGTCAAGTTTTTTTTAATTTAAAATATTTTTATATATGAGTTCTTTCTAAAAACTATATTTATAAAAAATTCAGATAAAATGAGAGATTAAAAATGATAGATCAGTTAATCAAAACTTAATATTTCCCATTTATGAATGAAATTTTTCTATAAATTTTATCAAAAATCAAATAACTTCCTTTTTAAAGTGAACTCATATATATATATTAAGAGTAATATATCCTAATTTTATTATTGGCTGCAAAATCAGAATGGTAGTGATTTTTTAAGTATGAGTAAAATAAAAGATTTGCAGAAATATGAACTTTTCTTACACTTTCGAAAAGTTTCAAAGACTTTACGAAAACTTTGACCAGATATCCATAAAAGCCAGAAATCCTACTCGTCTTCGAGATGTAGGACTTCTTTGTTCTTATATGCTAACTCTTCAGTAGTAATGGCTTGTAAGATTCCTCACTTCGTTTACCAATGACATCTTTTTAGTCATTCTGACGAATGTCAGAATCTATCTTGCTGTTTGGTCAATAGTCATTGGTTATTAGTAAAAATACTAATTACGAATAACTAATAACTAATGACCTATAAAAACTTTTTTTTAGATGGATTCTGACATCCGTCAGAATGACTGTGTTTAATTATGTCATCTCCATTTAAAATAAAGGTCTTCCTTTATCAGGGGGTTGCCAATGACATCTTTGTCCCCCGCTGGCAGGGGCCGTGGGTGGAACTATTTATATTATAATTACTTAGTGATTCTTAATCATAATCTTCTAATAAATTATTTGATTGCTACATTTTTTACAAAACACAGAACATTGCAAAAATTAGTAAGTATCCACCCCCTGCCCCCGCCAGCGGGGGATAAATCCTTATGTCATTTCCATTTAAAAAAAAATTCTCATTTTTTTTGGGGGGTTCGGAATGACAGTTTTTTAACTTACATTTTATTATTCTGCAGCAAAAATAGGCATAACCTGTTCAGCAGTTAAATTTGCCTGTGCTTCTGAAGCATATTGCTTGAAAAATGGCGATTTTATGAAACCTAATTCAATTAATGCTTCTTCAAAAGATTCAATTGGTTCATAATTTGCTTTGCCGAGTGGGTGATTATTATTCACTTGGACATTATTCTCCAGCTTATCCATTGCCTGAAGTAGAATATCTTTCTGCCACGCTGTTAATGATTGAGGGTCTTCAGCAGTAGATGTATTCTTAATATCCTTTACTTCTTTAGATGCTTTGGTTTCCTGAGTTTCCATCAGTTTATTAACAGTTACGTCAAACTGAGCTACCGGGTTGCTCCAAATTTCTCTTATTTCCATTATATTTTCCTTTCAAACTATAATTTTACTTTTTAAATGTTACTATGCAATTTTAATACCAAATTATTTTCCAAATTTTTAGTATATTTGCATTTTTTAAAAATATATACGGAGAAAAAATGAATATTCTCGTTTGTGTATCACGAGTTCCCGATACCGCTTCAAGAGTTCTTGTCGGCTCTGATGGGAAGAGCATTGATAGCAACGGATTGAAATATGTCGTAAACCCTTATGATGAATTCGCATTAGAAGAAGGGCTTCGTCTTCGCGAAAAAAATGGGGGTTCGGTTACTGTGGTTACAATCGGTGCGGACAGCTCAAAAGATATATTAAGAACTGCTCTGGCTATGGGCGCGGACAAAGTTATTTTAGTCAAAACGGATAAGCTCCCCGATTCCTATTTCGTCATTCATAATCTTGCTGAAATTGCAAAAGAAATTTCACCGGACATTATCTTGCTCGGTAAGCAAAGTGTGGATTACGATTCATTGCAGGTAGCACCATCACTTGCTGAAATACTCGGATTGCCTTCTGTTTCGCTTGTTTCAAAACTTACTATTGATGGAAATAAAGTTACAGCAGAAAGAGATATTGAAGGTGGAAAAGAAGTTCTTGAAACTGCACTTCCCTGCGTTATTTCAGCACAAAAGGGACTTAACGACCCACGCTATCCGAAGCTTCCCGACATTATGAAAGCAAAACAAAAACCAATTGAAGAAAAAAATGCAATTGATATAAATAATAGAACTTCCGTTTTGGAAATGTCTATTCCTTCAAAGAAACGCGCTGGCAAAATTTTAACCGACAGCGATGGCGATATTGCCGAATTAGTTCGTCTTCTACACGAAGAAGCTAAAGTTATTTAATTTAAATAGGAGATGAATATGAAAAAAATTCTTGTTTATTTAGAAGCTCAAAAAGATACTTTAAAGCGTTCTTCACTTGAAGCAATTTCGGCTGCCCGCTTGCTTTCAAAGCAAATGAATATTCCTTTTGCAGGTGCAATTATTAATGCCGACCCGGTAAGTTGCCAAATTGCAAAAGAATATGGAATAACCGAAATTTTTAATATAAAATCAAATTTACTTGGTAAATATACCTGCTCTGGCTACGCTGCTGCAATTTCTCAACTTGCAAATGAAAAAGGTTTCGACTGCATTTTACTTTCTGCAAACGTTGCCGGACTTGAAACAGCTCCCCGCCTTGCTATTCGTATGCAAGCAGGTTATATAGCAGATTGCGTTGGCTTGGAATTCCAAAACAATGATATTATTGCAAAAAAACCAATTTACGCTGGTAAATCTCAAATCACCACCAAAGTAGAAACAGAAAATAAGGTATTTACATTAAGACCAAACGTTTTTACTGCCGTTAAAGAAGATGCTGCTGCATTAAATATAACAGATTTTGCTGCAAATATTACAGAAAAAGAAGTTGGAGCAGTCGCTGTTTCAACAATGAAAAACGAAGGCAAACTTGACGTTGCAGAAGCAGACATCATCGTTTCTGGTGGCAGAGGAATGAAAGGACCCGAGAATTTCCATTTGGTTGAAGAAGTAGCTTCTACGCTCGCTGCTGCTGTAGGTGCTTCCCGTGCTGCTGTTGATGCCGGCTGGCGTCCTCACAGCGAACAAGTTGGGCAGACTGGTAAAACTGTTTCTCCTACTCTTTATGTTGCCTGCGGTATATCCGGAGCAGTTCAGCATCTTGCTGGTATGTCGTCAGCAAAATTTATTGTTGCTATCAATAAAGACAAAGACGCCCCAATTTTCAAAGTTACTGATTATGGGATAATTGGCGATGCCCTTGCAGTTCTTCCAAAATTAAATGAAAATTTAAAGAAAATTAAAGGATAGCTGATAATTGATAATTGATAATTGACAATTGACAATTGGGTTATTGGTTATTAACTCTCTTAAATTCCCCTCTTGAGAGGGGCAGGGGTGTGTTCTTATAATTATTAGTTATTGAGTTATTAGGTTGTTAGGTTATTGGGTTATTGGTAAAAAAATATTAACAATTAATAATTAACAATTATCTTATATTTCTCCTTCTCAAATTGAATTTGGGAATGATTTTTTTTAATTATTGAAAAGATGGACTCTACATTCCCAGGTAAAGTCCATCTGAATACAAATGTAAAAACAATGCATGCCTTGTCTCTACAAAACAATAAATACAAGTAGAGACGCAATGCATTGCGTCTCAACATTATCATAATTGCAGTTTTCCCAGTCATACGAGCAGCAAGCTGTTCGCATGACAAACCTATAGTCATGTTATCAACTTGTAGATAGTACGAATGAAGAAAGAATCTGTCATTCCAATCCCCTCTTAAAATAATGAAATTTATTTTAATGGAGATGACGTAATCTTCGTGCGTCATTCTGACGAATGTCAATATCCATCTTATTATTTCAACTCTATTCAATTTTAGGTCTTTCAAAGAAGCATTTGGGCTTGCCCAAATGTTTCGTGAGCAAGCTCACTTGCTTTTACAAGATTGATTCTGGCATACGCCAGAATGGCATTTTCTTGTTATGCGAAAAGCTTGCTGCTCTTATGGCTGGAAATATAAAATTCTTGATTTAAATAGTGTTACTTGCGACATCCTTAACTTTATATCTAATTCCAATCAATTATTTTTAAATTTATTCTGAAAAAAGACACATTATATAATTTTTTTTCTTATCTTACATATTTTATGTAAGTAATGAAATAATTTATTATCAAATAAAATGACAAAAATATTAATAATTTTAACTGTACTGCTATTAGCATTAAATTTACTTAATATATTTACCCAATCTATGTCAGATAGTTCAAATAAAAAAAATTTTCTATGGGAAGTAAAATCAGACAGTTCTACTGTTTATCTGCTTGGTTCAATTCATATTGGGAAAAAGGAAATGTATCCTTTAAATTTAATAATTGAAAATGCTTTTGATGAATGTAATAATTTGGTCGTTGAAGTTGATATTAAAGATATTGGAATTACTACAAGAACATTAGAGATGATGTATTCAGGTGATTCTACAATAAAAGATGAACTTTCTGAATACCGATACGAAAAGTGGCAAGAAATTGCTAAATATTGTAATACACCTAGCATTATGATAAATAAGTTTAGATTGGGGTATTCATTGATTTTTTTAGAATTAAAAAAATTATTAGAAATGGGATTTATGCCTGATTTAGGTATTGATATGTACTTTTTAAATAAAGCAGAAGGAAAAAATATATTAGAACTTGAAACTTCTGATTCTCAAATTGAACTAATGAATTCTCTATATTATTCTCTTGATACCAATACAATTGATATTGAATTGTTCAAACAGAGTATTGAGATGATGGACAGCTTAATGTATGCCTGGCAAAATGGCGATACCAAATATTTAGAAGAAATTATTAGTTCACAGGATTCAATATTTTCTTTTGGTGGTAACGATATAGATTATAAATTGAATGATGAAAGAAATTTCAAAATGGTTGAAAAAATTGAAGATTACTTGAAAAGTAATGACAAATATTTTATTATTGTTGGTGCTGCTCATTTAGTAGGAGAAAATGGAATAATCAATCTTTTAATAAGAAAAAATAAATATTTTATAAAACAATTTTAGGTATGAAATGACAAATAAAAGAAAAGTAAATGTATTGATAACCGGAGCATCTTCCGGAATTGGAAGGGGCTGCTCTGGAGTTTTCGCAATGGCTGGTGCGAATTTAATCCTTTTGGCAAGAAGAAAAGAGAGAATAGATGAACTAGCTGAAATTTTAAACAAAGAATACGGTACAATGTCTTATTGTATAGATTGTGACGTAAGAAATTATGAAGAAGTAACAGAAAAAATCAACAAAATTCCGGCTAAATGGAAAAAAATTGATGTTTTGATCAATAATGCCGGTTTAGCCCGTGGATTAGATAAGATTCAAGATGGATTGCTCAGCGACTGGGAAGAAATGATAGACACAAACGTAAAAGGACTACTCTATGTTTCCAAAGCAGTTATACCTGGAATGATTAAGAGGAAAAGTGGACATATAATTAATATTGCTTCAATTGCCGGTCGTGAGATTTATCCAAAGGGGAACGTATATTGTGCAACAAAATCTGCTGTCCGGGCGCTTTCAAAAAGTATGGTAATAGATTTAAACGGAACTGGCGTTAGAGTAACTAATCTTGATCCCGGAATTGTAGAAACTGAATTTTCTAAAATTCGTTTCCATGGAGACGAAGATAGAGCTGAAAATGTCTATAAGGGCTTTACTCCCTTAATCGGAGAAGACATTGGCTTAATTGCACTTCTTTGCGCTCAGTTGCCTGTTCATATGAATATTCAGGACATTTTGGTTACTCCATCTGCCCAAGCATCCGCTACTATTGTCAGTAAAAATTTAGAATAAATTAAAATAAGAATAAAGATATGAGCATTAATAAAAACTATTCGGTTCAAGAATTAAAAGAACGGGTAAAAGAATTAAACTGCCTTTATCACGTTGAAGAAATTTTGAATAATCGGGATTTCACTATTACTCAAGCGTTGAATGCAATTATTGATATCCTTCCTACTGGCTGGCAATTTTCAGAATTTTGTAATGCCAGAATAAACGTTTACAACAAAAAATATCAAAAAAACGATATTCAGCCAACACAATGGATTTTAAGAGAAATAATTATTATTCAGGAAGAAGAAGTTGGTTTTATTGAAGTATTTTATTCAGAAGGTATTCCTAATCAAATTATTGATCCTTTCTTAGACGAAGAGCGAAAATTATTAAAAAATATATCTTTAAGGATAGCTTCTTATCTTCTTTATCAACGTTTAAAAAATTCATTTGAAGATACTAAATCTTTAACGAATGAAGCTAAAAGCCCAATAGATGAAAATTTTAAATGGAACGATGTTTTAAAAATGCTTAAAATGACAGACCAGCACCTTTTTGCTGTCTTATCTCGAAAAATGATTAACCATCTTTTCTGCAAAGGAATAAAAGAAGCAAAGGAACTATTCCAAAAGTTAGGAACAAGTACTAATGATTTTAATGTTTCAAATGAAATAAATCGTCCTTCAAAAAAGCAAGTCCTTGATAATTCTTTTAATTACGGATTCGATATATATAATATTGCATCAAATTATTTTTCAAACGATGAATTGCTCGATTTAATCCAAAAGTGGATTTATGAGGAAAGGTCACATTTCCTTCTTAAAGCATTAGCAAACCAAAATCTTGTGCTTTCTGAACTTTCAGATGCTATTAGAAAATACTATTATATAAATCCAATTTCTGAAAATCCAGACTTTTACGATTTGATTTCTCCAATAAATAAAGGAATACGTGTTTCTTTGATTAGGCGTTTTCTTACAGACCAGCTTCAATTCATAGAAGTAGCTAAGAATTATATTAATGTTCACGATTTCTTTGCATTGTTGCAACATATGATTTTTCCAAGTGAAAGCAATGGAAAACTCGGTGGAAAAACTTCTGGTCTTTTTCTTGCTCAACAAATATTCAAAAAGAATTTAGAAAATCCAATCTTTCAAAATATTAAAACTCCAAAATCCTGGTATATTCCTTCTGACGGAACTTATAATTTTATTTATTATAATAATTTAGAAGATGTTATTGAACAAAAATACAAGTCAATAGATGAAATTCGTCAGGAATATCCACATATAATACAAGCATTCAAAAATTCACATTTTCCTATGGAAATTCAAAATGGTTTATCCCGTGCATTAGATGATTTTGGCGATTCCCCTATTATTGTTCGTTCGTCTTCCCTTCTTGAAGACCGGCTTGGCTCTGCCTTTGCAGGAAAGTACAAAAGTTTGTTTCTTGGAAACCAGGGAACTAAGAAGGAAAAGCTTGAAGCACTTATGGATGCTATTGCTGAAGTTTATGCTTCAATCTTTTGTCCAGACCCTATCGGATATCGTGCTGAAAGAGGGCTTCTTGATTTCCACGAAGAAATGGGAATTATGATTCAGGAAGTTGTAGGAAAAAGAATAGGAAAATACTTTTTTCCAGCATTTGCTGGCGTTGCTTTTAGCACAAATGAATTTCGATGGTCGCCAAGAATCAAGCGTGAAGATGGACTAATTCGCATTGTTCCCGGACTCGGCACCCGAGCTGTTGACCGTATTGGAAATGATTATCCGGTATTAATTTCTCCCGGAAAACCAGAATTAAGAGTAAATCTTACTTTAAGCGATTACCTCGCTTATTCTCCAAGAAATATTGACGTAATAAATCTTGAAAAAAATACTTTCGAGACAATTCCCATTAATAAATTAATAGAAGAAGTTGGAAATAATTACCCTGCTTTAAACAATGTATTTTCTATAGTCGAAGATAATCATTTGAAAGTTCCTGTCGGTTTAGGTATTGATACTAAACAGCACGATATAATACCTACTTTCGATAATTTGATTAATAAAACGGATTGTATTAAACAACTTAATGAAATTCTTAAGCTATTACGAAGTACAATCGGAACTCCTGTTGACGTAGAATTTGCTTCTGATGGTGAATCTTTTTATCTTTTGCAGTGCAGGCCCCAAAGCTATTATTCAGATAATGCATCAGCAGTGATACCGAAAGATATTCCAAATGAAAACATTATTTTCACAGCAAAAAAACATGTTTCCGGAGGAAGAATTCCAGATGCTAACTATTTAGTTTATGTCGACCCACAAACTTATTCAAATCTACCTACTTACGAGGATTATAAAAATATAGGAAGAGCAGTAGGAAAATTGAACTATCTTTTGACAAAAAAAACCTTTATTTTATTAGGACCGGGGCGTTGGGGCAGTAGAGATGATGTTAAAATGGGAGTAAGCGTTTCTTATTCAGATATCTGCAATACTTCTTTACTTGTCGAAATTGCAAGAAAGAAAGGAAATTATGTCCCAGATTTATCCTTCGGAACTCATTTTTTCCAAGACCTTGTTGAATCTTCAATTTATTATCTACCTCTTTATCCAGATGAAGAAAATGTTATATTCAACCAAGATTTTTTCGATAATTCGCCAAATACTTTAAATAGATTTATTCCGGAATTTGAGCAATACTCCGATGTTATTAAAGTGATTAATGTGGCTGAAGCAACTGGTGGCGATGTTTGCAGAGTTTTAATGGATTCTGATAATGATGAAGCAATTTGCTTCTTTGCTAATAAGGGAACTGAATCAACTTACAAAACAAGTAACGTTATAGAAAAAGGAAGTGATAATGTCTATGCTCTTAACTGGCGATTGGAAATGGTAAATGTAATTTCAAAAAAAATTGACAGAGAAAAATATGGAATAAAAAATCTTTACCTATTCGGAACAACTTTTTTAGGAATTGCTGGTGCGAATTCTGATATTGATATTCTTGTACATTTTATCGGAAATGACGAACAACTTAAAGATATGCAAACTTGGTTCGATGGCTGGAATTTGGCTCTAAGCGAAATCAATTTTCAAAATTCCGGATACCGTGTTGAAAAAATGATTGATTTATACATTATTACAGATAAAGATATTGCTGAAAAAGAATACTATGCTCATTTGATTGATGAAAATGCAAATGCCTCGAAGAAACTGTAGATGTTTAAATGAGTGTATTTAAAAAATTGAATATTCTAGCAGTTACTCGGACTTTAGAATGTTTATTAAGCATATGGACTCCACATCGGACGAGTGGAGCCCATCTTTACTCTTTCAAAAACCACCCACAGCGCCTCTATTCTGGTGAAATGCCCAATTTCATTATCATACTTTCTTACACCGTGGTCGGCGTAATTGCTATCCTTATCTTTTTCCTTCCCGATGAATTTGGTGCGGTTAATATCTGTTGTATTCAAAACTTTACCAAACGGAGCATAATCAAACTGCTTTACGATTTCGCCGTCATCACGCACAACAGAATGAATGTTCTTTCTACAAAAACAAACATAGAAATATTTGAAATGAATTGCAAATAGTAGTCAACCGATGACTGACAGTCATCGGTTGACTTGGAATACTTTCAGAAAAGTTTATATAAAGAATAATTAAATCTTTTTACTTTATTGGTGTTTCTATAATAATCTGAACAGTTCTTGAATAATTTCTTCCTTGAGGAGTATCATTTTCATATATTTTAATATCGTTGCCAACCCCTTTGATTGTCAAATTTTCAGCAGGAACATTTAAAACGTTTTGCACTTCGAAAGCCCGCCTCTGAGCAAGGTCGCGATTATATTGAGCGTCACCAATTCTATCGGTATAACCCGTTATTGTAACTTTTGAATTTGGTTTAATATGTTCTTTAATTGTTTTCAAAGAGACCTTGTGTTGTTCAGTAATCTGAGATTTATCAAAATCGAAAATAATAAGAGAATACTTTTCAATGATTTTATCTTCTAACAGATTTTCGCGTTTCTTTTTCAAAGTGATTTGCTCAATATTAACATTAGTTTCAGAAAAAGTTTTAGCTCCATAAATATCTTTTCCGGTTAAAGTAAAATTAATAGGAGTGTCTAATTCCGGCATTGGCTCTTGCTCAACAGTCCATTTAATATTTTGAGGTACATCGACTCCTTCAAATTTCCTTAATTCATTATCATCTTGTTTAACATCGATATCCCATGAAGCCAACTCAACTGTTCGGCTAATCTGGGGAATCATTTCAATAATAGGAGGATTAGCTTGAATAGTAACGCTTTTTAAAGTAACAGGTTTGATAATATTATATGAATCAGAAGAAATTTCAACTCTCTGATTCTCTTTCTGTCCATCTAAAACATTTGCTCTTGAAGGATTAGAAGGTAGATTTTGAGCATTAACATTAATTCGTTTAGAATCAATTTTCCAAACATTAACAAAATAATCCTTAACCTGTTCTGCTCTGCTTTTTGATAATTCTAAATTATTTTCTTCACTTCCGAAATTGCTATTGCACCCAGTTAAATTTATAGTTGCTCTTGGATTGTCAACAAGTCGCCTGCCAATAATATTTAAAATGTCCTTATAAATATCTAATGTATTCCAGTTTAGCTTCTGCTCATTAAAGCTGACAACAGAATTACTGTTTAACAAATTCAGGTCTGTAATTTTTAGGTCCGGGCTGTTTGTTTTAAAGAAGACATAAGGAAGCAACGGGAAAGCTTCTTCTGTCTCAAATTCTTCTATATAGACAGTAGGATTCTTTTCTTTTTTCCCATCTCTTGAAATACCGTAAACTTCAATCAAAGATTTAAAAGAAGAAGGTTTTGCAATTTCTTTTCGATAGCTTTCTTTTATTGTTGTTCGTTCTAAAATATAAGTATCAAAATTAATTTCTTCTTTTGTTTCTTTGGAATCAGTTAGAACAACTCTATCTTTTTCCAATCCTAAAACTGGAATTTCAACTGTATCTCTTAAATAAACTTCTTCATATTCAGTTTTTAAAGATGTAGAAGGATAAATAGGGAATTTGAGCGAAGCACCAAATTCGAAAGTGGCAGCTTTCCAATCAACAGAAGATACATCGATAAAAGGTAGTTGATAACGAATTTGTGGAACTAACAGCATATCTTCATTTAAATTAAATTCATATCCTATTCCGAAAGTACCGAAAAGCTGGAAATTCTTAGCATCAGGAATGTCGTTATCAGTAAATACGTTTCGGCTTCTGCTGTCTGAATCAATGAAAACTACATCATCGGGGGAGAGAATTTTTTCGTGCTGGTCGAATTTAGAATTGATAAGATAACCTGCTTTAAAGCCAATTAAACTAATAAACTGGGAAAAGAATTTAAAATGTACTGTAGGTTCAAGAGAAATTAAACTCAGATTTGAAGATAAAAAATGTACTACTTCTACGTTATTCACTGGTATGTTTGTGCTTGGGTCTTTTGCTATAGCATTGCCAATAATTTCAGTTTTTTCCAAATCTGCACCGATTGTCGAATATCCCAATCTGATTTCTAAATTAATATTTGGCTTAAGCTCTAAATCGAATAAGCCGCCAAATGAAAATCCGCTACCATTGCCATCTTTAAATGTTGGAGAGCAACAAGGGACACCGGGTAAATTACTAAAAGAAGCAGAATGAAAATTATAATTATATGCTCCGTAAACTCCTAAATGAAATAATGGAACTCTGCTGCTATCTGCTGATTCCAAATTTGTATTGATTATAAATACCAATAATATTATTATTTTTAAAAGTATGAACTTTTTCATAATTCTATTCTTTTGTTTTACATACTACAAAATAATGAATTTTCTTTTGTTTTCATAATATTAATTAAAATATTTTTTTATTATGATTTTTTCTTTTTTATATAAATATGAATGTAATTTCAAAGCTGGATTCTCGTTGTGGTCGCTAAAGAGTCATATAAAAGTATCTCACATTCTTTTATCAAGATTTCTCACTTCTAAAACAAAGCCCCAACTTCCAAAAGGAAATCGGGGCTAAAATCTCTAATTAATCTAAATTATCTTACAATAGCAAATCTGCCATTTTTGATTTTTCTTCCATCTTTTAAGATAATATAATTATAAATTCCTTGTGAATATGCAGAACAATTCACAGAATAAGTGCTAATTGGATTTGAAACAGACAAATCGCTAACTAACATAGATTGGGCATCAAAAATTTTTATTTGAATATTTCCAGTCATATCGCTTAAGTCAAAATTTACTATATTTTTTGCAGGATTAGGATATGAGAAACAATTCAATTCATAATTATTTTCAGTTACGCTGCTTCCGGCAATTTTAAACTCAACTTCATAATCATCATTATTTTCTTCATTTCCAACAATAAAGAAAACCAATTTGACTTTTGAAGAGCCGGGCATACCATTCGGAGATAATTCAACGTCAAAATCACCTTCAGCTGATTCCTCATTTGGCTCTAAGGTAAGGGTGCCGGGCGAAATAGAAGTATCATTTACTGATGGAGGATAACAATTTCCACCAAAACAATGTGTTACAATATGACCTTCTGTAACAGAAAGCTTAATAATTTTCAAACCTATTTCAACACTGTGGTCAGTAATATTTTTGATAGTTGCAAAAGATTTGTATGAAGTGTTTACATCATCACCGTTAATATAAGTATTTGCTTCAATGATTTCTATGTCTTTATCGCCATAATCGCCGGCAATAAATTTGACTTCATATTCAGCAAAATCGGATTCATTGCCAACCACAAAAAATACTAATTTTACAGTAGATTCGCCATCAATCCCATTTGGGGAAAGCTCAACATCAAAATCACCTTCAGTTGATTCTTCATTTGGCTCTAAGGTTAGAGTGCCGGGCGAAATAGTTATATCTTCTGATGCAGGAGGATAACAATTTCCACCAAAACAATGAGTAACAACGTGCCCTTCTGTAACTGAAAGCTTTATGATTTTTAAACCAATTTCAATTGTATTAGATGAAAAGTTTTTCAATGTAGCATAAGATTTCATTGACATATTGGACTGAGCTTGAACCTCATTAATATAATCTAACAAAAAAATGCTTTGGCTATAGGAGTTTGAAAAACCAATAAGTAAACTTACTATTATAGTTGCAAAGAGAATATTAAATTTTTTCATAGTTTTATTTTATAATTTATTTTAAAAATATATAGCAAATTTAATAAAAAAAATCAAATATTCTCAATGTTTTCGCAAAAAATGTTAATTATGAAATTAAAAAAAATTATGCAAAATATCAGAAAAGTTCAACATCATATTGATATACCTGAGAAGTAAAATTACTATGAAAAATAAATTAAAAATTTGTAATTTTGTATAATTATTGTGTATTTAAGTATGAAAAACGATGTTTAAAATACATTTAGGGTACTTTGTCCAAATATTCATATTGATATATGTTACGGTTTTTCTTTTGAGTTGCAATGAGAAAGCAAGTGAAATAGAAGCAGCAGAAACTGCTATAATAGATTTATTTGAATCGATAAGAGTTCAAGACAGCATAGATAAAGAAAAAAAAATTTCAGCAGAAAATTTTTTCCCATTAATCAGATACTCAAAAATTAAAATCAATAGCAGCTTAGAATTGCAAGACATTCTTAAACGTTTCAAAAAAGCAGAGAATGGATTTGACAAATCGAAAATACTAAAAACATTAAACCGCAAAGAAATGCGTTATTTCTATGTTGGTGACAGCGTCATAATTCCTGATACTATAATTGAAGATATAAAAGCATATTCAGTTTTCCCGCAATTTTACTTTGGAGCAAGGCACATTCCTAAAATAGTAATGGTGTCCAATCGTATGCAAAGTTATGCCTGCTACGAGTATGGCAAATTAGTTCGCTTTGCTGCAGCAAACACAGGTAAAGAAAGAACTCCAACTTTTCCGGGAAGATACTCTATGGTATGGAAGCAACGACTCAGAATATCATCTTTAGACGAAACTTGGGAAATGCCTTTTACATTCAATATCCACAATGAAGCTGGAAGTGCATTTCATCAGTTTGCTATGCCCGGGCGACCTGTTTCTCACTCCTGCATCAGGCAGTTCCTTGATGACGCTGAATGGCTCTATAACTGGGGCGATAAAGCTAAAAGAGATTCTACTGGCTGGATACCTCACTCCGGAACAACCGTTATTATTGTTGATTACTTTGATTTTAACCGGAAAAGATATGGAGATTGGATAGATTTGACTTCAAATAAAAATATATTGGATTTACCTGAATGCCCTATGGCTGTTGAAGAAGCTCTAATTCCTATTATACAGATACCGAAATCAAGCCGTGGGGTTTTAAAAAACAGGGAACGCTATCTTTATGCTGAAGACTCTTTACGTGCAAGAGGTGTTATCCGTGAGAATGTTCAATTAACCCCTTCAATTGATTTCAACAAATTAAGAAAACAAAAAGCATTGGAAAAGCAAAAGAAAGAAGAAGAAAAGTTGAAAAAGATGAAAGCCAATTCTTAAATAAAATATGGGTATATTTTGAAAACTTGGAAAGCTGAACTTGTTTTGCTCTTAATTACTTTAATTTGGGGAGCTACTTTTCTTTTTACTAAAATCGGCCTAAATGATTGTTCACCTTCGCTTTATATCATTTTTCGATTTATCATTGCTCTTACTATATCTTTAGCATTATTCCATAAAAATTTCAAAATAATAAACAGAGAAATTTTTAGGAATGGTATGGTATTAGGGCTTTTATTCGGTGGCGGCTTTATCTTACAAACTTTTGGATTAAAATATACTTCCGTTTCCAACTCTGCTTTCATTACCGGGCTTTCTGTAGTTTTAACTCCTTTTGCTTATTTTCTAATTGAAAGAAAACCAATAGGGATGTGGAAAAAAGTTGGAGTAGCTTTAGCTGGAATTGGGCTTTGGATTTTCACTAACCCGGATTTTGATAATATCAATTTTGGAGATTTGTTAACTTTAATTTCCTGTGTATTTTGGGCTTTTTATATTACTTTTATGGATGTTTTTACCCGTGGCAGAAGCTCGAGAGAAGAAACTTCTCTTCTTGTAATTTTGCAGTTCGTTGCTGCGTCTTCTGTTGCCGTTGCTGGATTACTTCTTATCGATTTAGATTCAATCAAACTGCATTTTACTAATAGTTTGCTACTTTCGCTTTTTTTCAATGGCGTAATTGCTTCTTTTTGCCTTACATTTTTACACACTACTATCCAACGCTACACTAATCCTGTTAAAGCTGCTTTAATTTTTGCTCTGGAACCAGTTTTTGCAAGTATTTTTGCTATTTTATTTTTAAGTGAACAATTAAATTCTTTGAATTACATCGGTGCATCAATACTGCTTATCGGAGTAATAATTTCTTCAACAATAAAAGATAAAAATGAAGTATAGCCATAAATTTGCTATTTTTATATTAAACCATCTACAAGATATTTATACTTTGAGTTTCATTCAATCTCCAAAAAATTAGTTCTATTCAAGCAATACCATATTTAAAAGGATATGACATCTGTTTCCACGTCATTCTGAGCGGAGCGAAGAATCCAGAGAATAGTAATCGGCTGTCA
>CAZCHH010000027.1:0-44361 GCA_964498585.1 uncultured Hyphomicrobiales bacterium
TTTTATTTTTTACTGAAGTTACCAATGACATCTTTGTTTGTCGGACATTCCGAATCCCAAAATGAAGTAAGAACTTTATTTTGGGATTCGAAATGACAAGAATATTATTATATAATATTTTTGTAGTAAGCACTTCTCCCAATAATAAAATCTATTACTTATGTATAATCATTAGCATAATAAGGCACTTCACTAGAGGTGTTAATTTAAAGGATTAGCTTAATTACTTGATATTACTCTCAAGAGTGTAATACATAAGGCAATACTCCTAACTCATTTATATTCGTTGAAGAGTCAGGAGTTTAAAATTTATCTTTTAATTTTTGAAACCAAAGTTTGAAATGAATTTTTAATATTTGTATTAGTAGAAATCAGGTTAACAATTGATTTGCAGGAATGAATAACTGTTGAATGGTCCCGATTGCCAAATTCTTTACCAATTGATTTAAGAGAAAGCTGGGTAAATTCTTTTGTTAAATACATAGCCATTTGTCTTGCTAAAGCAATTTCCTGTTTTCTTGATTTTGAATCCAATGCCTCGATAGGCAATTTATAATAATCAGCAACAATTCCTTTTATAGTATCTAAACTAATGTCTTTTTCTTTAATACAAGCAATACCGTGAATAATTTCTTTAGCTAAATCAATATTCAATTCTTTTCTTTCAAAGGTATGCTTGGCAATCAAACTAATTAAAGTGCCTTCAAGTTCGCGGACATTGCTTGTAGTATGTTTTGCAAGATAATCAAGGACATCTACAGGCAGTTCAATACCTTCGTCCTTACTTTTTCTTTGCAGAATAGCAATACGTGTTTCATAATCCGGTGGCTGAATATCAACAATCAAGCCCCACTGGAACCGTGAAATGAGTCGGTCATCTACGTCTTGAAGGTCGCGTGGTGGCTTATCGCTTGTAAGGACTATTTGTTTCCCAGCTTGATGTATAGCATTGAAAGTGTGGAAAAAATTGTCCTGTGTTTTTTCTTTTCCCTGGAAAAATTGAATATCGTCAATTATAAGAACATCGACATTGCGATAAAAATTGCTGAACTCGTTAGTTTTATTATTTTGAATAGAATTAATGAATTCCATAGCAAAGCGCTCACTTGTCGAATAAAGCACACGTTTAGCTTTTTTATTCTGGATTATTCTATTCCCAATACTTTGAACTAAATGAGTCTTTCCGAGACCTGTTTCACCATAAATAATCAGAGGATTGAAACGAGTAGTTCCGGGATTATCAGAAATAGCAATAGAAGCCGAACTGGCAAATTGATTATTGTCGCCTTGTATAAAATTTTCAAAAGTATAACGTGGATTTAAATAAGAAGTGAAATCAACTACTTCATCATTTGAATTAGATTTAATTTCAGTTTTGTTTTGTGGATATTTAAAAGCTGGCATTTTAATAGTCCTCTCTTCTAAAGTATCCCCTATATCCTCGATAACTACTTCATATTCCAATGCACAGCCATTGCCTAAGCATTTTTTAATTGTTTTTTCGAGCAGGGGGTAATAATGCTCTTCTATCCATTCGCAATAAAATTGTGAAGGAACTTTAACAACTAATTTTTCGTCATTTAACCTTAGGGCTTGAATTGGTTCAAACCAGGTTAAATAAACCTGTGATGGTACATTATCTTTTATTATTTCTAAACATTCTTTCCACTTGTTATGAGCAATATCATCACAACTATCATTGGCTTTGGTTTTTATTTTTGGGAAAATATCATCTTTAAAAGCTGGGAAAAGTTCTAACATAAAAATTTCCTTGCATTTTCGTTTTAAATTAAATAAATTTGTTAAAATTTCAAGCTTTTGCTATTAAAAGTTTGTGTTCTAATAATTTAATTATAAATATTTTTTTATAACTCTTTAAAAAAATTATGTATTTTTTAATTTCAAATAAACACACTTTCAATATGATAATATTTTGAGAAAATGTCAAGAATTAAATTTTTAAAATTGAAAATATTTTTCTTGGAAAATTCAAGTAGTAATAATATCAAATGCTTAAAAAAGTTAATGTTAAAATTAAATTTCACTTTTTCCTCAAATTATTGAATATGAAATGATTAGAAAAACTTTACATATAACAATTATATTCTCAATTTTCATATTTCTGATTAGCACTAATCATTTAGTATCTCAATGGGAAAAAATTACTAATATTCCTTCAGGGTATATAGGTAATTACTGGCTTGATGTTTTTTTTCTTTCTGAAAATCCTCAATACGGCTGGATTTGTGGATATAATGGCAAAGTAATTCGCTCTACTGATGGCGGTAATTCCTGGGAAGGTAGTACACTTCTGGGAGTTGACCAGTTAGAAAGTATTCATTTTGCAAGTAAACTTGTTGGTTATACATCTGGAAATGGAAGAATTTACAAATCAATAGACGGTGGAGTTACTTGGGAAAACGTTTCACCAGTATCAGGAGCAGTTCTTTGGGGTTGTTACTTTATTGATGAAGATAACGGAGGTGTAATAGGAGGTGGTTGTAACGATAATGAATTTCAAAGTTTTTTTAGAACTACCGATGGTGGCAATACTTGGAGTTTATTTCAAGGTAGTGAACCATACTCTGGATTAAGCGATTTAATTTTATATGATGATGGCACTGGCTATGCTTCGAGCAGCGGCAGAATCTGGAAGACAACCGACAGCGGATTTTCCTGGTATATCTTTTCTGTGAGCGGCAGTAATGACTGGCAGGAAGAAATTACTCATTATAATCAATCTTTTCTTGTTCCTTATTCTAATGGTTGCTCAGGTAGCACTGGTATTTCAAGTGGTGGAGGTGTTCGTTTTACTACAAATAATGGAGTTAAATGGTTACAAAGAAATACCGGAAAACCTATGTTTGGTGCTTTCCTTTTAGATTCTCTACGTGGTTGGGCTTGCGGACATTCTGCATTAGCTCTTTTCACTTCTGATGGTGGAGTTAATTGGGAAAAAATGAATTGTGGAATTGACAAAACTGATGACCTTGATGATATTTGGTTTATTAACGATACTCTTGGTTTCCTTGTCGGAGATAATGTTTATCGTTATTTCGTTATTGAAAAGCTAAATCCTAAAATTCTTGCCTCAGGCAGTAATTTTATTTGTGAAGGAGATAGTGTGATGTTATATCCTGAAAAAGATTATAATTATTATTCTTGGTCGAATGGCTCAAAAAATAAAAAAATCTGGATTAGTCAACCCGGTAAATATTATCTCACAGTAAATAACAATCTGTGTGATACTGCTACTTCTAATGTTATTGAAGTATTTTTCTATCCAAAACCTAATCCAGAAATTCAATCTTCACAAGGAAATTTTATTTGTCGTGGTGATAGCACTATCCTGTTCTGTAATGATAATTATTTGTCGTATAACTGGTCAACTGGTGATACAACAAAAAGTATTTTAGTCAAAGAAGAAGGTTATTATGAGCTTATTGTTCTGGATTCTAACGGCTGCGAGGGAACAGATGATTTCTTTTTAAAAACCAGTTCTATACCCTACATTCAATCAACCAACGGAAATATATTTTGCCAGGGAGATAGTACTATTCTTACTACTGATATTGATTATTCGTCATATAACTGGTCAACTGGTGATACAACAAAAAGTATTTTAGTCAAAGAAGAAGGTTATTACGAGCTTATTGTTGTGGATTCTAACGGCTGCAAGGGAATAAACGGCTTCAATATCAACCTGTATCCTTTGCCGGAACCGATTGTAACTTTTAAAGGAGATTCTATTATTTGCGATGACGATTTTGTATTACTTAAGACTATTGATGAATACATAAGTTATAAATGGTATGATGAAAATGATTTGGAAATTCAAACCGAAAATAATTATGGTAAAATAAATAAATCAGGTAAATATAAAGTTGTTGTTACTGATAGTAATGGTTGTAGTGGAGAGAGTGATTTTTTTGATGCAAATATAGTTCTAGATTCAAATCATTTAATCATTAAATATCTGCCTCAGAAACAGATTTTTATTATTGATACAACAAACATAATAGCGCTTAATTGTGACTCTTTAGAAATATACAATAATAGTTCGCATTTTAGCACTATTAATGATATGTATTTGTTCGATGGAACTGAATTTTCAATTCCACTTAGTCAGTTCCCGTTTATATTAGAGCCATATTCCAGTAAAAAAATCCAGATTTGTGTATCTCCGGCAAAACTCGGAGTAATTAGAGATACAATACTATGTCCGGATATTTGTTCCAATCATATTATTCCACTCGAAACATTCAGTATTCCGAATACTTATATTGGTGTAGGCAATTGCAATATTCGAATAAAATTGGAAACAAACCATCTTTATTCCAAAGGATTTATTATTAACCAACCATATCCAAATCCGGCACAAAATATAGTTGAAATTGATTTCTTTGCAGAAAAGGATAATAATTCTGACTTTAAAATCAATTCAGAAATATTTGATATATTTGGAAATAAAAGATTAGAAGCTGATATTTCTTATGAAGTAACAACTTTACAGGAAAATAAATCCTTTGTTATTGGTAAAATATTATTTAATTTGAAAAATCTTGAAAACGGATTATTCATTATTGTTGTTCGTAATGAATTTAATAGCGTTGTTGTCCAATTAATTATCAATAAATAACGGTGAATTAAATGCTTCTTGTAATTCCTTCAATAAATATTTCTCAAGGTGTCTGCTGCGATTGTATTCAAGGGGCGCAAGGAACTGAACGTTATTATCAGGATTTATCAAACGATATTATTTCATTAATTAAACTTCTCAGGAACGAAAATTCAAAATCTATTCATATTACCGATATAGATTCTTTCTCTTGCAGCACCAATCAGCTTAATATTAATTCTATCAGTTATATTTCTCAGGTATTGGATATACCTATTCAGGTGTTTTCAAAGTTTAGATCGCAGGAAGACTGTCTAATGCTATTAAAAAATGGTGTTCAAAGAATTATTATTGACAAAGCTGATATTTTTAATTTATCTGATATTCAGGAATTGTTCAATAAGTTTGGTTCTACAAGAATTGTATTACATCTTTACCAAAGGGAATTAATTGAAACACCAAATTTTTCTCTTTATGATTTTTTTCAATATATCAGCGAATTAGGAGCAAATAGAATAGTTTTTACTTTAATCAATAATGACGACTTAAAGCTTACTGATTTAGCAGAAATAAATCAACTTGCCCTGGCATCTAAAATTAAAATAACATTAAATAATGGAATTACTAATTCTACTCAACTTATTAATTTAGTAAAAAGTAATTATCAATCTATAGATTCAATAATTCTCGGTAAACAGCTTTTTAATAATATCTTTCCATGTCAAAAAGTATGGAGAATGGTAGAGCAAAAAATTGATGCAAATATATGATGTAATGCTTTTTTTGTAATTTTGTTATTCTTGCGTATGAAAGAATGACAGAGCTGAATTATATCATTTGTATTTATTTTTCCTGAAAATCAGGTATTAAGAATGGCAAGATAAATAATTTGATTTCGATTTTAAAGTTCTTTTATTTGTTGAAATGAGATAAAATTTGGAATAGCATTAACTAATCAATTTTTTTTAGCACTAATCATATCTTTCTAATTTGAAGGATTCACCTAAATATCTTTTGCGGACTTCTTCGTTTTCAGCAATTTTCTCTGCTGTCCCTGAAGTATAAATATTACCGTCAATTAAAATGTAGGCGCGGTCAGTAATAGAAAGCGTTTCGTGAACGTTGTGGTCGGTAATTAAAACACCTATTCCCTGAGATTTCAATTTAGTAACCATACGCATAATATCTTCCACTGCAATTGGGTCGATACCTGCAAATGGTTCATCAAGCAAAATAAACTTTGGATTTGAAGCAAGAGAACGCGCAATTTCGCAACGTCTTCTTTCGCCACCGGAAAGCATATATCCCTTGCTTTTCCTCAAACGAGTAAGCCCAAAACTTTCCAAAAGCTCTTCCAAGCGTTCTTTGCGTTTTACTCTGCTCATCTTTTGTAATTGAAGAATTGCTTTAATGTTATTTTCAACTGATAATTTGCGAAAAATAGATGCTTCCTGTGGAAGATAGCTAATTCCAAGCTGCGCCCGCTTATACATCGCTTTATTTGTAATATTGGTGGAATCCAAAAAAACCTTTCCATCGCTGGGCTTAATCATACCAACAATCATATAAAAAGTAGTTGTTTTGCCGGCGCCATTAGGACCGAGCAATCCAACTACTTCACCCTGCTTAATATCAATTGAGACACCTTTGACAACGGTGCGTTTCTTGAATTTCTTGAATAAATTATTTGCTTCGAGATAGCTTATATGTTCTTCCACTTTATCGCTTTCTGGGTTTAAGAGTTAATGTTGTATTAATTTCCTTGCCATCTCGTAGTAGTTTAAAACTTAGCTTTTGTCCGTTGCGAGCATCTAAGACATTGATTAAAAAATCATCTTGCCGCAGAACTTTCATTCCGTTAATTTCTAAAATAATATCTCCGGGTTCAATTTTGGCTTCATTTGCAGGCGAATTTCTTTCAACAGAAAATACGATAATCCCTTCGTTTTGCTCAATACTCAAATATCTTTGAATTTGCTCATCAATTTCCCGGACTTCCATTCCATGATAAAAATTTCTGTCTATTGTCTTTTTTTCTTTTAATTCAGCAACGATTTCTTTTACCCTGTTAATCGGAATTGCAAATCCGATACCAATGCTGCCAGCACCACGCTGATTTTGAGCAGTTGAAAAAATTATAGTATTTATAGCAATAACCTGACCAAGTGAATTAACCAAAGGTCCGCCTGAATTGCCAGAGCTAATGGCAGCATCTGTTTGAATCATACCTTTATAAACCCTGTCTTCCTGAATAAGATTAACTCCGGTATTTGAAACAACTCCGACTGTAATCGTAGGATGAGCATTTAAATCAAAAAGCCCAAACGGATTTCCAAGTGCTATAGCCCATTCGCCGGTTATAACATCATCTGAATTTGCAAGTTCAAGATAGTGAAAATTTTTCCCTTCAATTTTTAAAAGACAGACATCGCTTGTTTTGTCGGCACCAACGATTTCTGCATCATATTTTTTTCCGTCAGTAGTTGTAACAATCACTTTGGAGGCATTTCCGGCAACGTGGTGGTTTGTCAAAATGTAACCATCAGGAGAAATAATAAAACCAGAACCTAATCCTTGCACCTGATATTTCTGAGTTCTTCTGCCTCTGTTGCCAAAAAAATGTCGGAACATTGGATCATCGTAAAAAATATCAAAAGGGTCACGGCGAGTTACTTCTACATAAGAAGTTACGTTTATTCCAACTATAGCAGGACTACATTTTTCAACAGCTTTAGTAATCGCATTTCTTCTGCTTTCAGTTACTGAATTGCTTGCTGCATCTAATTTTTCTGATGTGGAACTTTTAGCTTCAGTCCAAAGATTTTCATTTTTACTTTCTATTTCCTTCGAATCGCAGCTCTGAAGTGAAAAAATCAATAAAAATAATAATAACTTTAATCTTAATACTTGTTTCATTTCATTACCCATCATAATTTATATATCATTTGCATTATGACGAAAATAAATTTATAAAATTTAATTAATTTTTTCTAATTTAGTTTCTTCTTATTAAACAATAAGAAGTTCTTAAAACTTTCATTCTGGTAAATACCAGAATCCATCTTCCTTTTTCATTTCCTATTAGCTATTACAGAAAACCAATAACCCAACAACCTAATAGCTCAATAACCCAATCAATTTTGTAAATCGTTTTTAGAAACCTTTGCAACAAACATTTCAGCAATAACAGTAAGAAGTGCCAAAGCAACAAATAACTGCCAAAGCTCAGTTCCAGTCCTTACTCTTTTAATATTTTGCTGTATTTCATTTACTTCGTCAATCATCTCTAATCGTGGTTCTTTGATAATTTCCTCAATAAATTCTTTAATATTTTTATCAGATTGGCTAATTAAAACAGATTCAGAAGCATCAGTATTGATAGAAAAAGTCGCTATTGGCTTATTTGCAGGAGTCAAAACAGTAAAATTGCCTGTTTGATTAGTATTCTCTAAAGCAAGAACAGAGCCAGTAGGTAAAGTTGCTGCCTGAGAGAAAAATTCAACTTTTTGTGGATCTATAATTTTAAAAGATGAATTATTTGAGTATTTGTTAGGTAAAATATAAGTAATCTGAGAACCGACTATGTAATTATTACCAAAGGATTCAATAGAAGAAAGGTAATATGTACTTCTGTAAAGCAGTGCCGGGAAAAGTCCAGTAACAGGAAAACTACTATAAGCAAAAGTTGGGGATACAGCGAAGTATAGTATTTTCCCATCTCCGATTTTATTTTCAGTTAAAAAACCACCACCAGGTATCTCAATTATTTGCTGCTCTCCCTGAAAGATTAATGATTTATATATATTTGGACTTTCAATAGTTTGTTTTTCAATATTTTTTTCTTTAAACATACCTTCAAAAAGCTGATGATTTTTATCAACATTAAGGAAGCGAGCTGGTTCCTGCATTGCATAAGTTTTGCTGCCAATGAAACCAAATCCAAGCTCTTGCATTCCTTTTTGATAGACTTGTTCGTTTGATTGCGGGTCAGCAAAAAGTAGAAGTCCGCCTCCACTACTTACATATTGCTTAAGACGCGAAAAATCGTTTGGCTCTAGTGGACCGCCAGCAATTATTAACATATCAAAAGAGTTGAAATCAATCCGGGCTGCATCAGTAGGTTCAAAAATGCTAAGATTAGCACTTGCTTCTAAAGTTTGCTTTGGCTCTAATGCAAAGCTGATATACTTATTTATTTCCTTGCTACCGATTAAAGCTACTTTTGGTTTTTCAGGAACAATAAAACTGAAATAGCGTCTATTATCAGTATCTAAAGCATCACCTTCAATTTCGACATAAGCATCAATAGAGCCGATTATTTGTGTAGGCGCTGAAATAGATATTGCTTTTGTTTCATTAGGCAGCAAATCAACTGTTCTTTGAGCTACGCGTTCCTCATTAAAGAACATACTTAAGGCAAGCCCTTTCAAATCAGTTTCTGAATTATTTCTGATAAATGCCTCAATTTCAACTGGTTTGCCTTGCTGAAAAATTCTTGAAATCACATTAACTGAATCTATAGAATAGTTTGCAAGTTGTTGATTTTTATTTGCTCCAATTGGAATAAAGTAAATTGTGGTGTTCGGTAAATTAATTTTAAATGAATCAATTAATTCTTTCTTGAATGTGTTATTTTGAGCATCACTAATAATGAATATTTCTTTATTAATATTAATAGAATTCTCAAGTAAAGAGGACGCAAAAATAACACCATCTTTAATATTTGCAGAATTAAAAGAAATTGAAAAATTAGATAAATTTTCTTTCAAAAAGTTTAAATTTCTTGTTAAATTGATATTATTTAATTCATTTTTATTTAAAGAATGATTTAAATTAGAAAGGTCGGCTAAAGATATTATGGTTGCTTCATCTCCATCTTGAAACGAGTTTAAGATATTACGGCAAGCATTTTTTGCCTGATTAAAACGGTTTCCCCAAGCATCGCTAACATCCATACTAAAGGAATTATCGATTAAAATCACAGCTGAAGTCTTTGCGAAGCTGCCCAAAAGAGGCAAAGTTCCCTGTATTGTAGGACGAGCAAAAGCTAAAACTATAAAAATTATTATCAAAGTTCTTAATATCAAAAGGATTATTTGCTTAAGTTTTAGCTTCTTTATTTTTGTCTTTTGTAATTCTTTTAAAAATTTTAATGTAGAAAAATCAACAGTTTTTAGCTTTCTTAAGTTTAGTAAATGCAATATCAAAGGAATACTTGCTGCAATTAAGCCGATTAAAACAAGTGGATTTAAAAATGTCATTTATTATTCTCTTTTTTTTAATTATATTTATAATTATAAATAGACGATATAAATAAAAAAATAATATTTTTATTTAATCAAAATTTATTACTTTGTCAAAAGGTGTATGAAATTAAATAATCAAATTAAGGGCTGTTATGTCTTCAAATGTAAACTATAGCAATAGCGAAATACAGGAAATGATTGCTTCATTTGTTTTAGAAGCATTCGATTCCTTAGATACTAACGAACCGCTTATTGAGAACTTACGAAATGAAATAAATTTAGAATCTATTAATGCAATTTTCCGTGTTTTTCATACTTTAAAAGGGCTTGCAAGTTTTTTTGATATGCAGGTGATAAAAAAACTGACTCACCAAGCTGAAGCATTATTGGATATTATTAGAAAGAATAACAGAGTCCAAAGCGAATCAACAATTAATGTTATTTATCTGACTTTTGATTTCTTGAGGAACCTGCTTCAAAAAGTAAATACAGAGTTTACAGACCAAAATAGCAAAGATGATGCTGAAGATTTGATGCTAATTATTGCTGATGCTATTGAAAAAGTTAAAGAAGAACAAAATAACGAAACTAATTTTCAAACATTAGAAATTCAAAAGGAAGAAAACGAAACAGTTATTATTTCTAAAAATGAAGTTATTGATGCAGATATTTCTGAATCAGCAATTAGTGAAATAAATAAAGATAATGAAGAGATAATTTCGAATGAGCAGAAAGATGATGAAAAATTAGAAATTATTTTAACTGATTATGAAGCAGAAAGTGTGACTACTAAAGAACATTCTTTTGAATCTTTTATTTCTGATGAAATGTTAGACCAATTCCTCAACGGTGCTTTAGAGCTTTTAGATATTGCAGAAAAAAATCTTTTAATCCTTGAAAAAGAGCCGGAACAAGATAATCTCGTCCAGGAAATTTTTGGCAGTATTCATAGTTTGAAAGGAAATGCCGGATTTATGGGACTAAGCGATATAGAAGAAATCAGTATTAAAATGGAAACTATTCTCGATTCTATAAGACATAAACAACTTGAAATCGACCAAAACATTATTACACAATTATTAAGTAATATTGAAACTATTAGAAATTATCTTGATGCTATTATCAGTAAAGTAAATATATATAAAAAAGATATTACTAAAGAAAAACCAAAAGAAGAAATTAATGCTAATTTTAAACAAGTTGATAAACCTATAGTTAAAGAAGTTAAAGCAATTATTTCAAATGAAGAATCAAAACAGGATAAAACACCCGCTCAGATACAATCAAATCAAAGAAAAAATATAAGAGTGGAAACATCCAAAATAGATAAATTATTCGATTTGGTTGGGGAGCTAATTACTATTGAATCAATGGTAACTCATAGTCCGGACTTAAGAGGATTATACTTGCAAAATTTCAATAAATCTGCAAGTATGCTAAATAAAATTACCCGTGAACTTCAGGAAATCTCTATGTCTATTCGTATGATGCCTCTTGAAGGTCTTTTTAATAAAATGAAAAGATTAGTACGTGATGTTTCTTTAAAAATGAATAAAAAAGTCAATTTTATTGTTTCCGGACAGGAAACAGAGATGGACAAAAATGTTATTGATGAGATTGCAGACCCACTTGTTCATATTCTAAGAAATGCAATTGACCATGGTATTGAATCAGTTGAAGATAGAATTGCTAAAGGTAAAAGAGAAACTGGAAATATTTCACTTAGCGCAAGATATGAAGGAAATGAAATTTTAATTATTGTAGAAGATGATGGCGCAGGGATTTCACGTGATGCAATTATTCGTAAAACACAAGAGAAAGGGATACTGAAAGTAGCACCTGAAACATTGTCCAACAAGGAAGTATTTGCTTTAATTTTCGAGCCGGGTTTTTCCACAGCACAAACTATTACTGATATTTCTGGCAGAGGAGTAGGAATGGACGTTGTTAAAAAGAATATTGAAAAGCTTCGCGGATCAGTTGACATTAACTCTGTTGAAGGAAAAGGTTCTAAATTCACTTTACGTATTCCATTAACTCTAGCGATTATGGAAGCAATGCTTATTAGAGTTGGAGGTTCCAAATTCGCATTACCAATTTTATCTATTAGAGAATCGTTTCGTCCCAATCCCAAATCTATTACTATTACGATGGATGGGTTAGAAGTTGTAAAAGTTCGTCAGGAAGTTTTCCCAATAATGCGGCTGCATGAATTATTTAGCTTGGATTCAGATAGTAAGATGCTGGATGTAGGTATATTAATCATCATTGAAGCAAGAGAAAGAAAAGTATGCTTATTTGCAGACGAAATTGTTGGGCAACAACAAGCAGTAATAAAAGGTTTTTCAGATTACATTGGAAAAGTACCCGGAGTTACTGGATGTATGATTCTCAGTGATGGAAGCATCGGGCTTATCTTAGATATCGAAAGTTTGATTGATATGGCTGAAAAGCCATCAATGATTATATCACAGGTTTCATAATAAAAATAAAGGTCAGTATGGCATACAATCAGAATTTGCTTGTTATTGATGAATTTCTTGGAGAAGATGAAGACACACTCAAAGATAAGTATTTAACTTTCAAAATAGCCAATGAAGATTATGCTATTGAAATTAAATATGTTATCGAAATTATTGGTATTCAAAAAATCACGCGGATTCCAAATATTAAAGATTATATTAAAGGGATAATTAATCTTCGTGGTATAATTATACCGGTTGTTGAGATAAGAAAACGCTTTAATCTTTTAGAAATAGAATATGATGATAGGACTTGTATAATCGTTGTTATGATTAATAATAATTCGATTGGTTTGATTGTTGACGAGGTAGCTGAAGTTATTGATATTACGGAATCTAATTTGACACTTCCTCCTTCTACTAATAAGGGCAATCAAAGTAGATTTATTCAAGCAATTGGAAATGCAGGTGAAAAAGTAAAAATTATTTTAGATATTCATAAATTACTTTATGAAGAAGATTTGAGTATTTATGAAACAAACGAATAAATTAAATTTAAGAAAGAAATGATTACACCTGTTGAAATAATAAGCCAGAGTTGGATAACTATTACTGATAATGAATTTATTGCACTTAGTAATTTAGTTTATGATAAAATAGGTATTCAAATAACTGACCAAAAAAAGACCTTGCTGGTTGGAAGGTTGCAGAAGCTATTAAGAGCATATAAATTTAAGAGTTTTCAAGAATATTATAATTATTTAACCAACGAAAAATCTGGTAAAGCAATAAGCGAATTAGCTAACTATATTTCAACAAATCATACATTTTTTTATAGAGAACATGAGCATTTCGAGTTTTTTTATAAATATGCTTTACCCGAAATTGAGCAAAAATTAAAAAAATCAAAAATTAAGGATATTAGAATTTGGAGCGCCGGCTGCTCAAGTGGTGAAGAGCCATATACTTTAATAATGCTTATACTTGAATATTTCGGAAAAGAATATAAAAACTACGATGCGGGAATTTTGGCAACAGATATTTCTGAGAAAGCACTCAAATATGCGATTGAAGGGATTTATTCTGATGAAAAAGTAAGCCCTTTGCCAGACAATTTTAAAAATAAGTATTTTACAAAAAATTCTGACGGCACATGGAAAATTGCTGATGGAGTAAAAAAAGAAGTAACTTTTCGTAAATTCAATTTAATAAGTGAAGTATACCCTTTTAAAAAACAATTTGATATTATATTTTGCAGAAATGTGATGATTTATTTTGATGATAAAACACGTGAAAAGTTAGTAGAGAAATTTTACAATTTTACTGCGCCGATGGGCTATTTTTTTATTGGACATTCAGAAACTTTGAACAGAACTAAATCTCAGTTTAAATTCATTATGCCTGCATTGTATCAAAAATAGTATTAACAAATAAAAAAAATTGAAATGAAGAAAATAAGAGTATTGATAATTGACGATTCCGCTCTTGTCAGAGATATATTAACGAAAGGATTATCGGCTGATAATGCTATTGAAGTTATAGGTGCAGCCCCAGACGTATTTGTAGGAAGAGATATGATTGTTAGTTTAAAGCCAGATGTTTTAACTTTAGATATTGAAATGCCAAAAATGGATGGTATTGAGTTCTTAATGCGTTTAATGCCTCAATATCCAATTCCGGTTGTTGTAGTTAGTTCATTGACACAAAGAGGAAAATATATAACTCTGCAAGCGTTAGAAGCTGGCGCTCTTGACTTTGTTCCCAAGCCAGCTACAGATATGGCTCGCGGGCTGAAAGAGATGATGATTGAATTACGAACAAAAATTAAAATTGCATCTAAAGCCAATGTTTCTCATTGGAAAAATAAAAAAATTGATAATATTCAAAAAGCTGCATTTCAAGCTACTAAAGTATTTGCTGAACCTAACAATAAAGTAATAGTTATTGGCGCATCTACAGGAGGAACTGAAGCATTAAGAAAAGTAATTTCTACTTTGCCTCCAACTATGCCGGGGATTCTTGTAGTTCAGCATATGCCTTCCGGCTTTACTAAAACTTTTGCTGACAGGTTAAATGAACTTTCTTTAATGCAGGTAAAAGAAGCTCAAACCGGTGATAGAATAATGAATGGTCGTGTACTCATTGCTCCGGGCGATTATCATATTAAAGTTATACGTTCAGGTGGCTATTATCAGGTTCTATGCTATGATGGAGAAAAAGTAAATGGCCACCGACCTTCTGTCGATATTCTTATGTTTTCTGTAGCCGAACATTTTGCCGACAATGCTTTTGGAATAATTCTTACTGGTATGGGCAATGACGGCGCTGCCGGATTAAAAGCTATGAAAGATGCCGGTGCAGTTACTTTAGGACAAGATGAACAGTCAAGTGTTGTGTATGGTATGCCAAAAGTTGCCTTCGATATTGGTGCTGTTGATAAACAGTATTCTATTGATGATATTGCTGATAATTTGATTAGAATTATTAGTAAAAAAAATAATTAATTTTTGCATAAATTTTCTTTAAACAGATTGCTCTTAAATGGAAAATATACAAAATTACAAAGAACAAAAAACAGACTTATCTATTCTGATTGTTGATGATGATATGCCTTCAAGAGTATATAGTGAAATACTACTTAAGCAAGTATCCAATACTGTTTTTACTGCTGAAGACGGCGCACAGGGCTTACAAATTTATAATGAGTTCCAACCTGATATCGTAATTACTGACATTGCGATGCCTTATTTAAATGGTATTGATATGTCACGAAAAATAAAATCTATCAATCCAAAAGCACAGATTATCTTAACTTCAGCTTTCAACGATACACAATTCCTTATTCAGTCTATTGAAATTGGAGTTAATTATTATTTGTTAAAACCGATACAAAAGAAACAGCTTATTGATACTGTGATGAGAGTTATTGAATACAGAAATCTTGAAAAAGAGATTGAGGAACAAACTCTTCATATCAAAAAGTTATCCCAAGCAGTCGAACAAAGCCCATCTATGCTGTTAATCTTAGATAAAAACAGAAATATTGAATATGCAAATCCCAAATATGTTGAAATATCTGGTTTTTCTTTTGATGAAATAAGAAAATCTACTTTAACAGAAAATAGTATTGAAATACTATTTCCTGATAGTGTTAATAAATTAGTTGCAGACAGAATAAAAATAGAAAGAAAACAGGAGATAAGAAAAGTAAAAAAGAATGGTGATGAATACTGGGTATCTGCAGCTTTATCAGTTATTCAGGATGAGTCTGGCGATATTGTTAATTATATCGTTACTTTTGAAGATATTACTGAATTTAAGAATGCGCAATATATTTTAAAAGGAATTAATTATGAACTGGAGAAAAGAGTACAAGAGCGTACTGCTCAACTTCAAAATACTAATGAATTGCTTATTGCTGAAATAGCAGAAAGGGAAAAAGCTGAACAGGAGATGCGACAGGCAAAGGAAATCGCAGAAGCTGCTAACAAAGCTAAAGATTCTTTCTTAGCTAAAGTCAGCCACGAACTCAGAACGCCAATGAACAGCATTCTTGGTATTTTAAAAGTATTGCTCGATTCAGAACTCAACAAAAAACAGCAGAAATTCCTTAATATTGTAAAATCATCTGCAGAAAACCTACTTAATATAATTAATGATATTTTAGATATTACAAAAATTGAAGCTGGAAAAATTGAATTAAAGTATCAGACTTTCAACTTAATTTCCGTTGTTCAGCAAGTTATCGAGCTTCATATATATTCAGCAAAAAAGAAAAACATTGAATTAAAGTCAATTTTTTTAAAGCCACTACCGGAAAACGTTATTGGCGACCCCTTCCGTTTACAGCAAGTATTAAACAATCTTATTGGTAATGCAATCAAGTTTACAGATAAGGGTGAAGTAACAATTACACTAAAAAAAATTGAAGAAAATAAAAGAAAAAGTGAAATTCAATTTTCTATTAGTGATACTGGTATCGGGATAGCTGAAAATAAAATGGATTTATTATTTAAAAACTTTAGTCAGGTAGAAAATAACAAATCGAGAAAATCTGTGGGTACTGGACTTGGACTTGCAATCTCAAAAGAACTCATTGATATGATGAATGGAAAAATTTGGGTTGAAAGTAAGTTAAACATTGGTTCTACTTTCCTTTTTACTATTGAATTTAACCTGCCTGTTACTAAAATTGAATATGAGAAATCAAATGAAGAACAAACAGATTTTCAAAGCAGACAATTAAAATTATTAGTTGTTGAAGACAGCTTGATTAATCTCGAAGTAGTTAAGCAAGTTCTTTTATCAAAAAAATGGGAATTTGTTTTTGCTTCAAATGGAAAAGAAGCATTAGAAGTAAGCCGAACAAATTCTTTTGATGTAATACTTATTGATATTCAATTACCGGATATGAGTGGAATTGAACTAATTAAATTAATAAAAGAAAATACTCAAAATTTAAATCAGAAATCACCTGCAATTGCAATAACAGGGCATGGGTCTCTTGAGTATAAAAAAATGTGCTTAGATGCCGGATTTGATTCTTTTATCACTAAACCTTATAACTGGGATAATCTTTTAAAAGAAATATGCAGATTAACAAAAAATTTTAAAAATAAAACAAATTCTGTTATTAATTTAGAAAGACTTTTAATTACAATAAATGAAAATAAAGCTGTTTTAAGCAATATAATCAATTATTACAAGAATAATTACACTGAAGAAATCAAGAGAATCAAACAAGCATTTGCAGCAAATGATTATGATAAAATCAATCATATTGTACATCATATAAAATCTGAGGTTGAGAACTTCGATGCTTTAAAAGCGGTTGATATTGCTCAAAAGATTGAGCAAAAATGCTTTGAAAATGATAAAAAAGAAATTGAGGAACTCATACCAATTTTAGAAAATGAATTGATAAAAATTGCTGCAGAATTACCTGATATTAAAATTGACTAATTAAATAATTAAGGAATTCTTATGAAATCTCTCATAATTGAAGATGATTATATCACTTCTCAAGTAATGCAGCAAATATTATTGCCTTTTGGCTCTGTTGATGTTGCTGAAAATGGTTTTAAAGGATTAGAACTTTTTGCAACAGCTTTAGTTAATCATATAGAATATGACGTTGTATTCCTCGATATTATGATGCCAGAACTTGATGGACAGCAAGTTTTAACTCAAATCAGGGGAATAGAAGAGGATTATAAGATTCTTGGACTGGATCAACGTGTAAAAATAATTATGACTACTGCTCTTAATGATTTTGACAATATTAAAACTGCTTTTAAAAATCAATGTGAGGGCTATATAGTTAAACCAATTGATAAAGATAAAATTACTCAAAAGATTGTTAATCTCGGTTTAGCTTAAATTATCCCTTATTAGAATATCATCAAATAATCGGGCATTTTTTATCAAATGAAAAAAAAGATTTTCATAAAATGGAAAAAAGTTGTAATTTTGTAAATGTTTTTGCTCGGGTGGCGGAACAGGTAGACGCACAGGACTTAAAATCCTGTGGGAGCATATCCCGTGTGGGTTCGAGTCCCACCCCGAGTACTCTTCAAATTTATAATTAATTTAATATCAATAACTTACAAAGTTTAGAAAAATACTTTACATAGGTTTTTTCATTAAATCATATTGAATTAATCTCAGAATCTCAAAGCGTTCGATATATATCACAATTCAATCTTTATAGTTCAGAAATTTTGAAATAATCTCTTTATAAATTCACTTTATGCTCTCTCATATTGAAAAAGAAATGGCACCAGTGCTTGAACATATTAATTATATATAATAATCTTGCATTCCGAGGCGAAGTGAAGAATCTCAAGCTCTGTGGTAGCAATGACTTGTGAGATTCTTCGCTGCGCTCAGAATGACAATACGAAGATTGTGTCATCTCCATTTAAATGAAGCACTATATTAGTAAATAATAAAAAAAATTTAAAGATTTTGCAAGAGAAAAATATTTTCGTTAATTTGTATTTTTAAAATTTCATAAATAATTATGGCTTGGTTTCAGCGTTCTAATAAAAATATAAAAGAGCAGCAGCAAAAGGAAATGCCAGATGGTCTATGGACAAAATGTCCAGGTTGCTCCGAATTAATTTTCAAAAAGCAACTTGAAGAAAATTTCTACTGCTGCACAAAATGTAATTATCACTTCCGTATCGGCAGCAAGGAATACATTGCTATTCTATTTGACGAAGGCACTTTTGAAGAAACAAACATAAATCTTCGTTCTGCAGACCCGCTTAATTTTGTTGATAGCAAAAGCTATAAAGAACGATTAGAATCTAATTACGAAATAACTGGATTAAACGATGCCTTGACTACTGGAACAGGAAAAATAAATAACATACCAGTTTCCTTTGGTTGTATGAATTTCAGCTTTATCGGCGGTAGTATGGGGTCTGTAGTTGGAGAAAAATTCTTCAGAGCTGCAAAATATTCTTTAGAGAAAAAAATTCCATTTATTATAATAAGTGCAACCGGTGGAGCAAGAATGCAGGAAGCCGCACTTTCTCTAATGCAAATGGCAAAGACATCTGCAGTATTAACTGAAATTGCTGAAAATTCAATTCCTTTTATCTCAATCCTTACCGACCCGACTACTGGTGGAATCAGTGCTTCATTTGGTATGCTTGGGGATATTAACATTGCCGAACCCGGCGCTTTAATCGGTTTTGCTGGTCCCAGAGTGATTGAACAAACTATAAGAAAGAAGCTTCCGGCAAATTTCCAAAAATCTGAATTTCTACTTGAGCATGGTTTCATTGATTCTATTGTTTCAAGAAATGAATTGAAAAATACTTTAACAAAGATGTTAAGTTGGTTTTAAGTGTTGGAGAATTATAAAGAATTTAATTCTGTCACCAATAAAGAAAGACCTTTATTAAAATTATGAAGACATAATTTTCAAGTCGTCATTCTGACGAATGTCAGAATCCATCTTTATATTGTTCAGCGCTATTCAAATTTTGCTATTTTAGTGATGCATTTGGACTTGCCCAAATGTTTCGTGGGCAAGCTCACTTGCTTTCCCAAGATGGATTCTGGTATACGCCAGAATAACAAGAAAAGTTGTCATTGGTATCTTTAATTTCTTAAATAAAATTTATAGATTCCTGTATTCACTAATGAATATTACACAAGAATTCATAAATATAAATTTGTGTGGTGTTAATTTTTAATCCTAAGAAGATAATAAAATGTGTAAAGATTTATTTAAAATAGATAAGTAAAAATCACAAAATCTTAAATGATTTGTGGTTACAAATAAATGGTTTAAAATAATAAATATACTATAGTTAAATTTTTTTTCTCATAAATTTATTAAATAATTTATTTTTAACTATTAGGAGGAATGTTATGAAACATTTCAAATCACTGCTTTACATTTTTATTTTATTTCTTATCGCTTCTGAGAGTATAGCTCAGATGGGAGGTCAAATTCTGACATTAACCGAGGAAAACTTTATAGTTGACCCGAACGAAGGATACTTTTCCAAAGCAATTATTCCAAATAATATGCTACCTCCACAAGAGGGGGGATTAACGCTCTATGACTATAGAAATCTTGATACTCTTCTCGGCAATTGGGGCTGGCAGTATTATCCTGCTACAAATCCGGTTTTTCCAAATGCAATAAGGTATAAAGAAACAGAGGTTTCTTTTGGACCTTTTAATTTAGAAAGAAATTATTACGAGGAAATTAATGGAACTGGCTTTTATGAAGTCGGCGCAACAATGGATGCCCAGAATATTTCTCTGCTGCCTTTTACAGGCAATCCTAATGATGTTTTAGCATTTCCAGCACAAAATGACATATTACCAACTCCTAGAATTAAAATGCAATTTCCCTGCACTTTTGGAAACAGTTGGGAAGATGAAACTTATTATAACACAATTTTCAATTTAACTGTTACTGCTTTTGGTTTAAATAATATTCCCGGCAATCATAAGCAAATTGTACTTGAAAATTCTGAAGTTCTTGGCTGGGGAATGGCTATGATTCCGAAGAATAACGGAACGAGTATTCCTTACAAAGTTTTATATATAAGACATATTGAGACTGTTATTGACAGTTTCTTCCTCGGTGGCGCTCCGATGCCGGCAAATTTATTGGCAGCATTTGGATTACAGCAAGGTTCATCAAAAGCTTATTATTCATATAAGCTTTATCGAGAAAACACTTCTTTAGAATTATTTAGATTATCTGCAGAAAACGAACCGAATAACTTCCTTTATGGCTATTATTCTAATGAATCAGATATAGAGCAATCAATGACTGGAGAATTTTTATATCCATTAAATCCAGAAACATATCCAATGCCTGTAACTTCAACTACATATTGGAAATCCTGCAATACTGCAACAACCCCTGTTCCTGCACCCGGTTTTAATCAACTTTGGGATTATTATCCAGCTGATACAATTAACGGTTACATTTGGAACAGATTCGTTGAACCAACAGCACCTACTGAGTTTCCTACTTCATTCAGAGCTATGAGAGCTTTATCAGTCGTTGGACCATTTTCTATTCATAGAGATTTTCATCAATACTATGACGACACAGGACTATATGATTTAGGCGTTTATACTCCACGTTATTCATTCCCTCTTTCATCAGTAACCGGAAATGTCAATGATTCTTTAATATTTCCAATCCAAACTGATGTTTTTGATGAACCAAAGATAAGAACAGCTTTCAATTTTGAAGCTGGCTTAGATTGGGAAAGTAAAGTAAGGTATGTAACTAATTTTAATATTACTGTTCAAGCTTATGGACTAAACAATGTTCCCGGCCAGCATATCCAACATGCTAAAGATACTTTTAGAATTATTGGATGTGGTGCTACTATAATACCTTTTGGTCTTGGTAGCACAATTCCTTATGAATCAATACTTATTGAAAGAAAGATAGTTGCTGTTGATAGTTTCTATTTAGCTGGAAATCCGATGCCTGCAACTTTATTAGGAGCATTTGGTCTGGCACAGGGCACTGTTTCTGTTCACTATAATTACGAAATTTTCAGAGAGGGCAGTTCTCATAGTTTAATTTATGCAGCAGTTGATAATTCCGGAATAACTATGATTGGCTATGCTCTTGATAATACTTTAAATAATAATGAGCCAACAGAATTAGTCAGTCCGGAAAACAATGCAGTAGGAATTTCTATTTCACCTGAATTTTCCTGGTTACCAAATGCATTAGAACCAAATTCTTATAATTTAGAAGTTTCAACTAACGCAGAATTTTCTGAAATAGTATTTGAATACAGAAAAATACTTAATACAGATTATACACTGGAAGAACCGCTTAATATAGGAACACAATATTTCTGGCGTGTATCAGCAAATTACGGTGCTTTGCAAAGTCCATGGTCCGATGTATGGTGTTTTACAACAATTGCTCCATTAGAAATTAATTTGAATGCCGGCTGGAATTTAATATCAAGCAATGTTATCCCTCAAAATCCAAATATTGTTAATATGTTTTCAGGTGTAAATAATCTTGTTTTAGTAAAAGCAGCAAATGGAGATATTTACAATCCTCAGTTTAACGTTAACACTATCGGAAACTGGAATGTGAAAGATGCTTATTGGGTTTATCTTACTTCTCCATCTACTTTAGAAATTTCTGGTATTCCGGTTCAACCTGAAAATACTCCAATAGCTCTTAATCAAGGATGGAATATGATTTCTTATTTAAGAAATTCTCAGATGGCACCAGTTGATGCTTTACAAAGTATTGAAGGCAGCTTGATTTTTGTAAAAGATGCTTTGGGAAATATTTATTATCCAGAATTTGGTTTAAATACTCTTACTAATATGGTTCCAAAAGAAGGATATTGGATTTATGTGGCTGCTCCAGTTGTCTTAATTTATCCCAATAATTAAAAGACGTTCTTAGAATTGTCATTTTGAACCTTACGATAAAGAAAGATCTTTATTAAAATGGAGATGACATTACTAACGCGTCATTCTGACGAATGTCAGAATCCATCTTATAATTGTGCAGTTGCTATTCTATATTAGATATTTCAAAGAAGCATTTGGGCTTGCCCAAATGTGTAGTGAGCAATTTCACTTGCTTTCCCAAGATGGATTCTGGCATACACCAGAATGACAAGAAAAGATGTCATTGGTAATAAATTGAAGAATCCAGAAAATTGATTTAATACCATTATTCTCTGGATTCTTCGCTAAGCTCAGATTGACAATTTTTAGAATACTTTATATCAATTTATTATAATATTTTAAAGGAAATTTTATGAAAACAAATTTACTTTCAGTTTTCTTTTTCGTGATAGCTTTTTCATTTGTCTCAACTCAGCATTCTTTTTCAAATGAGCCAATAGTGCTCGATAGCACTAACTTTACATTTACAATTAACGATACAATGTATGCCAAGATTCTTACTTTAGAATCAATACAAAGCATTGATATTGATGTTGGGACTGATAAAGTATTTGATTTATATAATGTTCAAACAACAGATGTAGAGGATACAGTTCTTGATTATGAAAATACTTATAAGGAATTCTTTCCAGATGCTACTTTTTGCTGGGAAAACAGCTATACTATTTTTGGAGCATATTTAGGTACTCTTGAATTTGAAAAAATTGATTATTACGGATTAAAAGGGTAAGGTTTCATTACTGATTCCTTGTTCCTTCCACTTTCTCAAGATGGAACACAATATTTGAAAGTTCCCAAACAAGTTGTGAATTATATTCCAGAATTAGTAAAAATGCCTTTTCCGTTTACATATTTAGGACATACCATTCCGGCAACTTATCAAACCAAACGAATGATAAATGCATATTTTAATTATCCGCCTTTAAGTTTATATGATGCTCCGGTTGGACATCAGCAAACTACTGATTTATCAACTGTTGTAACCGGCTGGGGCACATTATTACTACCGGGTTACAAAGACCCTATAAATGTTTTACAAGTTACTACTGAAATCATTTATACAGATACAATATATCTAAATGGAGAACCAGCTCCTGATGTCATTCTTTCTCAAATAGGTCTTACTCAAGGACAAAGGACAATACATCATTCAGTTCGTTTTTACAAAGAAAACACTTATATAAATGTTTTTAGATTTGAACAATTTGTTGGAATAACTGGGGATACAAGTTATTTTGCATACTATATAAAATCAAAGGATATAACTGGAGTTCAAGAACCAGTTAATAATAATAACTGCATAATTTATCCTAATCCTTCAAATGGAAAACAACTGTATATTTTAAAAAACGATAACTCAGATATTAAGCAAATTGAGATTTATGATAATCTTGGTAGTTGTGTCTATAAGAAAGAATTAAATAGTTCTCAAAATAATATCAATATTGAATTTCCAACTCAATTACCAAAAGGTATATATTTTTATAATTTTATTGGTTCTAATTCAAATATTATTAATGGCAAGTTTATAGTAAGTGAGTAAAATAATTAAATAATCTTACTCCTTACTTTTTGTTTTTTATTTGAAATTCTGAGTTCCAGAAAAAAATCTAATCAACCATTGGATTGTCCAATGGTTGATTAGATTCATCATTAAGTTTTTACTTAAATAAAGCTGTTTTTTTGAAATATTACGGCATATTTAGAACTTTCAGAAAGCTGCTAAATTCAGAAAGCTTTATAAAACAAACTCTATCATTATTTTTTCTTATTCAAAAGACATAATAACTTTTTCAATTCTTTCCATTGCCCAATCAATATCTTTCTTGCTTATGACGAGTGGAGGAGCAATTCGTATAACGTGGTCGTGAGTTTCTTTGCAAAGAATACCTTCAGCTTTTAATTTTTCGCAATAAGGACGTGCTTTTGTGTCAAGTTCCAAGCCAATCCAAAGCCCTTTTCCACGAACATCAACGATATGCTTAGCTTTAAGATTTTTTAATCTTTCAACGAAATATTTACCAGTCTCGAAAGAGCGTTCAATTAATTTTTCATCAACAAGCACATCAAGAGCAGCACTTGCAACAGCAGCAGCAAGTGGATTACCACCAAAAGTTGAGCCGTGGTCACCCGGATTAAACACTCCAAGAATTTTTTTGCTAGATAGAACTGCAGATACTGGATAGAAGCCCCCTGAAAGTGCTTTCCCAATAATAACCATATCAGGTTTTATTCCTTCGTATTCATAAGCGAAAAGTTTACCAGAACGTCCAAGACCTGATTGAATTTCATCGCATATCATTAAAACATTGTTTTCTTTGCAAAGGCGGGCTGCTTCGCGTAGATATCCTTCAGGAGGAATTATAATACCAGCTTCGCCTTGAATTGGTTCAACAAGGAATGCAGCAGTATTTTTGTTGATTTTAGATTTTAAATCTTCAATATCGCCATATTTAACAATTGGGAAACCAGGTGTCATTGGACCAAAACCATCTTTATATTGGGCTTCAGTAGAAAAACTAACGATAGTAACAGTTCTGCCGTGAAAATTGTTTTCGCAGCAAATTATTTCTGCTTGATTTTCCGGAATACCTTTTACTTTGTAGCCCCACTTCCTTGCTGCCTTAATTGCTGTTTCAACTGCTTCAGCGCCGGAGTTCATTGGTAGAGACATTTCAAAACCAGTCATATCTGTTAATTTTTTGTAGAGCAATGGTAACTGGTCATTACGAAAAGCACGACTGGTTAAAGTTACTTTCTTTGCCTGGTTAATAAAAGCATCTAATATTTTTGGATGGCAATGACCTTGATTTACTGCTGAATATGCAGCAAGGCAATCAAGATAACGATTTCCGTCAACATCCTCTACCCAGCAACCTTCTGCCTTATTAATGACTACGTCTAGTGGGTGATAGTTGTGAGCGCCATATTGATTTTCCAATTCGATAAATTGTTTTGTGTTCATAATTCTTTCTTATAAAATTTGTGAATAATTTATATTTTTTGATAAATTGTAATTTCTTCCAACTTTTCTAATTCTTTGATTAATAAAGTTTTTTTATATTTTACAAATTTAAGTAAAGTTTGTTTAATAAACAAATAATGTGAGTTTTTTAGATTAGAAAGCTTTCTTCAATTCTTAAATTACTAAAAATTCAGCTATTTCTCACTTCGTTTAGAATTACACTCAAAAGCATATAAAATTAATATGGCCAAGAAGCAGTAGAAATAAATTTGATGACTATGGAATTTATCCAAAATGGATAAGTAGAATAGCAGTACACTTTAAAGTTGTATATAATCGTTAGCATTACTAGGAGGGGAACAAATACAGTTCTATGTTTAAGCATTCCCCTCCTAAAAAGAGGTGATAAGGGAGGTATATTATTCTTATATTACAAAAATGGAGTCAACTTAGAAGTTAAGTATTTATACATTATAATTGGTTCTCTATAAACCTGTTCCAATAGTTATTTGATTCCTCACTTCTTATCGGAATTACTTAATTTTGTAATAAGTTTTATGAAAGGTCTTGAGTTTAGAATTTATTCTTTTAATCTTTCAATTTCATCGAAACCTTGAATACCAATTACTTTAGAAAGTTTTAAGAGCTTTTTTAATTCAACATCTCCAACGATATGTATAATAGTAGCATTATCGTCTTCAAGAACAATCATAAGGAATTCAGTTATATTCTTTGGATTTTTAGTGCTTTTTTTAGTTAAGAACCGGACATGGTTACCATCATTTTTAACTTCCATCAGCTTAGTATATTCAGAAATATTTATATTCTTTTCTACATCTTTTTTAAATTCATTAAGAGTTTTGGAATCTGTACTTCCTTTTTGGTTTTTTTTGCCTATAGTAAGAACTTTAACACTTTTAATGTCTTCTAATAAGTCATTAAATTCCTTGTCTTTTGAATCTCCTCCAAGCATAGAAAACATATCTGGAGTAACATCAACTACAGTCACTCCCTGAGAATTATTATATTTTTGAAATAATTTCTCAATCGCTGGATTTTGAGATAATACTATGATTGGGAAAAATACTATTATTCCAAGAATGATGTACTTTTTCATCTTTTATTCCTTTAATTATCTTTAAATAATTTTGATTTATATTCATAAAATTTTTCAAATTTTTGTAATTCTACAGAAGCAGAATTTAACTTTTCAATTTCCTGCATTGAACCAAGTCCTTTATCAATGTAATAGTTCATAACAGAAAATGCCTGTTGAGTGGTGATTAGCTTGTAATCGTCTATATATGTAAGGTTTAATTGTGATTTCCCATCAGTAATATTTTTATTTGAAATATTAAAAATGTAAAGAAATCCGAATAAAATTATCAAACTTGCAGCTATACCTGTCATAGTAAAATTTAGTATTCTTTTAGAATTATTCTTTTTCTTATCATTTTGATTAATAATATCGAACAAACTTTCATCGAAATCAACAGGTGCTTTTATATGATTTTCATTTTCATAATATTCAAATAAATCTTTAAGATATGAGTAATCATTAGATAAAACATATTTTGAAATAAAATCTTTTAAAATAATTTCTTCTTCTTTTGTGGTATTGCCTTCAAAAAATTTATTTATGATTAGATTAATATCTTTCATAATCATACTCCTTTTTTAGTATTTCTTTAACTCTTTTTCGTGCTCTCGAAAGAGCTACCCTTACGTTTAAATTTTGCATATCCAATTGATTCGCTGTTTCATCAATTGAAAAACCTTCAATATCGCATAGATGAATTACCATTTTTTGCTGTAATGGTAAGCTATCTATTATTTTTTTTACTTTTTCAATTGTGTCGTATTGTTCAGTTAATTTATCAATAAGATTATTGTCAACAAGATTATCAAATTCATAATCTTTAAAAAACTTTTTTGAACTTCTTAATTTATCAAAGCATAAGTTTTTTGTTGTTAGCATTGCAAATGCCTGGATATTTGCGTGTTTGGCAATCTTTTCCCTATTAGTCCATAGCCGAAGAAAAACTTCCTGTAAGGTATCTTTTGCTTCCTCATTATCGTTTAAGATTCTTAAAGCCAAACGATAACACTTATCTTTATGTGTTAATACCTTTGTTCTAAATTCTTCCTCATTCATAAATTTATCTTTCAATCTAAAAATTAAACGAATAATATGATAAAACGTTACATTATTTAAGAAGTTTTGTTAACTATAAAAAAAACTGATAAGCAACTCCAGAAAAAGCAATTAAATATTTAATTCCAATGGTTTAAAAAACTCTAAAAATAGCATAGTTATAAATTTTTAATTCCTTAAGGATAAAGAAAAAGTGTATAGATAAAAAAAAAGTCATGCTATCAACTTGTTGAAAGGATGACTGGAAATGACTGTCATTTCGAACCCCACGATAAAGGAAAACCTTTATTTAAATGGAGATGACATCTGTTTACACAGTCATTCTGAACGAAGTGAAGAATCCAGAAATTTTTTTAATTACTACTCTCTGGATTCTTCACTTCGTTCAGAATGACCGACAATAGTAAAGATGTCATTGGTAGCGTAGCGGGTAATATCACAAGCACTTATTATCACTGAGTTTGAGGTACTTCGATTTCTTTCAATTCATTTTCAAACCAATCAGCGAAGTCGAAAAAATGATTTATATAATATTTTTCATCAATTTTTTTTATTTCATTAAGTTGACTTATTACTTTTCTTATTAATTCTTTTTTTTCATTATTATCTCCGACATTACAAATGGTTCTAAAAAATTTAAATAAGCATCGTTCTATTGGATTCTGTTTGCGTTTTTTACCAACAATCTTTGCCCAGGAATTAACTGAATATACCAAACCTTCGAGATTTCCTAATTTATATTGAATAAGAAATTCAAAGAGTTTAACTAACGAACTGTTCGATTCATAAACTCTTGTTCTGTATCTTTTATTTGCATAGCGATTCGCAGCATCAAAGTTCTTATTGTCAATATAAGCTATAATGATTAATAATTGCAGGTAATTAATATCGATTGTTTAAATAATATGCTTATTTTTTTCAATAAAAAGTTCTGCTTCAATAGCAATAATTTCAGCTTCCTTAAATTTTTGTAACCTGTGATATAATTGTAAAGTTCTGTAAAAAACTACATTATTGATATAAACCTCGAATTCTTTTGAATAATTCTTTATTTCTTTAAATTCATTCATAAGTTTATTGAATGTTTTCTCGTCATTCATCAAGCAACTGTAATATAAAAAATTATTGAGCAATTGTAAATATTCTTCGAGAGAAAAAAACTCTGGGCAGCTATGGTAAAATTCATAATATTTTTGCATATTTAAAAAGCCGCCATTGTAATCATGTTGAATAAAAAAGAAAAACATTTTAATATAATAACAAAGACTCTGTGCCTTCTTACTTTTTATATTTGAGTCCGAATATAAAGGATTATTCACATATTCATTAATAAAGCTTTTAATATCTGACGAATAATAGTTTTCTTTTAATTGAAAATTCTGCAGTTCTGCTTTTAAAGTCAAAAGAGAATTCATATTATTTAACAAGTCAATTACTTTTTTTCTTTCTTCCTGTAATTCAATAAATTTAGTATAGTTCTGAATATAGCAATGTTTAAAACATAAGGATTCTTCTAAAATGATTATATTTAACAGTAGTTCAAATTCTTCGTATTTATAAGCATATTTTTTTGATTGATTAATTTTCTTATGAGCTTTTTCAATTAATCCTTTTTCTATTAGAACACGAATCATTAGAATATCTTTTTGGATTGCCCAGGAATAAGTACTTTCAAAATTATAATTAACTAATGAAAGTAAAATCTTATCTAATAATTTTTCTTTTCCTGAAGATAATTTTTTATTAAAATTCTTTTTTCCTAATACTTTCATTAATTCTTCAGTATTTATATTGCCCTTATTGTCAATATAATCATATATTTCAAGAAAGTTATGAGGCGAAGAATATTTATTTAGATTTTTATATTTTAAAAAATATTCTTTTTCTCTTTTGCTTAATTGAAGTATTAATCTTTTTAGTGAATTTTCCATAATATAAAGAAATCTATATTGTAAATAATTGATTTTTAAAGATAATACGCTTGCAAGAATTTGGGAAATCAAGAAAAAATTTCTTTTTTTTTCTTTTCATTAAATAACAATTTGTAATATAAAAAAAATTGAAAAAAAAACAAACGATATTTTACATAACGATAATAAAAATAACAAAGAATTTTAAATATACAATTATATTTTTTTTAAATAAGGAGTAAAATAATGAAAAAGTATTTTTTAAATCTTGCTATAATTTTAGCTTTGTTTATAGTTAGCACATCATCTTATTCTCAAAATTCATTGTGGAGTTGGGGAGCTAATACCAGTGGACAATTAGGAGATGGGACAAATACTAATAGTAATGTCCCTATTCAAATTACTCAAAGTGAAGATTGGGTCGCAGTTTCTGCCGGTGGTGCTCATACTCTTGCTATCCGAAATGATGGTACACTTTGGGGATGGGGCAGAAATGATTACGGACAAGTTGGTGATGGGACTAACACTGACAAATTAACTCCTGTGCAAATTGGAGAAGCTAACGACTGGGCCTTCATTTCTGCTGATTTCTATTTCTCATTGGGAATAAGAAGCAATGGCACTCTTTGGGGATGGGGACAAAATGGTTATGGACAATTAGGGAATGGAACAACAACAAATAGCAATGTTCCAGTCCAAGTTGGTGATGCGACTAACTGGATTTTTGTAGCAACTGGAAATTATCATTCTTTAGGAATTCGAAGTGATAACACTCTTTGGGCATGGGGAAAGAATTTGAATGGACAATTAGGAGACGGAACAAATACAAGTAGCTCTATTCCTGTGCAGGTCGGTAGTGCTAACAACTGGATTGCTGCAGACGGTGGCTCTTCCCATTCTATTGGTTTGAAAAGTGATGGCTCTGTTTGGGCTTGTGGCAGAAATAATTATGGACAATTAGGGAACGGAACCTTTGATGATAGTAATATTCCTGTGCAAGTGTCGATTTTAACCGATTGCGACAAAATCAGTTCCGGCGCTCTCCATTCCTTTGCCATTAAAAATGACGGCACACTCTGGGCTTGGGGTAGAAACCAATATGGAAGATTAGGCGATGGAACTACAACTGATAGAACTACTCCTGTGCAAATTGGAACTGATGCTGATTGGACTAATATTTCTGCCGGTTATTCTTATTCTCTCGGGACAAGAGGCACCGGAATTCTTTGGGCTTGGGGACAAAACAGTTATGGGCAACTCGGTGACGGAACTACTACGAACAGAACAAGCCCAGTGCAAGTAGGGATTTTAGAAAATTGGGCTTCTGTTTCTGCAGGTTCGGGGCATACAATGGGATTTATTAGCACCGTAAGTATATTTCCACCCTCATTGCTAACGCCCGGAAACAATTCAAAAAATTTAGCCGGAAATGTGCTTTTAAGCTGGACTGAAGTCGAAAATGCTGTTTCCTATTCTTTACAGGTTGCAACTGATAATAGTTTTGAAAATATTGTTTTAGATTTAGATGGACTTACTGAAACTGAATATAACTTCACAGATTTAGAAGTCAGAACAAAATACTTCTGGAGAGTAAATGCTAGCGATGCTGAAGCAACAAGCCAATGGTCAACCATCTGGACGTTTTCAACATTACCCTGGGAATTTCTTACAACTAGCGCAAATGATGCATCTATCATGGTTCCAACAGAAATAAATCCAATGCTCGGGGAACGTCAAATAGCAAATGGCGATATTATCGGAGTCTTTTATCAAAGAACACCGGGAGAATGGTATTGCTGTGGATTTAAAGTATGGAATGGTAATAATCTTGGAATAGCTGCTTTTGGAGATGACTTACAAACCGAAATTAAAGATGGCTTGGCGGTAAATGAGCCATTTACTTTTAGATTCTGGGATTCTCTGGAAGATACTGAACTAAATGCTATTGCTACTTATGAAGTTGGACCTTCAATTTATCAGGTAAATGGTTTCTCTGTCCTATCAAGTTTAAATACTTTTGAGGAAAATAGTATAAATATTGAATTAACAGCCGGTTGGAATCAAATTTCGAGTAATATTTTACCATTAGTTCCTGATATGTATAATATTTTTGAAAATATTAATGAAGTAGTAAATATAGTAAAAGATGATGATGGGCTGCTTTATATACCTTCTCAGGAAATAAATCAAATAGGGAACTGGAATATTGCTAATGGTTATTTGGTTCACATAAACAGTGCAGTTTCACTTCAAATCAATGGAGCTGCTATTGCCCCAAATACAGCGATTAATTTAGATGCTGGATGGAACTTTATTCCTTTTTATCCAAACTCAGCTATGGCTATTGAAACAGCACTTGCAAGTTTGGGAAACTCTGTAATTTTAGTAAAAAATAACAATGGTGATTTTTATTATCCAAATATGTTTCTTAATAAAATTGGTAATATGATTCCCGGTCAAGCATACTGGATATATTTGTCAGAATCATCTGTATTGATATATCCATAATTTTATTTGAATCCCTCCTTTCCTTGTATTGTGGTTAAATACTATTAGTTTAGACCTCTAATAGTAATGAAAAGTCCAACATTTAAGTATGTTGGACTTTTTTTTGAGAAAAATCATTAAAAGGATTGTCATTAGAAATCCCACGATAAAGAGAAACCTTTATTTAAATGGAAATGACATACTCATACTTTTGTAAAGTTTCTTGAACTTAGTAAAAGTTAAAATCTAATCTTTCTAAACTTTATAATCTCTCTAAACTTTCTGTCATTTTCATTTAAAAAAAATTCTTATCTTTTTTGAAGATTTTGAATGATAGACAAAAATTAATAATAAGAAACCAGCTTTTATAAAAGAATTCAAAAAAATCCAAAATATTTTAATATTTTTGTAATTAAATGTATTTAACAAAAAAATAAACAAGTTATCAACATTTATTTGAGTTATTAACATAGTTATTAACATTTGGAGTTAAAATGAGCAAATTCTATGAAAAAATAAAGAGTTCAATTGAAGATAGTATAAAAACCAAAGAGATTTTATTAAAAGAATCATCTGAAAAAATTGAAGAGATAGGACTGGACTTAGCAAATATTATTAAAAATTGTGGGAAAATTCTTATATGCGGAAATGGTGGCAGTGCTGCTGACAGCCAGCATATTGCAGCCGAGCTTGTAATTAGGTATAGAAGCAGTTTTTCACGTCCAGCTATTCCAGCTATTGCCTTAACTGTTGACCCTTCAATCATTACAGCAGGCGGGAACGATATTGGCTTTGAGAATGTATTTGCACGCGAGGTTGAAGCATTAGGAAGAAAAGGTGATGCATTGCTTGGAATTTCAACAAGTGGTAATTCTGAAAATGTTCTTCGGGCAATAGAACAGGCAAAGAAACAGGAAATTTATACTATTGGACTTCTCGGTTGTGGTGGTGGTCGCATTGCAGCTATGTGTGATAATTACATCAACGTACCAAGTTCGGTTACAGCACGTATTCAGGAATCACATATATTGATTGCTCATCTATGGTGTGAAATCATAGAAGAAACATTGTTTTAAAAAAAAATTGGAAAAGAAAAAAAACAATAGTATTTTTGTTATTTTGAATTTTATATAGAAAATTATTATTATTAAAATTAGGTAAAAAATCAATGGGAACATTAGAAAGAATCAGGTCGGTTTCACCTTACTTTTTAGCACTATTTGCCATTCTATTTGTTGGCTTTATGGTTATCTCAGACCTTGACTTTGGCACTTTGATGAGACAGGGTGATAACTATCAAACAGCAGTACTGGCAACTATTAATGGCGACGAAATTCTTTATAAGGATTTCGAGGAAAAAGTAAGAGAACAAGTTGAGCAAAGAAGAGCTCAAATGGGTGAAAACGAAACTGAAATTAACGAAGAGCAAATTCGGCAGCAGGTCTGGGACCAAATGATTAATGAAATTTTAGTTAAACAGGAAGCAGATAAAATAGGATTACATGTTTCTAATGCTGAGCTACTTGACATAATGCTTGAAAATCCACCCGATTATCTTCAAAATGCTTTTAAAGATAGTGCTGGTAATTTCCAAAGGCAATTCTATTTAGATGTTGTTACAAATCCAGACGGAATTTATTCACGTCTTCCGCAATCTATGTCTGAACAGGAAAAAAGAGACTATATTAATAACTGGAAAAAGGATTTACTTAGAATTCAAAATGAAATCCTGAAGCAAAAACTTTATGAATCCTTGGCAGGCGTTGTTAATACTTCAAATGGATTTGTTTCTCCAAATTTTGCAGAGCAGAAATTTGTTGATGAAAAGGGAACTGCTTCAGCAAATTATATTTTAATTGATATAAAAAGAATTCCCGATAGTAATGTTGCCGTTTCTGACCAGGAAATACAAACATATTACGAAAAGGTTAAAAAATTCTTTGAGCAAAAGCCAAAAAGAAAAATGAAGTATGCTCAATTTCAACTTAAAGCATCTGATAAAGATTCTGCAAATGCAATGAAATCAATTAAAAAAATATCAGATGATTTCTTAAGTGTTAGCACTACTCAAGCAAAAGATAGTATGTTTACTATGAGAATGCGTGATTATGAGAGTGCTATTAATGACTTTAAACCGATTATGGATATTGACCAAAAATTAGCTCCTTACATTTCTTCTTTGCCAGATAGCACCGTTGTCGGTCCTTTAACATTACCTGATGCTACTTATTTTATTCGTGTTGATGAAAAGCGCACTGGTGAAAATCAAGTTGTTCGAGCAAGCCACATTTTAATAAATTTTGACAGTAATAAAGATAGCGCTCAGGCAGAAGCAATGAAAATCATGGCTCGTGCAAAAGGTAATGAAGATTTTGCTGCTTTAGCCCGTCAATATTCCAAAGACCAGGGCTCAGGAATGCAAGGTGGCGATTTGGGATATTTTGGAAAAGGCAAAATGGTTAAACCATTCGAAGATGCTGCCTTTGCTGCTTCTGTTGGCTCAATCGTTGGTCCTGTTGAATCTCAATTCGGCTATCATATAATTAAAGTTGTCGATAAAAACTCTGATGAATTAAAATATAGCCAAATAAAAATTATACCAACTATGTCTAAAGCTACTGAAAAATCCATAAAGAGAATTGCTTATGAATTTAAAAAAGAATTAGAAAAAGGAACTGTTAATTTTGATACTTTAGCCAAAAAATTCGAAACTCAGGCAAAGGAAACAGCTTTATTCGAACAGGGCAAACCTATTCTCGGGTCAAATTTCCTTTCTGCAAAAGCTTTTGAAGGAAAATTAAACGACATTTTTGATCCAATGGAAATAAAAAATCAGGGTATTATCGTTGCTCAGATTACTGAGGTCAGAGAAGCCGGCTATTCTACTTTAGAAGACTTAAAACAGATGATTACCCGTAGATTACAAAAGGCAAAAAAATTAGATATGGTAAAAGCTAAAGCAGAAGAAGCATTTAATATAGTTAAAGGACTGGATTCTCTAACAGCTGCTACTTCTTTAGATACTGCATTGAAAGTAAATAAAGTAAATAAAATCAATAACACAGGTAATATGCAAGCTGCTGGTTACGACTACGCTTTCACTACAAATTGCTTCGAATTGCCGATTGGAAAAATTTCTGGTCCAATTAGAGGCGAACTCGGTTATTTTATTATTCAGGTTACTGAGCGTGAGCTGCCTTCTATCGAAACAAATAAGACAGATTTCGATACTTATGTAACTGAACTAAAAAAGAATCCATCACGCCAGCCACTTTATTATCAATGGTATAATAAAATCAAGGCAGATGCAAAGATTGAAGATTTCAGAAGTAAATTTTACAGAGAATATTAATAAGAGTATTTAGAGTGATTTTTCTAAGAGTATGATTAATCGCTCTATAATATATATAATCTTTTTCTAATTTTTTTAGGAGTTTTTAATGTATAAATCATTAACAATAATCATCTTTTTCGCAATTATTTCAGCTTCGACTCTTGTCGCTGAGGGCCCTTACAATCAAAATAACAGTGATTTAAATATTGGCATTGGCTTGGGAAGTACCTTAGTCGGTTCTATGACCATTCCCCCAATTTCTGCATCTTATGAAGTAGGTATCACTGATAAAATCAGTGCAGGTGGCTATCTTGGTTTTGCTGCCACTGAAGATTCATGGGGCTGGGGTTCTGATGATTGGACTTGGAAATATACAAATATAATCATTGGTGCAAGGGGAAGCTATCATTTCTATAATGAAGACAAAATCGATGCCTATGGCGGACTTATGCTCGGCTACAATATAGTTTCTGTAACGACACCGAGCGTTTATCATGGTGGCTCATATTCCGCTTCCGGAAGCGAATTTGTTTACTCTATTCATGGTGGTGGTAAATATTATTTTAGCGATTCTTTTGGTGCCTTTGCTGAATTAGGATATGGTGTTACTTATTTGACTTTGGGTGTTACATTTAAATTTTAATATATAAATAAGTATTTTATAACGTTGTAAAATGTTAATATAATATTTTACAACGTTTTTTTTTGAATAAAATCTTACCTATTTAAAATAAGACTATTTCCAGTATTTATTGTAGTAATATTACCAATGACATCTTTGCTTACAATTCTGACATACGTCAAAATGACAACTCGAAAGTTATGTCATCTCTATTTAAATAAAATTTTTCTTTAAAAGTGGATTTGGAATTACAGAAAAGTTAAGATGTCATTAGCAAAGGACAAGAATTTGAAATTGCTTAAATAAGTTAATTTTATATTAAGAGATTCAATTAAAAAAAAATATTTATAAACTTATTTTGATATTATTCATAAAATAGTAATTTTGTAAAAAGAATATAGATTTAATTTTTTCTTAATAATAATAGGTTACATTATGAATATCTTCGTATTGAATTGTGGAAGTTCGTCATTAAAATGGCAAATAATTGATACTGATTTGGAAATGATAAAAGATGATACCGACAAGATGCTTGCCAAGGGTTTAATCGAACGTGTTGGAAGTCAATCGCTCATTACTTATGAAGTTGTTGGTGGAAAAAAAGTAAAGATGACTGAAGCATTACGCGACCATAAAACTGCTCTTAACCATACAATGAAATGGATTATTTCAGCGGATGCTAATATTCCCGGTATCAATGATTTATCTGACATTGCTGCCGTTGGACATAGAGGCGTTCACGGCGCCGAAAGATTTAAACGCTCTGCTCGTATTGATAATGAAGTAATTGCCGGCATTGAAGACTGTATTCCACTTGCACCATTACATAATCCAGCTAATCTTAAAGGAATTTATGCTGCAAAAGAAATTTTTGGTTCTTCAGTTCCTCAGGTCGTTGTCTTCGATACTTCTTTCCATTCAACAATGCCAGAAGAAACATATCTTTATGCGATTCCATACCAACTTTACAGAAGATTTAAAATTAGAAAATATGGCTTCCATGGTACTTCTCACAGATTTATTGCATATCGTTACAGAAAATTAGCCGGTTTGGAACGCGACCAGGTGAATATCATTACTCTTCATCTTGGAAATGGCTGCTCTGCCTGTGCGATTAAAAACGGACAATCAATAGACACTTCAATGGGACTTACTCCGCTTGAAGGATTGATGATGGGCACCCGTTGCGGTGATATTGACCCGACTGTAATTGAGTTTTTAACACACAACGAAGGTATTTCAATGGATGAAGTATTTTCTGTTTTAAACAAACGCTCCGGCTTGCTCGGTATTTCCGGTTTGACAAACGATATGCGTGAATTGCTTGATGAAGAACGCGAACACGAAGATAGACGTGCTACTCTTGCTATTGATATGTTCTGCAATAAAATTAAAAAATATATTGGTGCCTATTCAGCCGAAATGAATGGAACTGATGCAATTTGCTTTACTGGCGGTATTGGTGAAAATTCTACTGAAATTCGCCGCAGAACATGCGAAGGTTTAGAAGCTCTCGGTATTAAAATCGACCTTAAATTAAACGATAAAGCTGTTCGTGGAAAAGAAATGAAAATAAGCACTGAAGATAGCAAAGTTGGTATTTATGTGATTCCAACCAATGAAGAATTGCTTATTGCCCGCGACACTTTAAGAGTTGTTTTAAACGCTCCCAGAGTTTGGTAAGATTCTTTAATTAAATTAGATTTTAAAAATATAAATGGAGTTCATCATTGGAGATGGCTCCATTTTTTAATTATTAATTGTTAATTGTTAATTGTTATTGATTGGAATTAGTGTCAAGTGTCAAAAAAAAGGGCATTTTTGACACTTTGGCAGAAATAGATAATAGAGTTATTTTATGAAAAAGCAGTTTTTTGTAATTCTTCTGGTAATTTCATCAAATATCTTTTGCTTTATTTTGTGCTTTTCTTTTAATCAGCCGTAACCATAAATCATTATTTTTTAATCTTTTATTTTGCTTTTCAATCATTAAACTGTAATCACCGTTACATTCTTCATAATTCTTTAATCTAACTGCTCTTTGAAACTCTACGCAATCGAAGTTTTCATTCTTTTTCATAAATTACCTCCCTTGGAGTTCTAATTTCAATACAGGAGTAACCCTGCATCATATTTACTGAATTATATTTTCTTATTCTATCTATATTTACAATATGTTTAAAATTCCAGCTAACTAATAAATCTGTTTTATAAAAAGTAGCATAAGCAATGTGAGTTGCATCATCAAGAAATTTTTTGGGTACTGCATTGTTTCTAATATATTCTTGAGCTAAATTTGCAATATCATCATTATAAGCTAATATTTCCAAAAAGTCGTCTGGAATCTGTTCTAACTTTTCTTTTACAAATTCAGGGGCATTTTTTAGTCCATCAACACTTGTTGGTGAAATTACAGCAATCTTTTTCCCAACTATAAACTCATCAAACAACATATTTGACCACTCTGAAAACTCTTTATCGAAACAGCCACCAATTACAGATGTATCAATATATATTCTTAATTTGTGCATTTTTTATAACTATGATTTAAAAGTATTTCCCTTAATAATATTGTTATTTCAATATTTAAATATACATATTTTTATTATTCAAACCAAATAATTATTAATGATTAATTATTAATTGTTAATGATTGGGAAAAAGTGTCAAGTGTCAAAAGAAAGGGCATTTTTGACACTTTGGCAGAAATTTACTTGATTTTTTTCAACACCTAAATCTTTGCAAATTTTTACTGCTAATTGGTCTGAAATTTCTGTATGTCGTGGTACTGCACTTCTTTTGTTATTAAGATTATTGACCCACCAGGAATGTTTCGCACCTTCTCTTAATAATTGGCAACCATTTTCAGATAGATACTTTAAAAATTTTGTTCGCTTCATACCAATATTGCTTCTTCATAGTAATTGCTTCCAAGATTTAGCATAGCATCTTGTTGATTAATTTCAATTGCTTCACTTAAAGTAACTCTTAATGTATCTATTAATTCTTCTTTAGTAAACTCCTGGCAATTCACACCGGGGATTTCTTTTATCCAGCCAATCCAAAAGTCGCCATCTTGTTTGATTATTGCTGTATATTCGTTTTGCATATATACTCCTTTTTTTTCCCAAATATACAAAAAAATTGATAATTGACAATTGATAATTGATAATTGATAAATGATTAAGTGTCAAGTGTCAAAAGAAAGGCATTTTTTGACACTTTGACAGAAAATAATTATTAATTGTTAATTGTTAATTGTTAATTATTATTATTAGAGAGTTATTAAGTTATTGGGTTATTAGGTTATTAGGAAAAGAAAAAACCAATAACAATTAATAATTAATAATTAACAATTATTCAAACGAAAGCACTTCTACGTTGAATTATTATTAAATATGCTTAAATATTTTCTAATTCATTTTTGGTAATTTCAGCATCTTTAAGGATTTTCATAAATAAGCCAATTCCAATATTTTCGTTGGAATGAACTGGAATCACAGTTGTTCTTCCGTCAATGTGTTTAAGAAAATGGTGGCTACCTTTTATTCTTATAACTTCAAAACCAAACTTCCTTAAAATCGAAATAAGTTCTTTACCTGAATATGATTTTAGGTTGCTCATGCTTCAACTAATACTCGTTGTAATCCAATAAATTCATTTGGCTGATAATCCTGTTCCACTTCAAGACATAGTTCTATTGCTTCTTTGATTCTATTCATTAGTGTATCGTAAGATTTTGCCTGTGTATGACAACCTTTAAGTGCTGGAACATCTGCAATTAGCCAGCCATCAGTATCTTTTTCTATTATAACCTGAAATTCCTTGAACATAATATTTTCTTACCAATATAGTTTGTAATGCATTATTAAACAAAAATAATTAAATGCTCTGTTTTTATTACCATATCTAAAATATAAATATTTTCTTAATTATGCAAGAGAAACATCTTTAATTGTTAATTATTAATTATTAATTATTAATGATTAATGATTAGTGATTAATGATTAGTGTCAAGTGTCAAAAAAAAGGGCATTTTTGACACTTTGACAGAAAATAATTATTAATTGTTAATTGTTAATTGTTAATTATTATTATTAGAGAGTTATTAAGTTATTGGGTTATTAGGTTATTAGGAAAAGAAAAAACCAATAACAATTAACAATTAACAATTAACAATTAACAATTATTTCACTGAAAGCACTTCTACGTTGAAAGTGTGGTTTTCCGGGACGGCGAAGCTGTAGCTGCTGTAAACAGAGGAAGAAAGCCAAAACAAATTTTCTGGAATATTTGTTAATCAATTTCACTTCTGATATTTTCTAGTTCACTTCTGGTATTTTCTAGTTCACTTTCAATGTCCTCAACCCTGCTATGACTTTCTAAAACATTATTCTCATAATTCATTTCCAAATCATCTAATCTTTGTTCTATATCTTCAATTTTTTTATTCAATGACTCAATTTTGGAATCTAAACCTTTTAAAGTAACTTCTTTTTTATCGTTGTAATTTTCAGAACAAAAAGAAAAAAGAAAAACACAAGCAAATAGCAATATTAAATGTTTCATTTTTAGACCTCTAAAATATTTTCAATTTCCTACAATTTAAAACTTTCCTTTTTAAAATGCAAATTATTTTTTGTAATTTTAAATATAATTAATTAAAAAAAGCTTTTATATGTTTGGTTATGAAGATAGAAATAAATTTTTAACTTTTGAAGATATTTTTGACTCAGTTTGTGGAAAGTATAATAAATTTTATGCAAAAAAAAGAGTAGAAGATGAAGGTTTTTGGGTTAAATATGAAATAGAAAAAAGCATTAATAATTTATTCAAATTAAATAATGAAAACAATTTTACTCTATTTGACATTAATCATCTAATAGAAAAAAAGAAGATTATAGAAAGTTGTATTGTAAATGTAAAAAAGATAATGTTTGAAAATGCTGAAAAGCTAAATATTTTTAAATCAGAAGTGGAAAATTTAAAAAATTTCTTAGATTTTATTGAAAAATATCCTGAAAAATTAATTGATTTAATTTATTTAAATGCTGAATCATTTGATGAAACATTTGATGAATACAGTGGACCTGATTTTAATGAAGTATATTATAAATATTATTTATATTTTATAGAAAATGATATTAGCAACTTTGATGTACAAAATGAAAAATTATTTAATAAATACAATTTAGCTAAAGAATACAATGAAAGTAATCTAAATAAGCTAATCTTCTACAAAGATGAATTGGAAAAACGTATAAACGAACTTGAAGCAAATAGTCAAAGAAGCGAAAACAAACCTAATCCATACTTTCAAAAAAATAAAAATAGTATTTACGTACAAGTTAGAGAGTTCGGCACTGCAAAGGTTTTTGCTAATGCTTTATATAATATTGGAGTTAAGAAAGAAGACGTTACTAAAAAATTTGAAAACCTTTTTGAATTTAATACATCAAGAAAGTGTAAAATAAATTGGAAGACTTTAAAAAATGATTATTTAAGAATTGCTTACTCAAATAATGAAAATAAAGAAAATCCCAAAGATAGTTTTTTTAAAAGAGATGCACTAATTGCAGAACTAAAACAAATATTTGAAAATGAAGGTTTTAACTTTGATAATTAGTCTATATATAATATTTCTTCTTTCACTCATACAAAAGCTATAGTTAGTGTCTAATTTTTCTTCCAATTACTCTTTTTTTTCTAATCATTTTCTATCATCAGAAGATAGTATTCAATTCATTTTAATTCCTCTCTAAAATAATTCACAGATAACCGCAGATAAATTATCTGAACAACTTTTTTTTGCTTAAATATTCAGAGCTATTCTTTATTTTAAATAGTTATAATTAGATAACAAAAGATTTTTTATCCCTTAATTTTTTCATTAATGTTGTTTTAGAGCTTAATGCTGCAGCGAAGTTCTTAAATATTTTTTTATAAATTTTTAAATAATTAATATAATGAAAAATAACATTATCATCATCGAAAAACTTCTTGAAATTACATCTACTCTTACCATAATTATTGGTAAGCTCCTTGACCTGGTCGGGAAATTAGATGAATATCTCTATAATTTCAAGATTTGCAATGATTTACTAAAACAAATCAATAAAGAATATAATTATAATGTCAATCTTTTCAATTTAAAAGATTATGAGGAAAAGTTAAACTCACTTCTAACTGTAATAGAATCTTACGGTTTAGATGTGTTAGATATGTTTGAGAATATAAAGGAGTGCAATGAATAAACCAACAATTGCTTTTGCACAGGAACTGCTCGGCTATTTGCCGGGCAGGAAACTTTCGGAGTTTTCTTTAATGATGAATGGAAACTGTCTGAACAATTTAATCTGGTTGCAGGTGCAAGATATGACTGGTCCAAAGTTTTGGAAGGAAGATTAAACGGAACAGATGGTTACAACGAAAAAAGAAATGCATTAAGTGGAAATTTTGGGCTTGTATATTCTCCTTTTGTTAATCAATACTTTTCATTCAACGTTGGTAGAGCTTTTCGTATGCCTATTACTGAAGAACTTTTTACAGAAGTAGTAAGTTGCAAAGGAATTAAAAAAGGTAATCCAAATTTAGAGCCGGAATACAGCTGGAACTTTGATATTGGATATCGCGGTTTTTCCGATGATTGCAAATTCGATTGGGACTTTGCCCTTTTCTATAATATTATTGATGGATATATTCAAGATGTTCCTGATTTAGAAAATGAAGTCATTGATTTTACTTATAAAAACACAGATGCTCTGATTTTTGGAGGCGAGATTTCACTTTCATATAAATTTGAGGAAGTAATAAAATCAGAAAACGATTTATATCTCGGTTTAGCTGCTTCTTATGTTTACGGAATTGACAAATCCTCTGAAAATAGTGATGAACCTTTATTTGGAATTCCACCATTAAATTTGCTTGCTGATTTAAAATATTATGGAAAACTTAATGAGTTTTGGATTAGTGGATATTTTATAAATCTACAAGCTGAATTCGCTGCAGAGCAAAACAGAATTCCTGCTATCCCAGACGGTGCAGAAAGCGGACCTTGGGGCTATTTAACATCTGATTCTCATTTTGCTTTTAATTTGGTTTTTGGTATAAATTCAAACTCTCTTACCGGAAGTCCGAAGTTGCGTTTTGTTGTTAAAAATTTATTTGATAACGACTATAAACCTTATGGTTCTTATATCCCCGCTATGGGAAGAAATTTTAAATTATTACTCTCTTTTTCTTTTTGATAAACAAATGAAAACTATTTTTTCAGTTTTAACTACTAATGGTACTATTATCGGAGGAGCTTTTCCAGAAAGGAAATATTTCTTTGAGCAATATTCAATAAAAAATGAATTAGTTCCAGATTCAAAATCAAATAATTTTGATTTAAACTGTTTTGTATTTCAGAAAAATTCAAATACAAGTCAGTTTGAAAATCAAATTATTGAGCTGTGTATGCTTTAAATAGAATTTATTAATTCTGTTTTGTTGTCGAATAAAGCAAAGAATTATACTACTCCTAAATCTACATTATTCTTTACTTTGCTCCTGCCTTTTTTTAATTTAATTGTTATTTGCTAAACATAAAGTAATGCTGACGTAATTTTTTTTATAAGGCATTGTTTTTCCAAATTTCTTGCAAAAGTTAAACTAAACAAGTTAGCATTACTTTATTTACGGATTTAAAAAAAAATATAAAGAAACAATATGAAAAAGTTCAATTTACTAATAGCTTTAATTGCAATAGCTTTATTAAATATTGCCTGTAGCCGGGAAAAACAGGATAGTCTAAACGATGAGATTAATAAAAAATTAGATGAAAAAGTTTTGACAGTTGATGAATTATTGGCAAATGCTGATAAATTCTCTGAAAAAATTGTTGAAGTATATGGAATAATTGACCATATCTGCGAACATTCTTTTAAAAGATTTAAGATTGTTACGAAAGAAAATGGTCAAGAGCTAAAAGTTGAATTGGGTGATTCCTTTAAGGAACTTAATTTAAACTTGATGGGGAAAACTGTTAAAGTCAAAGGTAACCTTGTTCCTACGAAAATGAATGCCGAAGATGTTGAATCATGGCATAAAAAAATGAAAAATAGTCATAAAGGAGAGGAAAATACTGAACACTACAAACAGGAAGACGCAAGAATTAGTTCAATTTATAACAAAATTGTATCAGGCGAAATTCCTTATTATACGATGTATGTTATTAATGCAACAGAAGTTGATTTCGATTATAAAAAATAGAAAAGTGAAATTCAGAACTCCTGACCCCTCGTAGTTTGGTATTTCGCATTTTTATAATAAGAAGTTAAATTTTAATACAAGTATTTCCAATACGTAATTAGTTATTAGTCATTAGTCATTAGTCATTAGTCATTAGTAATTACATACTAATAACCAATGACCAATGACCAATAACTAAAAAAATATTATTTGCTAACTGCGAAATTGTTTTTTACGAATCAAATCTAATAACTTCTTTTTTAGTAATGGAGTCAGGTATTCTGAAATTAACCTTTTCATAAGATATTTTAACGAGTTCAAACGGTCATCAAAAGGGTTCAAACGGTCATCAAAAGGGTTCAAACGGTCATCAAAAGGGTTCAAACGGTCA
>CAZCHH010000027.1:44461-46786 GCA_964498585.1 uncultured Hyphomicrobiales bacterium
TCAAAAGGGTTCAAATGGTCATCAAAAGGGTTCAAATGGTCATCTGCCATATTATTTTATCATTTGAAGTTGTTAGATTGTTAAAAAAATTCATTTGATATTAGTATTTATCAGCTTTTTGTAATTTTTTAGCAGTTAGATATAAATTATTACTTTTATTTAAATAATTTTATATTATCATAAATATAGTCGAGTATTTTAGCCAAATATTTTAATTGATTAAATTAATATACAGTATTTTTCTTTTGCAGTATGAAGAATATAGATGATTATTTGAAGAATATTTAAAGATGATTTTGGAGTTTAAAACGCCCCATAAGGAAAAAAGGAGTTAGTAGAATTGCCTCGTAAAGAACAATTTAGCAGTTAGAAAATATCATTCTATTAGTTATTGGTCATTAGTTTGTAACTACTAATGACCAATGACTAATAACGAATAACTAATGACCTATTGGAAATATATAAATTCAAATTTAACTTCTTATTATAAAATTTGCTAAATATCAAACTACGAGGAGTAAGGAGTTCTGAAATTTATTTCTCAACAAAATTGTAAAAGCATTATGAAAAAAATTAAAGTAAATATTAAGGATAGTATAGCAGATACATTGTTTATTACATTATTTGCAAAAGCAGTTGAAAGCGAAAAGAGCAATCCACTTATTAGTGATAAAGTTGCTTGTGAGTTAGTTAAAACTCAACTTTCCTAGATGATAAAATAAAGAAAATATAGATTAGTAGGGCATTATAAATAAGATAATATGCTTTAAACCTTAAAAAATACTATATTTATTAATAGAACCTTTTAACACCTCCCCTGCCCCTCCTTATTAGGAGGGGAATAAGAACAGTTCTGTGTTTTAGCGTTCCCCTCCTAACAAGGAGGGGACAGGGGAGGTGTATTTATTGACTTTTTAACACTTTTATTCATTTTTATAATATTCTTATATTACAGACACTTATGACAACTAGGAAAGTTGAGTTAAAACAATTGATTACGATTTTTCTAAGTACAAAAATAAGAAAAGAAGTTTAGTTGGAGTTTCAATTCGCTCTTCTCACTTTGATAATTCCGTAAAGCAATTTATTGAAAATCATAAAAATCCTGTAGTTGTTTTGGTTGGCTGCGGACTTGATTCAAGAATTCAACGGCTTGGAAAAGTAGCAGAAAAAGCAATTTTTTATGAATTGGATATTGAAGAAGTTATTAATCTGAGAAAATTGCTGATCCCGAAAGTGTCTAATGAATATTTTATTTCAAGTTCAATGCTTGATACAAAATGGATGTCTAGTCTGAATGAAAAACATAAGGGAAGCGATTTTATCTTTGTGATAGAAGGAGTTTTGATGTATTTCAATGAAAATGACAACAAATTTGTGTTTACTGAATTAGCCAATCATTTTAATAATGCAGAAATACACTTTGATATGCTTAACAGATGGATGAGCACTAAATCTAAAATGCACGACACAGTTAGCAAAACAAATGCAAAATTCAGTTTTGGAATTGATGACGATAAAGAAATTGAAAAATGGCATCCTAAACTTAAACACGATAGAACATATCTCTTTCAGGAATTCAAAGGTTATCAAAGAATGGGTTTATTTTTAACTTCGCTAATGAAGTTAATACCAGTTTTCAAAACATCATCAAGATTTATTACATATAAAATAGCAGAGAAATGATAATTCTACTGCTAAACCATATAAATAATGTATAATAAACTTGTCTTTCTAAAGCGAAGTGAGAAATCTCTCAACTCTTTGCTACCACAGAGTATTAGAAATCTCACTTCCGTTTCTGATTATTAAAAATGTTATAATGTTTATTTGAAAAATGAATAACAAATTAATTTTTATTAATAATTAAAAAAAGTGAAAAAAATACTTGCACAGTTGATTTTTTTTTTTATATTTTAATATTGTTTAAAAAATATATTTTTATTTATTAATAAAAAGGGAATAATATGAAAAAGTTCTCAGTTGCATTTCTGCTATTAATAGTATGTTTTCAATGCTTAAGCTACTCTCAGCAACCGCCGTGTATGTCAGATTTCTATGGGCTTACAGTTGAGTCAGCAAAATTGCCTAATATTCCTTATCTTACGACTGATACACCTTATGAGGTAATGCTTTCGTATATTATCTTGGATAGCGTTTGTAAAAGTTCAAGTTTTAAAGAAGTAAAAGAATTTTTAAATGGCTTGGATTATGGTGATACTTTAAAAAAGATTATGAATTATTTATACAGGACTGTTGATTTCGATGCATTTCGTTACTTATATACACAGTATAGTAGAGGAAATACAAATAACTCAAGTATTT
>CAZCHH010000028.1:0-45979 GCA_964498585.1 uncultured Hyphomicrobiales bacterium
TGGAATTCGGAATGTCCGACAAACAAAGATGTCATTGGTAACTTCAGTAAAAAATGAAAAAACCTTATTCTCATAAAAAACCTTAGTTGAAAGATGGAAATCTTGTTTTAATAACATTATTAGCTTATTTCATATAAGTTTTATTAATTAGGTTAAAAAATTTTTAATGAAAAATATGGACGATGTCATCGTTCAAGGAAATGTTATCAATATTTTCCTTCCAAAAACGAATTTCTGATAGAGTGAAATGAGTTTCTGGCGGAGTGAAATGAGTTTCTGGCGGAGTGAAATGAGTTTCTGGCGTAGTGAAATGAGTTTCTGGTGGAGTGAAATGAGTTTCTGACAGAGTGAAATGAGCTTCTGACGGAGTGAAATGAGTTTCTGGCAGAGTGAAATGAGTTTCTGACAGAGTGAAATGTGTTTCTAACCTTTTAGAAATACATTTAACAAATCTTTTTATTGATTTTTGTAGTTATAATAAGCATATTTTCTTTTTTATTAACAAAAAATCTTTTAAAATATCTGAAAATTTAAACAATAATTTAGAAAAAACTTTATAATTCTCTTTATATTTTCGATTAAGTACTAAAATCACTCGGAAAAATTAATAATTATTTTCTTTCTTCATAGATAACTTTAACTATTATTTACAATACTTTCAGTTATCCGATGACTTTAAGTCATCAGATAACTTTAATCTTTATTCTTTCAGTGAACCGATGACTTTTAGTCATCAGATAACTTTATTCAGTAAGAAGAACTCCACTTTAAAAGTGGAGTTCTTCTGTTTTGATAAATATTTTTAAAATAAATAAAAATAATACTTGACTTTTGTATTTTTATTTTGTAAGTTAATCAAGATAGAAAAAATGAAATCAACTGGAAAAAATGAGAGCAAAATAGATTATTCACAGAAAATGAGCGTGTTCAATCAATTATGATTTTAATTAAATAACCTTGGAGAAAAAAATGAAAAAAATTTTATTTATCACTTTGATTTTTCTAAATATTAATTTGATTTATTGTCAAGTTTTAGATACTCCTACTTTATTGTCTCCTGAAAATGGCCAATATATTTTAACTGACTATATATCGCTTTCCTGGTCGTCTATTGAAAATGCGACTAATTACGAAATTATTGTTACAGATTTTAATCAGCAACCTTTTGATACTATAATAAGTGAATCAAATCTTTTACTTAATTTAGATAGATTTTTTTTAGATGCTGTCCATCATTTTTATTGGAAAGTAAAAGCATTCAACATTGAAAATGAATCTTTATGGTCAGAGTTGTGGTCTTTCGTTTATTATGTACCTATTCCCCCGCCACCTCCTCAGCCCTCAGATAATTTTTCTAACGTTTTTTTTTCAAACAGCCAAAATTATTTAATAAATAACCGTCCAATTCAAAATGGTGATGCCGTTTATGCTATTTATCAAAAAAGCGAAGGTGTTTGGCAAGCCGGTGGTTATTCACTTTTCAGCGATGGAAACTTAGAATTAACTGTTTGGGGTGACGATACACGAACACCAGAAAAAGATGGATTTTCAGTTGGAGAAACGATTACTTTTAAAGTTTGGGACAGTCAGCTAAATAAATTATGGAATGCAAATGCTACATATATATCTGGTCCTTCTGTTTATGAAATTAATGGCTTTTCATTTGTTTCAAACCTTATTACTGCCCCAGATGATATTTATATTCCTTTAATAATCGGCTGGAATATCATTTCAAGCAACGTTATACCTGACGAACCAGCTATGGAAAGTGTTTTTGAAGGAATGAACAATATTGTATTTGTCAAAAATGGAGCAGGGCAAATCTTCTTTCCTGCTTTAGGTTTAAATCAAATAGGTGATTGGAATATCGAAGATGGCTATTATGTTTATACAAATGGCAGTAGCATATTAAACATTACAGGCACAGAAGTAAATCCAGTTCTACAAGGCATTCAGCTAAATCCCGGCTGGCATCTTGTTTCTTATTTGCGAAACAGTCCAATGAACGCACAGCAGGCACTTTCAAGCATTTCATCAAATTTAATAATTGCAAAGAATAATTTAGGTGGAATTTATCACCCTGGCTTTGGGATAAATACACTTGGTGAGATGCAGCCCGGTCAAGCATATTGGCTTTACATTTCAAGTCCAGCGCTTTTGACGTATCCTGAGAATTAGTTGTTGGATTTATAAATTTTTGTAGAGACGAGGCATGCCTTGTCTCTACATTTTTTTCTCTTTCCCAAGTTGCACTTGGGAAGGAGGAAAACAATCTAATAACCCATTAACCCAATAACACATTAACCCAATAACCTAATAACCCATTAACCCATTAACCCATTAACCCATTAACCCATTAATCCAATAACCTAATAACCCAATAACCTAATAATCCAATAACTCCAATTATCTGCACTTTTGAAATTACTCACTTATTTTAATTAATCTTGCAGCAAAAGCACCGTCGAAGTTATGAATATGAGGAAAAGTTTGCATAAATCCATTTTTACAAACGGCAGCAGGAAGATACTGCTCAGCAGGGTCAAGTTTAAAATTCCGGTTGTTTTCCAAAAACCATTCAATGTTCAAAAAATTTTCTTCGGGTTCCATTGAGCAAGTAGAATAAATGAGGGCTCCGCCAGTTTTTACAATTTTAGCCCCAGAATCTAATATATCTTTTTGAACTTTAGCAATATTATAAACATCGTCTCTTTCCCTTTTCCATTTAATATCTGGCTTTTTAGCAATAGTACCTGTCCCTGAGCAGGGAACATCCATAAACACAATATCCGGTTGGAAATTTGACTGGAAAGTAATAGCATCACCGAATGCAGCAATAATAGATTTTAAGCCGAGTCGTGTAGCACCTTCTTCAATAGCTGGCAATTTATTTTTATATTTATCAATAGCAATCAATCTTCCTTTATCTTTTGCTAATTCAGCGAGAAAAAATGATTTTCCCCCGGGAGCAGCACATAAATCAATTATATCAGCTCCTTGAAATGGTCTCGCTAAAAGTGTTGCAAGCGAAGCAGCTTCATCTTGAATAGTAATTTTGCCATCAAGAAAAATATCCAGAGCAGTAACGTTAAGGCGCGGTGTCTTCAAAATAATAGATTGACTTAAGAATTTTGATTTATCGAACACAATATTTTTTTCTGATAAAAAATTTTCAATTTCATAAACATTCGATTTCAAAGTATTGACTCTAATAGTAACACTAGGTTTCCGATTATTCGCATTTAAAAGCATTTCAGCTTCATCAATGCCGAATCGGTCGACCCAGCGTCTGACCATCCAGCGAGGATGAGAATGATAAACAGATAGGAAATAAATTGGGTCAGATTCTTTATCTGGAAAACGAATATTATCAATATTTCTGGAAATATTCCTTAATACTCCGTTAACAATACCAGCAGTTTTTTCGCCTTGAATTCTTTTTACTATTTCAACAGATTCATTAATTGCAATAGCACCGGGAATCTTATCTAAAAATAGTATTTGATACAAAGCAACACGCATAGCATTCTTAACAATATTAAGACACTTCATATAATCGCCGTAATAAAAACCGACTAGGATATAGTCGAGCCGTTCTTTCCAGCGGATTACTCCGTTAACTAATTCAGTAAGCAATTGCTTATCTAATTGATTAAGCTTCCCGGTATTTAATTCATAATCAACTAATTTATTGATATAAGAATCACTGCGCTCGAACCTGTTCAAAATTCTTATAGCAGCAGACCGGGGGTCAGATAAGCTTTCTAAAGATTGCTTTTCTTGGATTGATGTGTTGTTATTCATATCGTTTTCCATAGTTACTTTTTTTATTTTTATAATTTTACTAACTTTTACTAACTTTTTCTTATTTTTTTTACTTTTTTTTATTTTTTTTATTTTTTCATATTTTTTTCATAAAAAAAAGTTGTGTTTTAATCTCTTTTAAAGTAAATTAAAAAAATGAAATTTGCAAAAATAAATTCACAAATTATTTATTTTGCAAAAAAAATATTTTATTAATTTTTTTGGAACTAGTGATGATGAGAGTTGCAAATATTTTTTACTTGATAATTTTTTTAATAAGCTGTAATTTCTTATATTCTCAGGGAATTACAAATAAAAGCGGGGAGCAGACATATATATACGCTGCATTACTTGAGAATTCATCAGTTAGACAAAACGATAAAGAACAAGAAGAAGGTATATTGTCTAACAAAAATATTAGAATAATAAATTTAGGTCCTGTAGTTAATTATAAGGGTGTAGATTACGCTCCAACGGTCACAGCTGATGGTAAGACCCTGTATTATGTGTCTAATAGAAGTGGTAGTCAATATAATAAAGATTGGGGAATTTATACTCACGATTTCTGGGCAACAAAAAAAGGTCATCGCTTAGATACTATATTTTTTGAGCCATATAATATTGATACAACTACTCATTTGGGTAATTTAGGGGTAAATACAATTTTAAATGAAGGAGCCGCTTCAATTGCTGCTGATGGGCAAACCTTATATTTCACCGGTTGCGATAGACCAGATGGACTTGGCGATTGCGATTTATATAAAACTACTATTGAAGGCGATAAATGGGGACGGCCCGTTAATTTAGGCAGAAATGTCAATACACGAAGATGGGAATCTCAACCTTCAATTCACCCATACCAAACAAGAATTTATTTTACTTCAAACAGAGATGGAAGCCCTTTTGGAAGTAAAAACTTTGATATTTGGTATTGCGATTGGGATGAAGATGAAGAAGAATGGAAGCCTGCTGAGAATTTAAAAGCTATTAATACGCCTGGTCAAGAATATTCTCCTTTTATTGCCGCAGACGGCGTAACTCTATTCTTTGCTTCTGACGGACATAAACCTAATTTTGGAGGTTTAGATTTCTATGTTACTCGTTTTGACCCTGAAACAAATACCTGGTCTCAACCTCAAAACATAGGAAGACCCATTAATACTACTGATGATGAACAATTTATTACATTGCCTGCCTCAGGCGATATTATCTATTTTTCATCCAAAAGAACTGACCTTAAAGGTTATCAGGGTGATTTAGATGTATTTATGGCTTTTGTGCCTTCATTCTTCAAAACTTTAATTCTTAATATTCAGGTTATTGATGAATGTAGTAAAGCACCTATTCCTGCAGCTATTCAAGTAAAGAACACTTTAACAGGCAGAATTGTAAAAGATAGTTTGACAAGCTCAAAATCCCAATTACAGATGATTATTACTTATGCTGACTTTGGTAATCCTAAAGACTCTATCAAAGTTGCTGATTTTGAAGTTACTGCTGAAAACGTAAACTACACTAGAGTTGTTAGAATGCAACCTATTGGCCGTCCACCAATGACTCAGGACCAAAGTGAAGCTGAAAAAGTTGCTGGCGATACCACTGTTATTATTACTATGGGTCAAAGACCGGTAATCGGAACTGAAATTGATGAAGCGGATTATATTAAACGCGCTAAGGTAACTAATCCCAAATTAGCTAATTTTAATGGTCTTGTGATGGAACAGGTTGAAACCTGGGACTTATATCCTTTGCTTAACTATGTTTTCTTTGATGCCGGCTCTTCTGAGTTTTCAGACAGATATATTTTATTTGATTCTCCAAAAGAAACTGTGGGATTTGCTGACACAACCATAGCTGGTGGAACTTTAGATAAATACTATCACTTACTTAATATTTACGGCTATCGATTGAAAAAGCATCCTGAAGCTAAAATTGAAATAGTTGGCTGCAATGATGGCAATACAAAAGAAGAAAAGAGACCCAATCTTTCTAAAGAAAGAGCTACAATAGTCTTTAATTATTTAAAAAACATTTGGGGTATTGAAGAAAACAGAATGAAACTCACATACAGAAATCTTCCCGCTGTTGTTTCAAATTTAAAAGATTCTCTTGGTATAGTTGAAAACAGAAGAGTTGAAATTATTAGCAGCGAATGGGAAATAATGAAGCCGGTTTTTGATAAAGATCCAAAAACTTTCCCGCAACCTGTTACAATGAACTATACTCTAAAAAATGGTATCGAAGATGAACTCGTGGTTAGAAGAAGAGTTGAAATTACTCGTGGAAACGAAAAATGGAATACTTTAACTGATATTGGTGTGATTGACCCATTACATAAATGGGATTGGAAAGATGAAGCAGGTAAATATCCGAAGGACAACACTCCATATACAGCACAGCTAATTGTTACTACAAATACTGGCGCAGAATGTATGTCTGACCCAATTAATATTCCAGTCCTACAGGTTAGAAGAGAAGATAAAAAAATCACTCGTTTTCAGGATAGCACTTTGGAAAACTACAGCTTAATCCTTTTCCCATTCGACAGACACGACGCAGGTCCAATTAACGAAAGAATTATGCGCGATTACGTTTATGAAAGATGTAAGCCAAATTCAAATATTGAAGTTATTGGACATACTGATGTTGTTGGACTTTATGACCACAATAAAAAACTTTCTGAAAGAAGAGCAAATACTGTTTATAATGGTATTATGAAAACAACCGGTGGAAAAGTGGGTATTATCAACCAGCGTGGTGTTGGTGAAGACGAACCATTATATAATAATATCCTACCAGAAGAAAGATTTTACAATCGAACTGTTCACGTAAGGATTAAAACTCCTATAGAAGAATAATGTTTATAATGAGTAATTATTAATGAGTAATTGTTAGTAAAAAAATGAGTAAATAAATATGGTTTATAGTTTTAAAAACAAAGCTATAAACCATTTTTTTTAGATTAATTTTTACTTTTAAAATGTCAACAAAAAAATTCTGTGTAATAGGTCTTGGTCATTTTGGTTTAAATTTAGCAAAAATTCTTTCAACAGCCGGAGCGGAAGTTCTTGCTATAGATAATCATCAAGAAAAAATTGACTTAATTGCCGATAAAGTTACTCATGCTGTTTGTATGGATTCTACAGACAAGAAAACCTTGCAAAGTTTGGGCTTGAACGATATGGATGCTGTTATTATTGCTATCGGTGAGGGCTTCGAAAGTTCTTTAATGACTACAGCTATTGTTCAGGAGTTTGGAATAAAAAAAATATATGCCCGGGTTACTTCACCTGTCCACGAAAGATTACTACGTTTGATGAATATTACAGATTTGCTCGTCCCGGAAGCTGATGCTGCAGCTCAGTTCGCATCTCGGTTGCTTATTCCGGGAGTTATTGGTTCTTTTTCAATATCAAAAGATTTTGGTATTTTTGAAATAAAAGCTCCCAAAATATTTATAAATAAAACTATATTGGAAATTGATTTAAGAAAAAAATATTTAATTAATTTAGTTACAATTAAGAGAATTAAAAAAAGCCGCGGATTGCTTACATTAGCAGAACATGAAGAAGTAGATGTTATGGGGGTTCCGAAACCAGATTTAATTATTCTGGAAAATGATATTCTTGTTTTATTTGGTAAAGAAAAAGATGTTAGCAAGCTTTTAGAAGTATAAAGATAACTGATTATAAAAAATTTTTCTGAATTTAAAGTTCCACCTTTCTTAATTTTACTGTGCTAATTGTCTTTCTGGTTTATGCGAGAGAGACTAATACCAAACCGCTTGCAATAATAGCAATATTATGACATTCCGAGCGTAGCGAGGAATCTAACAAGTCATTGTTTCCTCTACACTTGAGATTCCTTGCTACGCTCGGAATGATATGTTGATTTGGTACTTTTAGTTAGCGGTTTGGTATAAGACAAATCTTTCGAAAAGCGTGAAATAATGATATATTATATAATTTCCAGTTTAAAGTGTAAAAATCTCATCTCCTTTTAAATAAGAATTTCCTTTATCAGTGGATTTGAAATGACATAAAAATCGGAATAATAAAAATAATATAGTATAAATTAAGTTTTTTTAGCATCGGAATAAGATTTATTAGTATTATTCTTTATAATACTCTTTTCTGGCAATAGCCACCTGAATATCTCCGAGAATTTCGTCAGCAAGTGATGAAAACGATTTGCTAAATGCAGGTGCAATCGAGCTTGCTAAATTATTTGGACGCGCTTCTTTCCTTGAGTAAACTTTACTAATAAGGACTTCAGTTTCAGTCGAATTAGGTATTTTTCCTAATAGAGTTATGCGTATAGATAAAAATATTTCGTTTTTTACTTCTTTGTTCTCTTCGCTGTTATATGCAATCATATCTAAAATATGACCTTCTAAAATATAATCAGCCATAATTATAGATGTAGATTTTATCACTCCATTAGCAAAAGTATTCATTTCATTGTAGCGTTTAACAACGAAATCTGTGATAATGGAGCTGCAATCAGTAATCCAGCGATGATAAAAATATCTTTTAACACTTGTATTATCAACAACAGCAATTAATCTTTCAGTATCTATTTCTTCGCTAACCGTAAAATCTCTTATAAGCAAAGCGTTTGGAATTGTGCCTATGTTTCTGTATTTTGTCGGCTCTTGTTCTAAACGATAATACTCAATTGTAGGGTAATCCGATTTTATTGAAATGCAACCTGACAGACAAATAAATAAAAACCAATATTTATATAATGATTTCAATAATTTAAAAAATTAAATTAAACATTATATAATTTACAAATATTTTTCTAATAAAAAAAGATAGGAATTTTTTTTGATACGATAATAGTAATTGACTACGTTTTTTTTGAACATCAATTCAAACAGAAAAGTTATAACTTAATCACAAAAATTTCTAGCTAAAATTTGTGAGTTTCTTCTCTAACTTATGAACCTCTTTGGTTTTTTTAAATCAAAATAAATCTATATATTTGCATTATTATTTTCTGTCTTATGGTGATTATTATGATAGCAAAAAGATTTTTAATTGTATTGTCTTCACCGAGTGGTGGTGGAAAAACAACTGTTGCCCAGTATTTATTAAAAAAGTATAAGCAATTAAAATTTTCAATATCAGCTACTACTCGACCTCAACGACATAATGAACAGAATGGGAAAGATTATTTTTTTATTACTAAAGAGGAATTTGAGAAAAAAATAAAGAATAATGAATTTGTTGAATACGAACAGATTTTTGATAACTACTATGGTACTTTGAAAAGCCAAATACAAAAAGCTTTAGCTGATGGCATTTTCTTAATATTCGACGTTGACGTTAAAGGAGCTATAGCTTTGAAAAAAGCTTTCCCAAAAAATACAGCTCTTATTTTCCTTGTTCCTCCATCTCTAGAAGAACTTGAAAAACGGCTAAGAAAAAGAGCTACTGAATCTAATGAGGAACTTGAAAAACGGCTAAAAAGAGCAAAAATGGAATTTGAATTCCAAAATGAATTCGATTATGTTATTATAAATGATAAACTTAATACAACATTAGCTACCGTCGATAATATCGTTTCAAAAATGATTATTTAAGCTCTGTGATAGCACTAACGTGAGATTCCTCGCTTCTTCTCCTATTGAACCACTTAGTTTTTTTAAACACGTTACTATATTTAATACCAAACAGCAAACAATAATATCAATATAATCTGTCATTTCGCCCCCCTAATAAATCAAATGCTTCATTTAAATGGAGATGACATCACTTTACCCTGTCATTCTGACGGATGTCAGAATCCATCTTATTATTATTCAACGCTATTCAATTTTAGTTATTTCATTGAAGCATTTGGGCATGCCCAAATGTATCGTGAGCAAGCTCACTTGCTTTTCCAAGATGGATTCTGGCATACGCCAGAATGACAAAAAAAAGATGTCATTGGTAAATGGAGATGACATCACTTTACCCTGTCATTCTGACGGATGTCAGAATCCATCTTATTATTATTCAACGCTATTCAATTTTAGTTATTTCATTGAAGCATTTGGGCATGCCCAAATGTATCGTGAGCAAGCTCACTTGCTTTTCCAAGATGGATTCTGGCATACGCCAGAATGACAAAAAAAAGATGTCATTGGTAACGTCAGCGAAGAATGACATGGTAAAGTGATTTAATTGGTAAGCGGAAGTCATCGGATGACTGCCAATAATCCGATGACTAATAAGTGAATTAATTACTTTCTCAATGTTTCTAATTCTTGAAATAATTCAATTTCTTTTTGTGTTAAATTTTTAGGTAATTTAATATTCAATTTTATAAATAAATCACCCCTTTGATTAGGAGAGCCATAAATTGGCATCCCCTGACCTTTGACTTTAATAATACTACCGGGTTGCGATTCAGGAGGAATATTTAATTTTACGGTATCTCCAAATGTTTTAAGTGTTGAATTTCCGCCTAAAATAGCTTTATACAAATCTATTGTAACTTCGAGATGCAAGTCATTTCCATCTCTTTGAACGCGCTTGTGAGGAGTAATTTTTATTTTAATTAAAATATCTCCGTTTGTGCCACCAGCTTTACCCGGCTTGCCTTTACCAGATATTTTTAAAACTTGTCCGTCATTTATTCCGGGTTTTATATTAAGTTCAATTTTCTGATTTTCGACAATAAATTGCTTTTGCGTTCCACGAAACGCTTCTTCTAAAGAAATTTCAAGTTCAGCTTCAATGTCTTCACCTCTTTTAGGTGGCTGTTGGAAGCCAGTTTTTTTTGAAAAACCTCCGAAGATATTTTCAAAGAAATCAGAAGCACCATGCCCGAATATATCACCTATATTGGAAAATGTATCGCTTGTTTTTCTTCTGCTTTGAGGACGGCGAGAGGTCCATTGAGACCAGTCGAAATCCTCTGAATTTCCGCCAGTTTGTCTATATCTGTTCCAACTGCTTCCAAGATTGTCGTATTTCTTGCGTTTTTCAGCATCGCCAAGCACTTCATAAGCTTCGTTTATCTCTTTGAATTTATCTTCTGCTGCTTTGTTATTTGGATTGGTATCCGGATGATATTTCAAAGCAAGCTGGCGGAATGCTTTCTTGATTTCGTCTATTGTTGCAGTTTTGCTGACGCCAAGTATTTTGTAGTAATCTTTGTATTCCATAAGCTTGTTGTTATGTATCTATTAAAATATTTTTATTATTCATTATTCGTCAATTTTAATGCAAACTTAAATAGCAATGACGAATAAAAAGTAATAGAATTTTTATGGAGTTCTAAAAATTCATAACTCCTGTTGCTATGACGAAAATAAAGGAGTTAGAAAGGTTGCCTCGTAAAGAACAATTGCGCAAATTACGCTGATAATGTGTCATTTCGAAACCCAAGATAAAGGAAAACCTATATTTAAATGGAGATGACATAATTTTCGTGTCATTCTGACGGATGTCAGAATCCATCTTAAAAATAGTTTTTTATGTCATTAGTTATTCGTCATTTGAATTTTTTCTAAAATTCAATAACTAATGACCAATGACTAATGACAAAAATATTCCTTTGTCTATTCTCTTTAGAAAAAACCAAGATGGATTCTGACATCCGTCAGAATGACTTATAAAGATGTAATTGGCAACGAAGTGAGGAATCTCAAGTTCTATGGTAGCAATTAGTTGTGAGAATCTTCGCTGCGCTTCAGAATGACAAGATTGCGAAACAGCATACCTGATTCATCTGTAGAATTATTCAGGATAATAAATTTTGAAGTTTATTAATTAAAACAGCTTTTTCTGGCAGATATAATTGATATTTGGAAACAAAAAGTTTATTACTTATCCCGCCGAGTGCATATTCAACCATTATGTTATCTTTTTCTTTTGCAAGAATAATTCCTAATGGTTCATTATCATCATCAACATTTTCTTCTGTTTTAAAATAATTTAATTACATATTCATTTGTCCGATGTCATAATGAGTAACTCCCTTTATTTTTAAATCAATTAGGACAAAGCACTTAAGAATTCTATGATAAAAAACCAAGTCAACGTAATAATGTTTATTTGCAAGCGTTATTCTGAACTGACGGGCTACAAAAGTAAATCCTTTACCTAATTCCATAATGAAATCTTGCAATTTAGATATAATTTTGCTTTCAAAAGATTTTTCGGATAATTTAGTATTTTCAGATATATTCAGAAATTCCAAAATATAAGGTTCCTTAAGAATGTCTTCATTTTTTTGAATGATTTGTACTTTTCTGGCTAACTCCAAAACACCCTTTTTATCTTTACTTAAAGCCAAACGATGGAATAAGGCGGAATCTTTTTGCCTTCTCAATTCTCTTACAGACCACTTTTGATTTATTGTTTCATTGAAAAAGAATTCACGTTCCAAATCATCGGAAATAGATAAAAGTTCAACATAATGAGACCAAGTCAATAATCCAGACGTCTGGATTATTGGAAATATTAAATAGAACTGTCTGAACAAAGCAATATTAGATCTGCTGAAACCTTTACCATATCTTACTTTTAAGTCTTTTGAAAGCTTTGTTAAAAGAAAGGAGCCATATTCAGCTTTTTCACTTCCTTTTTGCTCATATTCAACGATATGTTTTCCAATTTCCCAGTATGTATTTATTAACACTTTGCTAACGAAAGAATTAATTTCATTTTTGGAATTTTGAATAACATTTCCGATAGAATCTAACAACATACTGTAATTATTGAGGTTTTCTATCTGCATTGACGTTCCTTTTTTAAATTTACCTTACGCATTGGCTACATAATATTAAATATCTCTTTTTTTCATAAAATTTAATTCTACGTGTTCTTCGTTAAATCGTTGATTTATTTGTCGTTATTTCTTTTAACACAAAGGACACAGAAAATTAAATTTTAGTAGAGTTTTAAAATTCTATTTTGTCTGTCATTACAAACCCTAAAATGAAGGAAGACCTTTATTTAAATGGAGATGACATAATTTTCTGTGTCATTCTGACGGATGTCAGAATCCATCTTAAAAATAGTTTTTTTATGTCATTAGTTATTCGTCATTTGAATTTTTTCTAAAATTCAATAACTAATGACCAATGACTAATGACAAAAATATTCCTTTGTCTATTCTCTTTATAAAAACCAAGATGGATTCTGACATCCGTCAGAATGACTAATAAAGATGTCATTGGTAACGAAGTGAGGAATCTCACAACTCTTTGGTAGCAATGACTTATGAAATTCTTCGCTCCGCTTCAGAATGACAATATTTAGAACTCCACTTATATTAACTCTTCAATAATCAATTAGCTTTAATGATTACCGGATAATTGCTAATTGCATTTCCACTAAATATTTTCAAAAAATACAATCCATTTGGCAAATTTAAGGATTCTAATGAAATTTTATAACTATTTTCTTTATTTAATTGCTTTTGAAAAACTGTAATTCCCTGTAAAGAAATTAATTCAATACTTTCAATTAAAGATTCTTCGCTGCTTATATTTATAAAATTGCTTGCAGGATTGGGATAGACGTTGAATAAACTGTTATCCAATTTTCTATCTTCTACATTTAAATCCAAACTGTAAAAAGAAACTCTGCTATCGGGCGAATAAGTTCCAGATTGAAATAAATTTGCCACGCAAAATCCACTGCCATGTGGGTCAACATAAATTCCTTCAGATTTACCATTAGTATTTACAGAATCAATAATGCCCATACCATTATAAACATAAACTATACCTGAATAAGTACTTACAAATAACAAATAAGGAGGTTGGTCGTATAAGGGTTTATCATCATCTTTCTTTGATGAACAAACCATATCTAAAACTGCACCAACTTCTCTTGGTCCATCATAGCCGGAAGTAGGAACGGTTAAAGTTTCTTTAATCGTAAAATCTAATGTAGAAATAACCTGAATAGAGTGTGAACCATTCATTGTAACAAATATTTCATCATCTCTATCATAATAAATATGATTACCGGTATCTCCCAAATCTATTACTTTAATTAATTCATAAGAATTTTCATATATTTTGTAAACCTGTAATTTAGAATCATTTCCACCCATAAATCCTTCATTAAGCACGAGCAAATAATAATCATAATTAAAAGTATTCTTTGCAAAACATAAAGTCTGCTGGACATTGGCTATAGCGGGCAAAGTATCTGTAATAGCTTTATTTTGCATATCATAAACAATAACGTAATTAGTATCTGCAACCCAGCCACCTTCAGGGAAATGGCGAACACTTAAATACATTTTATTTTCAAAAATAGAAACAGCATTGCAGCCAATTGGAATAATTTCATCTTCAATTAATTCGGCATTAGAAAGACGATAAGGTAAAATTCCACTATTAGTATGGAAGTATATAATTCCATTTTCAACTGCCGGACGTAAAGGATAGCCAATCGAAAAACCATAAGTAAAATCCCATTCAAATTCTTTAAGCATTTTAGCAGTATCGCTAAACACTGAAGGGACGAACCACCAGGTAGATTTGGTTTCTCCTAGCTCTGGCTCATAAATACCGTTAAAATTCATATCATATCTATCACAAAAGATATGATAGCCGCCAGTAACTTCATCATAAATTATTTCAAGCGGCTGTTTCCCTACTTCTATGTCCTTTTGAAAAGTATAAATACTAGAAAGCAATACAACCGGAATGAAAATAATACTTAAAATAACTGTTAATAATTTCATAATAAGATCTCCTGAAAATTTTTAAAATGGTTTTATAACCATTACTACGTATTTACAAAATTATGAAAATTTTTAATTATTTTCTTGGATATTTAAAAAAAATAATTAAAAAAAATATATTTGGGGATTTAAAATAAATTCAATAAATTACATTTTTAATAAGTATAGATTTAAAAGTAAAATAGCCAAAACAAGCATTTTTCATATTTAAAAAGAATTGTATTTAACAAATAGATTTAAAATAATGAACGACATTTACAACTATCATAAATTAAAGGATAATATTATGAAAAAGTGTTTCATTCTGCTCGTTTTACTTTTTGCCTCAATACAAATCTTAGAAGCTGCTCAGGATTATAATGCTGTAATTAAAGATTACACTCAAAAAGGAATTAATAAGCCATATTACGCTTTTTATTTTATTGATGGGTATGTTTGCAACCAATGCTGCATAACTTCTGTTAAGCTAAACATTGCTAAATTAAATGAAAATCTAAAAGATTCAATTATGAATATACTTGTTTTTCAGAAAGAAAACAAGATGAACAAGACAATTGTCTATCAAATTGGTTTAAAAGAAATTATTTTTGATAAAAACAAAATTTTCGAAAGAACATTTTCAGATTCAGGTATAGATTTTCCCGCTCTAATGATTACAAATCAAAGTGGTGAAGAGCTTTATTTCCACAATAATCTCAGAAACAATCCTTTTGAAATAGAAAATGTTATTAAAATACTGCACAATGAAAGCGATTGTTTCTTGAAATTAAAAGAATATAAGGCAATTCCTCTCAACGAAGGTGATATTCCTGTTAATTATATTGCTTCACATACTATTGCAAACGATAGCGTATTTGTGTTTTTAGACCCATTGGTTAATATGCTTCAATATTACAATTACAATAATGGTGAATTTGTTGATTATGAAATGCCTCCTGAAGAACCTAAATTTTATTTCTACGATAGCACCAGACATAATAAAGCAGTATGGGAAATGGCAAATCAAGCTGATTTTTTATTTGGTTTCAGAGAAGTTCTAAGATTTAATGATGAATGTAAGACATATAAGTGTAAATTGGTTGATGGATATACGACTGAATTAAATGAAGATGGGAAAGAAAAGAATACTATAAACCAAGTAGATGTTGTTATTAAAGATAAAAAGGGAAAGTATGAAATTATAAGATTTGACCTGCCAGACAATCTTATTTACATTTCTCAACTTAAGCTATTGATTAACAAATATATAGCTCTTTTAGAAGTTAGGTGGGATTTATATGAAGCTAATAAATCTCTTTTTAACAAAGAGTTGCCTATTGTTGCCTTATTTGATGAAAATGGAAAATTCGAACGTTATCTGTTGAAATACAAAGATATAATAAATGAAGGAGATATGATTTCTAGTGAGTTTTTGGATTTTTACTCTTTTTCTGAAGATGGAACATTATTTTTAATCACAAAAGAGTATTCGAGGTGTATAGCAATAACAGAAAGTGGAATTTTTCAGTTGAAGCCAAATCAACATTTAAAGAATTGGTTTGAAAGTAAGGATACTACCATAGAATTTGAAGATATTATTTCACATAATCAAAATTTGATTTGTATTTTTTTAAATAAAATTAAGAAAGAACTGACTTTTGAATTTTATGATGAAAAGGGAGAATACTCACATCAGATAACAACCAAATTAGACAATTTTGATTATAAACTTTTTTTAACATTTGCAATAAGAAATAAATCAATAATGCTTTTAACATTAGATAAAGAAGAAAACTGGTTTATTAATAAATTTGAGTTTGAATAACTCACCTTACGTATTCCCCTCTTGAGAGGGGCAGGGGTGTGTTCTTTGTTTTTAATACTTAATCAATTCTGTTCAAAACTATGATTATTCTTTAGTAAGGTTCTTATGATAATAAATTCATTTTTATCACATAAATCATAGTTTAAAAAATTACTTCGTGTTCCCAGATTTATTATTGGAAAAAGAAAAAAGAACACACCCCTGCCCCCAAGGCTGATACGTTCTTTAAAAAGTGTTAGAATTCATAATGATTTTATTCTTTTTACTCCGTAGGAGTAAAATATTGGTAGAAATTGCATCTATTTTTGTTTTACAACTCCGTAGGAGTTGAATATTAATCAAGATGTATTAAATATTTAACTCCTACGGAGTTACAACAATCAATTCGTTATTTTTCTACCAATATTAAATTCCTAACGGAATTTTCTTAAAAATGAAAATTGTTTCTGAATGTTATAAAAAATATTAATTATAAAGAACGTATCAGCCCTGCTCCTGCCCCTCTCAAGAGGGGAATGCGTAAGGTGAGATATTAAAATATGTCTAAAGTTCTGAAATTTAGAATAAAAAAGCCATACTACCAACTATATTGACAGTATGGCTTGGTAAGCATTATTTAGTCTAATTCTAAAGTAGCTCTGTGCTGTCTTCTAATAGCTTTTAAACGAGCAAGACGATTTTCGATAGATGGTTTCATAAAAGCTGTTCTTTTCTTATATTCACGTAGTACTCCACTTCTTTCGTACTTTTTCTTAAATCTCCTAAGCGCACGGTCAATATTTTCATTGTTTTGTAATGTAACTCCAATCACGAATTAATTCACCACCTTTCTTTTTTTTTATGAATTTTTAAAATTTTCAATTAATTTTTTTTCGTTGCACTTTTCAAAGTGAACAATAATAGACATACCACCGGTGCTGGTGCTTTCTTTAGATTTAACGATACCGACATCGTCCCAAATAGAATGGAAAATAACATCACCAATTTGATATTCTTCTAAAGGAGAATATTTTTTAGCATCTTCTTTAGAAATATGAATAACCGCTTTGGATTTATCAGATTCCGCTTCAATAGTATCAAGGTTGATTAGCTGTGAATGTCGGCTTCGAGTGCATCTTGCCCATTGTTGCCTCCCCTTGTCTGTCTCTATCGGTTCTCCGATTAGCTCATGTTTAGTTTCACGCATCAAAAATGGTGAAAATAAGGTTATGTATTTTGCTCTGCGAGTTCTTTTTCTTCCAGCCATAAAACCTCTCAATTTTTTTACAAAATTAAGAAATATTATTAATATTTACAAGTAATTATTTCAATAATAATTACATTAGTTATTCTTAGATAAAATTTCTTTCAATTTTGATATTGCCGGTATTCGTGTTGGGTCGGCTTTTTCTTTTATAGCTAAATAAAATGAAGCCCAATCTCCAAAAATAATTAAACTGAACATCCTTGTAAGAAAAGTATTCCCTATTCCTTCTATGTCTAATACATTTTCTGGTAAATATTTATTTAATATTCTTTTTGTTGCTTTTGTTCTTAATTTTGTTCTTTCGTCATCTTCTTCATCTGATATGAAAAAAATGAACAAAATTTCTTTTATTATTTTAGGATATTTCCATGAATTTAGTTCGTTATGATTCATCTCAGGCAGTGCATTTGCAAACGCAATATGCTTGGAATTTTCGTGAATTTGGTTTTGTATTCTTATTGCTATCGGTTTTAATCTGTCGCTTGAAGCATAAAAGACCGGAATCGAAAAATATGCTATTTCTGTAAATATAGCTGGCAATAAATCGTCTTTGTATGTTTTATATTCATCAACTAAAATATTTGAAATTTTTTGTGTATCATCTATTGATTTGTCAATTATTTCTAAAGTATTCTTTGAAAATACATTTGCATTAATCAAGATGTAAAGGACACTAAAGAAAGAATATGCTATAGCACATCTCGGCTGCATTCCTCCGGGAATTTTTATTACAGGAAATTTGTCTTTTTTCGCTAATTCTTCTAATTTGCCACCTGTAGTAATGCAGATTATATTCTTTGTTTTCTCCTTTGCTTCTTGATATGCAGCAAGCGTTTCCTCTGTATTGCCAGAGTAGGAACTTACAATTATGTTTGTATCTTCTGTTATTGGAAAATCAATCGTATAATTGCGGTTAATAAACATATAAACATCTTTGCAATCAGGAAGAGTAGAAACAAAAGATTTGACTAAATCGCCTCCTATTGCAGAGCCACCCATACCCAAAACAACAAAATTTTTGCTAGTTAATGGATTATTAAATGTGGGAGATTTTTCCCCTATTTTAATAGCATCCTTAATTTGTTTAGGAAAATTTACCAGAATATCATACATATTCTGTGAATCGTATTGACTGATTTGTTCTTTTGTCATTTTTTTTATTTTTTTTTAATACAAAATCTTTGGCAAAATTATGCAATTAAATTAACATAATTAAATCTCTTTTTCTTCTTAATTGATTTTACAAGTTTTATAATGTATGTATATTAAGCTATCCAATACCTAGTTATATTAATTTTGAAAATTTTTATCAAGTCATCTCTTTTACAAATAATATCTTTTCTTTTTTAAGCCATACAAATCTAATTACAAAGTAAGTGTTTTATTTAAAAGAAGATGGCGTAATTTAACACTGTTATTCTGAGGCGAAGATAAATGAAGACATTTACTTTTAGGAAAATGAATTTTTTTAGTCATCGGATGACTACCTGCCATCCGATGACTTCCTTTTACAAGCCAAAGTTGTTCATTAGAAGCGTAGTGAGGAATCGCACAAGTCATTAAAAAGTAAAAAGATTATTTATTTACAACTCCGAGGGGTAAAACAATTTTTCCGAGTGATTCATTAAGAACCTGAGCCATGGATGCATAAACAGCAGAGCAACCGCAAATAATACCTTCTATCCCTGCAATAACGCCTATTTCTTCAATTCCACTGAAATCTTTGATAGCGAGCAGGAAAAATAAAATAGTTAGCGTTGCAAATACCAGTTGTAAAGAGCGATTAGCTCTTAAAGTACCGAAAAACATTCCAAAAGTAAAAATTCCCCACATCAACAGATAAAATCCCATTGAAATTGAGGAAGAAGCTTGCAAGTCAAATTTGGGAAGTATCCAAAGTCCAACTAATGATAACCAGAATAATCCATAAGAAGTGAAAGCCAGTGTGCCAAAAGTATTTCCTTTTTTCCATTCCATTATTCCGGCAATGACTTGTGCAAGTCCGCCATAAAAAATTCCCATAGACATAATCATTGTGTCTAACGGGAAAATACCTGCATTGTGAATATTAAGCAAAACAGTTGTCATACCAAATCCCATAAGCCCTAGAGGTGCAGGATTTGCTGTTGCTTCTTTGATAATCATTTCATTTGCCATAACAACTTATACCTTAATTAATAAAAATTGAATCTATCAAAAATAGTGAAAAATATCAAATAAATTAAAAATTTTTTTCTTTTACAAAATTCTGCAATCTGTTCAAAAACTGATAAAATATGCTTCATAATTAAAGCTGTTATTCTTAGCACCCAATTTTTTATGAATTAATTGAATACAAATAATATAATTATTGACCTGTCATTTCGGACGCAGCGAAGAATCTATCTTGTTGATTTTATAAGATACTGGATTCTTTGCTGCGCTCAGAATGAACCACTTTGGCTTATTTATTGTCTAACTGTATATTTTACAAATAATTCAAGTGATATATCAACCATCGGGTTAACCCGATGGTTGATTGTTCTTAACAAGGGATTGCAACCCCTTGTTAAGATTTAGAAAGCATAACATAGTTCATTTTCTCAAAAGTAAACGTCTTAGTTGATATTCGCCTCAGAATGACAAATTTAGTTATGTCATCTCCATTGTAATAAAGCATTTGCTTTATTAGGGGATTCAGAATAACAAGACAATTTGAATTTTTTGAAGTCTCCATAAAATTTAGTTTAGTTTGAAATTTGATAATTTATATTTTTACAAATACTTTTTTATAAATTCTTTAAATTGAGAAATTGCAATTTCCGTTGGTATATTTTCAATGGAGTCTTCTTTGGAGTTTGCCTTTATGATACACTTTTCTGAGCATAAAGGATAAAATTTAGTATAGAAATTTTCTAAGCCATTGTATAGTGCAAAAAGTGGCTTATCGAAAGCAGCAGCAATATGGACAATCGCTGTGTCTGGCGAAATTACAAGTGTAGCTCTGTTTATAACTGAAACTACATCTTGAATGGAACGCGAAGGAAACAAATTGACATAAGGGCATTTCTCTTTGATTGCAGTAGATGCTTCTTTTTCGGTGGGAGAATTTACGAGGATAATTTTAAATTTACCAAAATTTGTATTTTCAAGAAAATCAATCCATTTGTGGCTTTTCCACATCTTGCTTTTACGCGATGCGGAAATATTTAAAACGATATAATCATCAATAATATTCTTTTTTAAAAATTCATTAAAGTAGATTTCAGATTCATTGAACAAAAACAACTCTGGTTTTGGTAATTCAACTTCTTTTGTATAATCTAAAAAATAGAGTGGTTGTAAAATTCTTTCAATGTAATGTTTCCCTTCATTTTCTTCCTGAGAAGGAATCGTTTGATTAATAGTCTTTTTTCCATTAGAATTGAAGCCGATTTTGTTTTTTGCTTTAATAAGTTTTGCAAACAAATGGCTTTCTCTTGAATAGTGGTCTTTTGGGTCAATCAAAAAATCATATCTGTTTTTTCTAAGTTGATTAATAAGGGAAATGAATTTTAAAGGAGTTTTTTCGTAAATAAAAATATTATTCAGATTAGGATTGTTTATTACAATTTTATTATTATGACGTCCAGCGAGCAAGTCAATATTAGCGTTTGGAAATAAATGTTTTATTCTGTTAAAAAGCGGGGTTAATAGAATCATATCGCCGATTCTACCAAATTGAACTATAATGAAATTCATAATTTACTTCCCGGACATACTCATAAATACTCTTGAAATTAATTTCAATTATGAAAATAAATATTCTAATTAAAATAATCTTTGAACTATAAAATATAATTATTGTTTATAAAAATATCCATCTTTAAAAGCAATGAGCGTTTGTTTAAATAAACTTAAACTTCTACTTTTTAAGGAATAAAGAATTAAATAAATTACAGGTCGTATTAATCTAACAGGTAAATTTCCGTGCAAAACGTTGATGGCAATCAGGTTCCGGATTGCGTAGTAATACTTCCAGCCATAATTCTGAAGTTTATCAACAGGATTGAGTTTCCTGTTTAAACGTGCTTTTTTTATTAAAAATGTTTCTGCTCCAGATTTCTTTGCACGCAGCATATATTCAGTGTCATCGCCGTAAATAAAGAACTTTTTATCTGGTAAACCAATTTTTTCAATTATCTGACGTGGAATAATCGGTCCCTCGAAAGTTAGTCCTGTAATAGGTATTTCGTCTTTATTTAAGTCTTTTTCTGATATTATTCCATTCCAAAAACTTTTAAAAGGATTAGTCAAATTGTAAGATACGGCTTCATTAAAAAAAATTGCTCCATCTGGTTGAAAGCGTAGTGGAGCGTGGATTCTGTTTTCGTTAATATTAACTAAAAGATTTTCCAAACAAGTTTCTACTGGCTCAACGTCATCATCCATTGTCCAAATGTAATTGTAACCTTGCTCAAAAGCATATTTAAAACCAGTATATTGTCCACCGGAGCTACCAACATTTTCCTGATGAATTACTATTAAATCACTTTGATTATCAAGCCATTGCTTCGTTCCATCTCTTGAATTGTTGTTGATTACAATGATTGCATCTAATTTTCGTGTTTGATGCCTTAAAGCATTTATTAAATCTTTTAAAAACTCAATTCTATTGAAAGTGATTACTATTGCTGCTATTTTTTTATTCATTTATATTTAAAAATATTTATATTCTTTTTATTTAATACAAAATTATTAAAAATTTTCGTTCCTTCGATATGAGAAGGAAATTGCAATAGCTTTATTATTTCATCAAAAGATAACCATTTGTAATCCTGATGTTCTTTTGAGAGTTTAATAACTTCAGAATATCCGACTTCAAAGCCGAAAACAGGTACCGAATGAATTTCATTTTTATAAGGATTGAAAAAAGTAGCAACGAAAGGAATAGTCCAGATATTTTTAATTTGAAGTGAGGTTTCTTCTTTAACTTCGCGAATAGCAGCATCTATTGCAGTTTCGTTTGGTTCAATATTCCCGGTTACAACCTGCCAGAGAGAAGGGTATAGCTTAGCATCGGAAGCACGCTTCAAAGCAAGATATACCGCCTCATCTTGGTTTTTAGGAAATGCAGTAATATGTGCCTGAATAGTATAGGAAACAAATGTGGACATAAACTATATTGGATTAAATATTCCGATTTTTCATTTTCAGAAATCCTGATTCCTCGTAGTCTGCTATTTCGAAGTCTTGTCATTCCGAAACGAAGCGAGGAATCTCACAAGTCATTGCTAACACAGAGTTTGAGATTCTTCGCTGCGCTTCAGAATGACATTTTAATTTGTTTTGTGATAAGCAATATAATGTAAACTACTTTTGAGCTGGGGCTCCGTAGTTTACCCATTCTTCTTTCGAAGGTCCATAAATTCCAGGCACTTTAAGTCCAGCTTGACGCATAAGGACAGTCATTTGCCCGCGATGATGGATTTGGTGGGTTATCAATGCAGTCAATAGAAAATCTGCTGACCATCTCTCGCCATAAATATCAAATTCCTGTTTTAATGTTTCATTATTTAATGTAGTTAGGAAATTGTTTAGCATTTCATTTGCTTTTGAATATGCTTCTTTAATTTCCTGAACATTTTGAGGTTCATAATTTGGGTCGAGTGGGCTTTCGTCTTTCATTCCAATCTGAGTTGGCATTTCCTGCAATGAACTTGCTAAGTGCCAGCCGAGGAAACCGAGAGAACGCGTGCCCGGAGTTACCTTTTGGGCTATACCTTCGTCAGTTAAATAATCAAATACTTTCATTGTTGCCTGGGCTTCATTATCCCATGCTTGCTTAAATTCATTAATTGTGTTAAACATAAAAACTCCTTTAATTAATTGATAATCGACAATTAATAATTGACAATTATATCTTAAAAATATTGCTATACATTTATATTTTTCATTATAAGAAGGAGTTCAAAAAACTATTATTCAGAGTGTAGCGAAGAATCTAATAAACCATTGGGTGCGCCTGATATTTGATATAACAATTTGTGATACATCTCTCAGCATCATACAACATAGTAAATTACTAAACAAAGCTACACAAGAACACACCCCTTTATCCCATCTCAAGAGGGGAATTCGTATGAGTTAAACAATTAATGGCTAATGATTAGTAATTAGTTTTTTATAACATAATAGCCCACTAATCACTAATAATTAATAATTATTTACTGCATTACTTTATTAATAATCTTTAAAAACTCTGCTTTTGATTTTGAGCCGACAACCATATCTTTAATATTTCCGTTTTTATCAATGAAATATGAAGCTGGAATATTGTTAATGCCTCCATAAGCAATAGCTAAATCTTTTTTTGCATCAACAATATTAATATAACTGAAGTTATTTTTTTGAGCATATGTTTTTACCTGTTCAAAAGCTGTAGCTGGGTTATGTTCTAAAGCGATTCCAACAACAACGAAATCTTTATCCTTAAGGTCTTTACTAATTTGAATTATGTCTGGAATTTCTCTTCTGCAAGGTGGACACCAAGTTCCCCAGAAGTTTAAAAATACAACTTTACCTTTTGTATATTGAGCAAAGGAAATGTCTTTCTTTCCATCGTTCCATGTGAAATCTATTGCTTTGCCTTTTGTTGCTTTAGAAACAGATTTGAGAGTAAAGACCTGAACAGGAGCTTTTTCATCTTTAGCTGCTTCGCCTAAATTTTCTGTTGCTGATGCTAAAACCATTTGATTGCTGTTTGTTTCTTCTTCTACCAAAACAGGACGTTTGAAATCGCTGCTGTCTTCATCGCTATTGCTTGAGCAAGCACCAATTGATAAGAGCCCAAATACTGCTAATGCTCCTAAGAAGATATTAAATTTTTTATACATTTTTTCTCCGTATTTTTTATTATAAAATTTATTTTAAAACGATTTGCATAGTAATATATTTTTTTAAATATTTCTTCTTTCTTTTATATTACTATACATTGCTAAGAAAAATCCGACTACAACTGCGATTGTTCCGAGCCAAACAAAATTAATAAATGGCTTCCGAGCTATTTCCAAAGTAAATATTTCGCGTGCAAATTTATAAGTAGCTCTGAAAGTGTTGTTATCGAAATTACATTCTACCAATCCAATACGGACATTTGTTCCAGATATTGAATACCAAACAGGATTATATAAGTTTTTTTCTACGTTTAAAACAGTATAAAGAGTATCTCGAATAATCTGAGATGCTTTTTTAAATTCAACAACAGTAGCAAAGACTTTTCTGAAACCATCTTGCATTACATCTAATTTAGAAGTATCAAGAGAAATCAATCTCATTTTAAGCATAGAATCGGCGGTGCAAATCGCAGTTTCATTTTCAAACAAATCAACTCTTTGAAAAGAAGTATCGTTTTCAACAGATTTTGGTGAAACGTAAATATCTTCAAAAAACGAAGTTTTTATGCTCGGCTCGAAAAATGGATATTGCCATTCGTTAAAGCTGCTCCAATTTACAATAGGATGCAGTTCTGTTTTCTTTCCATCTTTTTCAATTTCAACATTATATGTAAATTTTTCCCTGTCTTTTTTATTTTTTTCAATTTGAGTTTTTCCTTTGAAAGTGATTTTATATCCCAACTTTTCACCGCTTGCTCCGATTGGTAAAATTAAATGCTCGGATTGAGAATAGCCACCAGAGCCAATCACGCCGAGAAAAAGTAGAGCAATACCGATATGAGATAAATAAGCACCTATTTTGCTTGATTGTTTTTCTAATTTTTTAAACAGAATAAATAAATTTAAAACTATAGAAAAAATCGCGGAAAAAGCTAAAACAATGTATGCCCATTGGTCAAGTGCCGTAAAAGCAAGAATAGCTGTAATAATGATTGTAATTGCAGAAAGAATTGCTAATTGCTTTAATAGTTTACTCTTTAAATTTCCATTCCAAGCGAAAAAAAGTGAAAGTCCGTTTAAAATCATCATAAGAATAATGAACGGGAAATTCATCTTGTCATAAAATGAAACATCCATTGATTGCAACGTTCCTAAAATGCTTGTAATGATTGGGAAGCTTGTTCCGTAAGCAATTATGAAAGTGGAAACAAGAATAACAATCGTTCCAAAAACGATTAGGAATGAGCGGCTTGTTAATTTGTAGGAACTTTCTGCTTTTGGAATATTTTTAAATCTAATGAAGAATAAAGCGATTCCCAAAAGAAAGAAAAGCAGTAGAAATGCAAGAAGAATAGCATAAATGATTTTACCGGGGTCAATAAATGAATGAACAGAAATATTGCTTAAAACTCCGCTGCGCGTAAGGAAAGTAGAGTAAATCACAAAAACAAATGTGAGGATTGCTAAAATGTAATTCGTTTTTCGCATTCCGCCGGATTTCTTTTGGACAAGTTGAGTATGAGCAAGAGCTACAACAAGCATCCAGGGAATAAGAGAAGAATTTTCAACTGGGTCCCAGCCCCAGAAACCGCCCCATCCAAGCGTTTCGTAAGCCCAGAAGCCACCGAGCATAAGCCCCAAACCGAGAACAGCACCAGAAATATTTGTCCATGGCAACGCAAGTTCGTTCCATTCTTCATATTCTTTTTTACATAAGGAAGCAAAGCAAATTGAGAAAGGAACAGAAAGGAGAGCGTATCCAATAAACAAAATAGGGGGGTGGATAATAATCCAAAAATTCTCTAATATTGGGTTTAGCCCTCTGCCATTTTCAGGTGTGAAACCTGCTTGCAAGTTGCTTTCAGTAAATGTTTCCCATACAAATTCAAAAGGGCTTTTAGTTATAAGGATAATAAGCATAAAAGCAAACATCAAGGAATATATTCCCATTGCTATTGGTTCTAATGACTTGCCTTTTATACTTTTTATAAAAAAAACGCCAACAATTGCGGTGCATAAGTTCCACAGCAGATAAGAACCTTCCTGTCCAGCCCAAAACGTTGACAGAAGCAGGGAAAAGGAAAGTTCTTTCGATGAATAGCTGTAAATATATGTGTATTGGAAATTATGGTTTAATATATTTATAAGAAGTAGGGCAGAGCTGAGCAAAATGCCAAAAGAGGCAATGTAGTAAACAAATCTTGCATTCTTGATTTTCTTTTCATCTTTGTTTGCAGAAAAGAAGAAATAAGAGGAAGCCAAAGCTAATGCAAACGAAATAAATATAAGAAATTTTCCAATCATAGTGTTTTTGGGTTTAGTTAAAGGTTTGCTCGTAAATTATGTGTTTCTGTTTGTATAGTTCTAAATTATTTGTATTAAATTCTGGTTTCATCGTTACTTTTACATCAAACAAATCAATTAAACACCAGCCGGTAATTAAAAAGTGTTTTTCCTCAATTTCATCAATATCGAAGCAGAGCAGCAAATGGCGGGCATCATCAGTAATTTTCTTTTTGGAGTTGGTGAGTGGAGAAAAGAAAAAATCACGTGGCGAACCAGTTTCTCTTCTTGAAGTTGTTTTTACTTCTAAGTAAGTTGTTCTACCTTGTTTATCGAAAATTACTTCATCTGGATAACCATTTAGATTTAATCTTTCAAATTTTTCAATTATTTTTAATTTGTGTTTTAACTCTTCAAATTTTGAAGAAATAAGTTTGTCTGCAAATATTCCAATTTCATTATTCCTAAAAGATTTTGGTTTTGGAGGTTTAACGAGTTCTTTGTAAATATCAAATGTAATTGGTTCTTTTGAATAAGATTTAGCAAAATCATTTATAATTAATTTCAAATCATTAATTAAATCGTTATCAAACTTGTTTTTGGAGTCAAATTTGTGAATTTTTTTATGAATAGTGGTTTCTACGATAATATGAAAATCAATATTATTGAAAGTTTCAATAATTGACCTTACAATATTTTCATAATTATTCAATTTTTCTTCTAAAACACATTTTTTCATATTAGCTTCCTTTTTGAAATATAACAATTCTATTTGTATTTGTGCCTTTGTCGTTATTTTTTACACCCCAGATATTTGATGTTTTTGTAAAAATTTGTTCATTAATAATAATGCCGAGGCAGTTTAAACCAACTTTAATTCCAATACTCACAACAATTTCATCTAATTTTACTTTTCCATTTTTTACTTCTCCAACTTCAAAAGCTATATAACCATAGGGTTTAGTTATACGGAAAAGTTCTTTGAAAACATCAAAAATAAAATTGTGCCACTCGTCTTCAGTTTTAGCCATAACAATGTTTTTTGATATTTCATCAGCATTTAAATTATTAAACCAAAGCCGTAACCAATTATCATCAGCATATTGAACAATATCTAAAAATGGAGGTGAAGTTACAGTTAGAGAAATTGAGTTGTCATTTATTTGTGGCGTATTGCGGGCATCTGAATTTAAAAGTAAAGAATATATAAAATTATCAGATAGCATTTTTCTAATATTAGAATTAATACCACTTAATAACTGTCGTGATTTATCAAAAATAAGATTTTTTATATTTCTATATTCAGGAGTTTGTTGCCTTTTTTCATTGATTTTGACTTGGCTTTTTTGCGAAACAGCTTGATTAGGCGGTAGAGTAAAAACAGAAAAGAAACCTTTGGAATGACCTGTTAAGCGGTTTGTAGCAATCATTCTAATCCAACTATCCACTTCATCTTCGGAATTATTTTCTTTTTTTTCTATTAAATAATTTTTTAAAGAAACTAATTCAGATAATGTTTTTTCATCGTAAAACATTGATAGGTCAATATCGCTTGTTAAATCATTAGAAAAAATAATTTCGTTTAATCTATTATTGATTTCTAAAATTGTTGGAGGATTAAGACGTGGTTTAAGAAGAACTAAACTTAATGGATTAATGTCATTTGCAATAATTCTTCTATTTAGCAAAGATGCTTCTAATGCGGTTGTTCCTCTACCAGAAAAAGGGTCGTAAATAGTATCTTTTTCTTTGGTTAATATTTCAATAAAAAAACGAGGTAATTGTGGTTTAAAGCAAGCGCGATAAGAAACTTCGTGTAATGAGTTTGCCTGTCTTTGCTTTGCAGTCCAAAACTCATTTATATATTTTGGAATTGAAAAACCATTATATTTAAAATTCTCTATACGAGTAAAACATTTTTCATTATCAAAAAACAAGGAATTTTCTTGTAAATTAAAGTTTTCTATATAATTTATAAAATTGGGCATAATAATCGCTATTTAAAATAATTGTAATTGTTTAGAAATAAAAGTATTTGCTTTACTGATAGTATCAGTATTTCTGTTAAAATTCATTACCAACGCTTCGAGCAATTTTCAAAAAACAACTAAATTATTTTTGATTCAGTGAATTTAACTATTGTTTTTTTATTCAATTTATTCATAATCGTTGTTTAATATATGATAATGAGTTCCATTCAATTCGGTTCTAATTTTAAATTGAGAAATTTCGCCTTTTGTAAATTTGATTAAATTTAATTGCGAAACGGGACCAGCAACTTTTCCATTCAGAAACCTAATAAATGATGATTCTTTAGAATATTCAAGTTTAATGCAATATAAGTAACTGCATATTCCTGATGCTACAAATCTATCAATAACAGAAGCACTTGCAAGCCATGACGCATCAAGATGCTGATTAGTTAAATTTGTTTTAATATTTACATAAATTTTGTTTTTGAATATATTAAGAATAATAACATCATAGCCATTGTAATTACCAAACTCAATATTCTCTTTTCCGAATTAATCAATAGCATAATTAACCAAATATTTCTCTATGACATCAGAAATCGTTCTTGTAGATAGTTCTAGATTATATTTTCCTACAGTATATTTTAATTTCTCATTATTTAAATAATCAACTGATTTAACAGCAAATTCAATTAACTTTTTTTTTAATCATATTTTAACTTTCCTTTAATTAAAAAGCTTTGTAACTCTTCTTTCAGTAAATAATATTCACTAATGTTTTGTGAGCTAAGTACAGATTTGTATTTGTTTGAAAAATAGCACTGATAATCTTTTTCAATGATTGGTATTTCAAGTTGTTGCAACTCTTTTTTGTTAATACTTATTGCAGCAACACCATGTTTTAATTTATTTATTTCATTTTGACAAATGTCAGTATTTAAAAGTAAAGTAAGATAGAAAGGGTCAATATTAGTTGTTCTGACAATAAACAAATAGTCAGATGCAACTCCAATTTTATCTGAAGAATCAATTATAGCTACCCGTCCAGCGCATCCAGCTCCAACTCTTACAAAAAGAATGTCAGCAACATTTGTTAAGGCATTTTGATTAAACATTTTAGAATCAATGGAAATAAATTTTTCATATTTTGAATAATTAACTCCGAAGTTTGTGATATTATTAGCATGTAAAAATCTTATTCCGCTTTGTTCGAATACTCTTTCTTTTCCATACTTTGTTTTGCCGGTCTTAATATCACTAATAAAGTTAATAATTTGCTTTTTTTCAAAAACTGTTTTAAAATTAGTTTTATAAATTAAAAAATTAAAATCAAAACGATTGATAACATCTTTTTTATTTTTTGTAAATTTAGTATTATTCTTAAAGTCATGGATATTTATTTCATAATTTAAATTGTCAGTAATGTTTTCTTTTTTTTGAAGAATTAAAATGCTAGTTTTTGCAGATGTGTTTTGAAAAATATTTCTTGGAAGATTGATAATATGTTTTATTTCACTGCGTTTTAATATATAATCTCTTGCAAATTTATTCTGTGGATTTCCTAAAATACCATCTGGCAAAACAATTAAAATAAAACCATTATTTTTTGTTATTCTAATAAATAATTCAATAAAAAGTATTTCTATGCTAACGCTTGTAAGCCCATTAGCAATTTCAAAGTTTTGTAAAACAAGTTTATCAGTGATTTTATCAAACCAACTAGAATAAGGTGGATTTCCAAATGCTAAATCAAATCCTCCATTTTCTTTAATCTGTTTTAATGAATTATTTTCCCATATTTCTTTATTTAAACTATTTCCTAAAATAAAATTGAATTCTTCTGTTCTAAAATTTTCATCAATATCAATACCATAGAAATTAGATTTATTCCAATATTTTTTTGCAATATTAATAAAGTTACCATCTCCTACAGAAGGGTCAATAATATTTGAAAAAGTTTCATTTTTAATTATTTTTAATGAATAATTTATTGCTTCAAATGGTGTGAAGTATTGATTATAAATTACATTTTTCTTTCTTTTACGAATAGAAGTATTTAAATCCTTTATGTTATTTTCTGGGAAAAGCATTTTATATCTTTTTTAATTTTAAAAAAATCAATATCAAATTTACAAATTTTTAAAATATTATAAATCCATTATATTTAAAATTCTCAATACGAGTAGAACATTTTTCATTATCAAAAAACAAGGAATTTTCTTGTAAATTAAAGTTTTCTATATAATTTATAAAATTGGGCATAATAATCACTAATTAAAATAATTGTAATTGCTTAGAAATAAAAGTATTTGCTTTACTGATAGTTTCAGTATTTCTGTTAAAATTCATTACCAACTCTTCAAGCATAGAATTGCGGTTTTCTTCTTTTGTATGAGTGTATTTTATTTTGAAAATAAGTATAGCATTACTCCAACTCCATTCCATCGGCTTCATATTTTGAAGGACATTTGGTGTAGATTTCGCTTGCATAAAACGCAGTATCTCTGTATTCTCCTTTAACTACAAAAAATCTTGCTAATTTAAAATTATTTGGTGGAGCGCCGTCATAAATAACTCTTGCTGTTTCTTGCTTTTCGTCTTTCATTATGAAAGTAAATATGTTTGATGTTGCATCGTATTTTGGTTCAGTTAAAGAATCAAGCGAAGCAAGTATTTGCAGCTTTTTCCCTGTTTTTTTTGCTGTTGCTATATCGGCATATTCAATTGAATAGGAATTAAAGAGCACAAGAGCAATAACAATAGAAATGATTCCGATACCAATAGCTGCAATGTATGATTTTTTCATATATTTTCATTTTTATTTATTTCAGAAATTTTCTTCTCAATCTTCTTTAGCTTTCTGTCAATTCCAAATAATGAAATAGCTATTCCAAGCCAAGTTATTAAGACGATTATGAGGACGATATATATTGAATTTTCTTCGGGCATTATTTTTCTCCTTGTTTGGCTGCTGGGTTATTAGGTTACTTGGTTATTAGGTTATTAAGTTATTAGGTTATTAGGTTATTAGGTTATTAGGTTATTAGGTTATTAATATTCGTTATTGTGTTTTGTTTAAATTTATTTAGTTGAATATTTTTGTTTTTTCTCTTTCAGTCATGCTATCAACTTGTTGATAGTATGACTTCTCACTCTTCACTTTCGTAATTTTCTTAACTTTGCGAAAGTTTTAAAAGCCAGATGTCCTACATCTCCGAAATGTGGGACATCTTCGGAACTTTTTTCAAGATGGATTCTGACATTCGTCAGAATGACAGTACTTTTCAGTCATGCTATCAACTTGTTGATAGTATGACTTCTCACTCTTCACTTTCGTAATTTTCTTAATTTTGCGAAAGTTTCTATCGCTTTATTTATTCTATATTCTTTTCTTCGTTTAAAAATTAGTAAACTTCATCGTGAGAACCAATTGAAATAAAAAATACTTGATTGTTTTTTCCAAACCTAAATACTATTCTATAATAATAATCAATGCTAAAAGCCCAGTAATTTGATAAAGTTCCGGATAGTTTATGGGTTTTTAAACTTGGTTCAAATTGGTTTTCACTAAACAATCTTATTTTATCAAAAATTCTTTCATTTAAATCAGGTTGGTTTTTAATTAATTTCTTTATCTTTTTAGTAAAAGACTCTTCCCAGATAATATTAATCATTTTCAATATCCGCTAATAGTTCTTCAACTGAACCAGTCTTGAAAATTCCTGCAAGGATGTTGTTTTCAGCTTTATTTATATCATCAATTAAGTTTGCTCTTTTTTTCTCTATTATCTGTTTTTGAAAAATATTGAATAAATACTCTTGATTATCTAAATCAAGATGATTAAAGTTGTCAACAATCTGTTCAAATTCATTTGCTATCATTTTTTTACCTATAATTATTTTAAATAATATACGATTAAATATTTATATTATTTCACTAAAACGTTTTGTATATGACTTCTCACTCTTCACTTTCGTAAAGTTATACCAAGTTGCTTTCATAAATATAATTAAAGTGTCATTCCGAAACGAAGTGAGGAATCTCAAACTATCTGGTAGCAAGGAGTTGTGAGATTTCTCACTTCGTTTCGAAATGACAAGACTGCGAAATAGCAAACTACGAGGCATCAGGAGTTCTGAACCTGCTAACCTACTAACCCAATAACCCAATAACCTAATTCCCAATTCCTAATTCCCGATTCCCAATTCCTACTCAAAAAAATTAAGCAAATCCAATATAGTGTTATCTTTGCTTAGCCAATAAGTATTCATACCGACTTTCCGGGCGGCTTCGATGTTTGCTTCCAAATCGTCAATGAATAAGGTTTCTTCTGCAATGAAACCAGAATTTTCCAGCACATATTCATATATATCTAAATCTGGTTTTCTTTTATGAATCAAATGTGAAAAATACAGTTTATCGAATAGATTGAAGAAATCAGCGCACTGATTTGAAAAATATTCGTGATGTATTTCATCTGTATTGCTGAGCATTGCAACTTTGCCAAATTTTTTAAATTCAAGAATTGCATTATGTGAAAAATCATAAAGCCCAATCAAACAGGAATCCCATACTTCAATAATATCTTCATTGCTTGCTTTGATTTCAAATTTGTTTTTTAAATAATTCAAAAAGTCATTTCTGCTAATTTCACCTTTTTCAAATTTATCATAAATAACATCATTCATTAATTCTTTACGGTTTGATGTTTGAATTATGTTGTTGCCGCTCAGTTTTGCAAGTCCGTATATCATATTATTATGCTGAACTTCGTAAAGAACGTTTCCAAAATCGAAAATAAAGTTTTTTATATTTTTATATGTGTTATTCATCATTAGCTCCAATTTTTTTTAAGTCGTGCAATAAAGAAACCATCACAATTAAAATTTGATGGTAAAAGTGTTACAAAATAATCATTTTCATTCAAAAAATCAATAAAAACATTATTCGCTTCAAAAACCGGCTTCAGTGGGTCTGGCTTAAAATCCTGATTGGCAGCAAGAAATTTGGAAACGATTTCTTCATTTTCCTGTGGAAGAATTGAACATCTTTTTTATCTTATTAGGGAATTGTTATTTTTTCTTAGCTTTTAAGCTGCTTCCAAAATTCAATTTTCCAACAAATTATCCAATCAAAACATTCTCTTTAGGAAGGGTATATCTATAATGAATTGGTAAATGTGCAAATGACAAAAGAAAAGTAAGTGTTCCTATTCTTCCTATAAACATAAGTAAAATTATAATATATTTACTTGGCGTTTGCAAATAAAAAGTTAAATTTCTTGATAATCCAACTGTGCCTAATGCTGATGTAGCTTCAAAAAGTAAATCTATAGGATTTTTATATGGTTCTAAAAACAATAAAATCATAAAACCAATAAATAGAATGGATATTGAAGTAAAAACAATAATGAGAGCTTTTCGTATTGTTTCTTCAGCTATTTGACGATTAAAAATCTCAACTTTATCTTTTCCCTTGAGTAAATTCCATAAAGTTAAGATAATTATAGAAAATGTAGCTGTTTTTATTCCGCCGGCAGTTGAACCGGAAGAACCACCAATACACATAAGCAATATTAATATAAAAACTGATGAAGTTGCTAGAAGTTCAGTAGGAACAGAATTAAAACCGGCAGTTCTTGCTGTAATTGAAAGAAAAACAGAATGAAGATATCTTTCGTAAAAACCCATTGAATTATTCGCTGAAAAAGGTTCTGAAAAAAAGAAAATTATTGTTCCTGAAACAATTAAGCAAAACGTTGTGATAATAACAATTTTGCTTGAAATTGTTAGTTGATAACGTAATCGTTTCGATTTTCTATTGAATGGATTAAGAGTTGCTATATTGTTAAGAACAGGGAAGCCCAATCCGCCCAGAACGATAAGAGACATAATAACGGCAAGAAAATTATAATTGTATTGGGTAGAAACATCCATCAAATTTAATTTAAAAAGAGAAAAGCCGGCATTACAAAATGCAGATACTGAATGGAAAACAGAAGTATAGATAAAACTATAATTTGGATTGGAAAACGTTCCTCCAAGAGAAAGATAAAGCAGCAAAGCGCCAACAGTTTCGATTGCTAAAGTAAATACAGTAATACGAAACAGTAATGAAGATGCAGCACCAATACTATCCTGATCGAGCAAATCTTTCATCATAAGTTTTACTTTATAGCAGACCCCACCAGTTAAAAAAACTGCAAAGAAAGTAGTAAGAGTCATTATTCCAAGCCCGCCAACCTGAATTAGCAGCATAATGATAAATTTTCCTAATGCAGTAAAGCTGCTCGAAGTATCAACTGTTGTAAGCCCAGTAACGCAAACGGCACTCGTTGAGGTAAATAGTGCATCAACAAAAGATAGTGTCTTTCCATAAGGAACAGCTTTTGGCAGAAGAAGCAAAAGAGTTCCGGTAATTATAATAAAAGCAAAGCTAATTAAGAAAACAGCTCCAGGATTCAGTTTAAGTTTAGATATAAACTCGCTGTGCCGCAAAGCTTTAGTTACAACAGATAATATTATTCCGAGTAGCATAATCCCCAGATAAATCATTGTTATTTGTAATAAGTTCAAATGTGGCAGAAGATTTGAAAAAATGTTTAAAAATAAATCTGGAAAGACTAAATCAAAAAATAAAAAAACTGCTAATATATTTTCAAACCAACGCGAAATCAAATAGTTAAAAACATTTTTTGAAAGGATAAGCCGGATTACTTCTTGAACAATATAAAAAATGACGATAATTTTGATTATTACTTTAAAAAAATTCAACTCGCTGGCGTCTAAGTAAAATCCAGTTACAGCAAGAATAGAAATTAATGAAGCAATACCAGAAAATGCAAGTATATAATTTAGCCATCTTAATATCTTATTGTGTAAGCTAGTTGCAAACATTAGATTTTTTCTAAAGTATAAGAATCTTTGTTATCTTTTATTGAATAACCTAAACTTAATAATTTATCCCTCAAAACATCTGATTCTTTAAAATTCTTTTCGCGTCTTACTTTTAGTCGCAAGTCTGCTATGTCTGTTATTTCTTTTGGTATTGTATTTTCTTTTTCTTGCTTTTGGATTTTCCAGGCAACAAAAACATTATTTATTTCAATGAAAAATGTAATTAAATCTGCTTTCTCTTCATTCGATAATTGTTCAATGCTATGATTGTTAAGCCAACTGAAAAGCGAAGCAAGTGCTTTTGGGGTATGCAAATTATTTGCTAAATGGCAAAACACCTCATTTTTAAGTGATTTAATTAATTCAGTGTGTAAAGTAAAATCATTTTGTTTTACGTTAAAATCCTGTTCATCAAATAAAGAGTAAATAAAGTCCTGAACGCGTAGTCGTGCTTTTCTTGAAGCTGCAATTCCATCAAAAGTAAAGTTGAAAACAGAACTGTAATGAGCAGAAAGAATTGCAAAGCGTATGTCTATCGGGTCTAATCCTTTTTCCAATAAATCTCTTAATGTAAAGAAGTTACCGGCTGATTTGCTCATTTTTGTTCCATCAACTTCGAGAAATTCATTATGGCACCAAACCGCCGTTGGTTCAACTCCATAACCGGCTTTACTTTGTGCAATTTCGTCTTCATGGTGTGGAAATTTTAAATCAATTCCGCCAGTGTGAATATCGAATGGAACACCGAGCAGTTCTGCGCCCATTGCAGAGCATTCGATATGCCAGCCCGGACGTCCATCGCAAATTTGACTCTCTATTCTAAATTCCCAGTATGGCTCATCTTCTTTTCTTGCTTTCCAAAGAGCAAAGTCGTTTGCCTGCTCGCGTTCGTATTGGTCGCTGTCAATTCGGGTGCATGCTTTAAAATTCTCAAAATCTATATTGAATAATTTTCCGTATTTATCTGTTTCGTTCCATTTCATTACGTTGAAATAAACTGAACCATTTGAAATATAAGCAAAACCGCGTTCAATTATGTTTAAAATCAGTTTTTGCATTGATTCAATATATTCAGTTGCTTTCGGCATTGCGTATAGGTGCTTTAAATCAATACCAAGCAGTGAAATATCTTTTAAAAATTCATTTTCGTAGTATTTGGTGAATTTAAGTAAATTATTGAGTAGTAAAGTAGTTTGCTCACCCATTTCTGTTTTCCAAAGTTCGCTTCCAAGTTTGCTATCGCGAATAGTTTTGTCATCAATATTTGTGATATTCATTACCCAATGCACTTTGTGCTGACCAACCGTTCTAAGCACCCTTTGCAATAAATCAGCAAAGAGAAATGCGCGCATATTTCCGATATGAGCGTAGTTATAAACAGTAGGTCCGCAGGAATACATTCGGACTAAATTATCTTTTATTGGTTTAAATTCTTCAATTGTGCGTGAAAGCGAATTATACAGATATATTTGCATTTTATTTTCTAATTTTATTTAGTTATTTATTATTATCAACTTTCACAAATTTAAGAAACTTTTCGAAAATAAAGCAAATCATTATTGTAAAAACGAGACTACCTTTATAATCAATCCAGGAGGTAACTCGTGGATTGATACCTTCTCTTATAACCATATTATCAACAAGTTAATATTACAAGAAAAAACCATCGGAAGGTTCTTTACTAATATTGAGATTCTTTATTTCGTTACCAATGACATCTTTGCTTTTGTCGGTCATTCTGAAGCGTTGTGAAGAATCCAGAGAATAGTGGTTTAAAGGAAATATTCTGGATTCTTCGCTGTGCTTCAGAATGACTGTGTTAAGTTATGTCATCTTTATTAAATAAAGGTCTTTCTTTATCTGGGGGGTTGCCAATGACATCGTTACTTTAATAAAATTTTACGAAAGTTAAGAAACTTTCGCAAAGTAAGAAGAATTTCACTTTCGTAAAGTTTCTTAACTTTGCGGAAGTTTAAAATATGTCATCTCCATTTAAATAAAGCATTTGCTTTATCAGGAGGTTCTGAATAACAAGACTGCGAAATACAAAACTACGAGGAGTAAGGAGTTCTGAAGTTATTCGAACAACTTATTGTTCGTATGATTGGTAAGGAATTTCTGATTTTAGAAAAGATTTATAACACTAAACTTACTTGTATTGTTTTGTTTTATCTTATTTATTAGTGCTAACAACTTCAAATCTATATTCTTTTGCTTTTTCTTCAAATTTTTGGAAGGAATTTTCATCTAATTCCAAAGCTAAAAAGAGAATATCCGGATTTTCATCAAAATTGATTCTGTTTAAAATATATTCAGGAAATCTTTTTTTTCTAAACAAAATAAAAAAAGTGATAAAAGAAGCTACTGAACTAATCAGAATTACAATTTCAAATGTTATAGGCAGAGAATAAATAATTGAAAAAAAAGTATCACTTCCATAATTAATTCGGTAATCAATAGCGCTAGTCCAATATTGAAAATAAAGCGAGAAAATAAGGGCTAAAATGGAAAAGATAAAACAAACAATAGAAATCGTCTTGCTGTTCTTCATTTTTAAGTAGTTATTTGGATTAGTCGAAAATATTTCAATATTTTTATATTTAATTGAAGTTATTTCGATAATAAATTCGGAAAGCTTCTTTATATCCTGAAATTTCATTAATACGAACATTAATTATCCTTTCCTAATCTTTCATAAATTGGAATAGCTGGTAAAATCCTTGTAAAAAGTATAAAAGCAGAACAGAAAAATCCGAATGCTCCAATAAAAATTAATAATTCAATAAGCGTAGGAGAATAAACGCTATAAGTCCCATCGAGCCAGTTACTTTTTATTACAGGTAAAATAATCAAATACCTTTCTAGCCACATTCCTACACAAATAAAAATAGAAACAATTAACATAGTCAATCTACTTTTTCTTAGCCGCTTTGACCAGTAGAGATTAGGCAATATTGAATTAGAAAATATCATTAAAATAAAAAATACTGAATTTTCAACACAAATCCTTCTTGAATAAATTTCCTTTTCCAATTCATTTCCATTGTAGAAAATATAGAAAATTTCTAGTAAGTAAGAAAAAGTAATTATTAATGAAGTAGCAAGAATTACTTTATTTATTTTTTCAAATTGTTCCTCAGTAATAAAATGATTTAGTTCGTAAACATAATTTGTAATATTAAGAATAATGATAAGCAAAGCACAACCGGAAAAAATTGCACCAGCAACAAAGTAAGGTGGGAAAAGCGTTAAATGCCAGCCCGGCTGAAGTGTTACAGCGAAATCAAGCGAAACAATGGAATGAAGTGAAATAACAAGTGCTGTTGCAAGCCCAGCAAATAAAATATAAAGTTTATTATGAAAACTCCATTGAGAGGTTGAGCCGATCCAGGAAGCACTGAAAAAGGAATATATTTTTTTTAAAAATTTTGAATGTACTTTATTTTTTAATAAAAACAAATCTGGTATGAGCGATAAATACCAAAAAAGTAAGGACACAATGAAATAAGAAAGAATAGCAAAGTAATCCCAGATGAGCGGGGAGCGGAAATTTACCCAAATCCCCATTTGGTTAGGATATGGAAACAGCCAGTAAAGAGCAAACCAGGGTCTTCCAGTGTGAAGTAGCGGAAATAATCCGGCACAAATCACAGCAATAATAGTAGAAGTTTCTGCAATTCTATGAATTGAGCTTCTCCATTTTTGATTAAAAAGTAAAAGAATAGCAGAAATTAAAGTCCCGGCGTGAGCAATTCCTATCCAGTAAACGAAATTAACTATTGAAATTCCCCAGAATGCTTCATTGGATATTCCCCAAAGTCCTAATCCATAGTATATTGTGAGTACTATACTTGCTAAACCTATTAATGACAATACAATAAAAACAGATAGTGCAAAATTAGACTTTTTAGAATGTTTTTGATTTAAAATAGAAGCGATATTTTCTATTGGGCTTGTCAATGGTATTTTAATAAAGGCGGTTTAATGTATGGTTTCTTATAGAATCAACAGCAGAAAGCGGGATGACAAATTTTCCGAAATTGTCATAGTCATAATCACGAGTGCCGTGGAAATCAGAGCCACCAGTTTCTAAAAGCCAGTATTGGGTGCAAACGTTGTGATAGAATTTTTGAAGTTCAGAATCGTGAGTTGGGTGAATAACCTCAATTCCATCAATGCCGAGTTCGATAATATCAAAGAGAGTTTGCTGAGAAAGTGTTCGTGCTGGATGAGCAAGGATACACACTCCACCAGCTTCGTTAATTAGCTTCTTTGCTTTCGTAATAGGAAACTGTTGTTTTGGCTCATAACATGGCCTGCCATCAGCTAAATACAGAATAAACGCATCTTTATAGTTATCTACAATTCTCTTATCAACTAAAGCCATAGCAAAATGAGGTCGGGCGATGGGGGCATCTCCAGCTTTATCAAGAACTTCCTCAAAAGTTAAATCCAATCCAAGATTTCGAATTTTTTCTATAATTTTTAGTCCTCTTCTGTATCTGGCAGCACGGAACTGTTCCAAATGCTGTAATAGTGAATTATTATTTATATCTATAAAATAACCTAATAGATGATATTCACGACCATATTGAAAGCAACTAAGTTCAATACCATCAATAAATTCAATGTTATAATGATTCTTAAGTGAACGAGCTTCACGGCATCCATCAACAGTATCGTGGTCAGTTATACTGATTGCTCGCAATCCAATCTTTTCAGCCATATCAAAGATTTTGGCTGGATTCAGGATTCCATCAGAATGGATTGTGTGTATATGCAAATCTGCATACAATTTCATAACTTTTCCACATAGTTTTCACAATAGTATAACATACTAACATTCAAATTAACAAAAAAAAATGATAAAAAGTAGTTTTTTAACTTTTTTAATATCTTATTCTTATTTGTTAATGTCTCACCTTACGCATTCCACTCTTGAGAGTAATGTCACGGAAATAAGAAATTAATTAATACGGATAATTCCTTAACTTCCAAGTAGTCGTCCTTATTGTAATTTATGAATAAATATTAAAGAATTAAAGTGTTAAAATCAAGTATAATACACCTCCCCTTTCCCTTGACGTTACCCTTTAATATAATTAAATAAAAACATATTTCTATATATAGCAACATTAAAAGACATAATAACTTTTTTATATACACTGCTTATTGTTCTATATTGTGTAATAAATGCGTTCTTAAATCTTCTCAATACGGAAGTTTTATGCTCTTCACTCTTTGGAATAGCTATTTTCCTGCCTATACATATCTGTATTGCATAGCTTATTGAACTAATAATTATGCATTTTTCTAACCTTTCTTTTTGAGGGATTTTCTTCGTATAATCTTCCAATCCTAATTCACTTTTCAAGTCTTTAAATGTTTCTTCTATCCACATCCGTCTTGCATATTCTTCTATTGGTGTATCTTCCTTCTTTAAACTCGTCATCACGTAAAATTTCTTATTTCTACCTTCTTCTTTTTTTAATGCTGATATTGCTAGATTTGTTTTCATTTTGCTCATTTTACTTAACTCTATTTCATGATAAAAACCTGCATCAAATAAGGATAGGTCAATATATTCATTTTCTCCATCTTCTCTTACATAATAATTATCATTTAATCTAATTATATAATCAAAACTATATTTTTTAAGGATTAAATACATTTCAATTCCTTGAAAACCTCTGTCAGCAACTATGACAAATTTTCTATTAGGCGGTAGAATTTCTCTAAGTTCTTTTAAGAAAATTTCAGCTCTTTTCCAATAATCATAAGTTTTATTTGGATACTTCCAAGTTTTCATAAAAATAGGAATAGAACGTCCTTGGTAGCTAATGCAGGCAGATAGAATCCAGACATCATCTTTCAATGTGGTAGCATCAACTAAAATAGTAATATGTTTTCTCATATTTAATTTAAAGTTAGGTAAAGTAAAAATAAGAATGATAACAGATTTCCAGAAATTTAAATCAATATTTAAATTATCAAGAAAGTTAATTAATCTTTTAGTTTTATGTTTAACATTAGTATCTCCAAGTAGATGAGAAGCAATTTCTCTAATAGAAAATCTTTTATGGTTGTAAAAGAACGACACAATAGATTCGGCAAGCCCTTGCAATTGAGGTTTATAAAGTTGTTTAAAAGGCTTTTTAATAAGTTTTAAAGTATTTTCAACATGCTCTTCAATCATAGTAAAACCGTTATAAAAATTACATATTATTTATATGCAATATAATGAAATAATTAGACATATCCAAATTAATTTGGGTAACATCAGCTCTCAAAAGGGGAATACGTAAGGTGAGGTTTTTTTTAAATTAGAAATTAAAATATTAAAATAAATTGTATGTGTTTCGTTATAATCAAATTAATATCTAATTAATAAATTAAAAATAAATAATACAATAACTCAATAACAAATAACCAAATTATTAAATATGCAAAATTTCATTTTTCACAATCCGACAAAAATAATTTTTGGAAAAGGAACTATAAATCAAATAGGAATTTCCATAAAAAATCAAAATATCAATAAAGTCCTTTTACTTGCTGGCTCTGGTTCTATAAAGAGAAATGGAGTATATGAGCAGGTTGTTCATTCTTTACAAGAAAATGATATAGAATGGTTTGAATTATGGGATGTTCGTGCCAATCCTACATTAGAACATACAAACAGAGCTATTGCAATAATAAAAGAGATAGGATTAAACGGTATATTAGCAATCGGAGGAGGTTCGGTCATTGATGAAGCTAAATCAGTTGCTGCTGGAGTTTTCGTTGATAATATCTGGGATGCATACCAAAAAGAAATAACTATTTCAAAAGCATTACCTGTTTTTACAGTGCTTACTATTTCTGCAACTGGTTCAGAAATGAATTCATCAGCAGTCCTTTCTAACGAGGATACTCAAAAAAAACTATCTTTAACTAATCAATTACTTAGACCAATAACTTCAATTATTGACCCAGAAATTCAATCAACTCTGCCTTGGGAACAAACTGTTAACGGTGCTATTGATATTTTGTCTCACGTTATGGAAGCATATTTTGTTGGCAAAAATCAGGAAGTTACAATGGCTTTAGATGAATCGTTAATGAGAGCAGTAATAAAATGTGTTGATGCCCTTCAATCTGATGAAAAAGATTATAATGCAAGAGCTAATTTAGCTTGGGCGGCAACATTAGCATTAAACGGCATATCTTCATCTGGAATTGGTGGCGATTGGGCATGCCATAGTATTGAACATTCATTAAGTGCCGTTCATCCCAAAATAGCTCACGGAACAGGACTGGGTATCGTTTTTCCCGCCTGGATAAAATATGCTCAGAAAGAGAACCAAGCGACTTTTAACAGATGGGCAAAAGATATTTGGAACACTGAACAGGTTGATGAAGCTATCTCTTCATTTAAAAATAAGTTAAAAGTATGGAAAGCTCCAGTCTCTTTAAGTGAAATTGGCATTAAATTTGAAGAATTGGAATTTTTAGCAAAAAATGCTTTTGAAAGTCCTACTCTTGGGAAGGTAAAAAAACTTTATCCAAATGATGTTTTAGAAATATTAAAATTAGCTTATTAATTACACTAAAAAATTTATGGAATACAATACTTCAAATATTTTTTTTGCATTGGCGCTTACGGCATTTGCCGGTCTTTCAACAGGTATTGGTAGCGTAATGGCATTTTTTGCAAAAAAAACTAGTAAAAGATTTTTATCTGCTTCGTTAGGTTTTTCTGCGGGTGTGATGATTTACGTTTCTTTTGTTGAGATTATGGCAAAAAGCAAAGAATCTTTAATATTTGCATACCAAGATGAATTTTATGCTTCATCTATAACTTTAATATCCTTCCTTTCTGGTATATTTTTTATTCTGATAATTGATAAATTAATACCTAGATATGAGAATCCCCACGAGCCAAAAACGATTGAAGAGATGAATAAATACAATGGAGGAGAACGCAAACTTTTCCGTATGGGAATTTTTGTTGCATTGGCTATTGCTATTCATAATTTTCCAGAGGGATTAGCTACTTTTACTGCTGCAATGCAGGAGCCGGCGATAGGTATTTCTATTGCTTTAGCCATTGCTATCCACAATATCCCTGAAGGAATTGCGGTTTCTGTTCCAGTTTATTATGCAACGGGAAGCAAGAAAAAAGCATTTTGGCTTTCATTCTCTTCCGGACTTGCAGAACCAATCGGTGGAATTGTAGGATTCTTATTACTATTACCATTTATTAATGAAACTACACTGGGTATCGTATTTGGCTTTGTTGCCGGTATTATGGTATTTATTTCATTAGATGAATTACTTCCTTCGGCCCGTGAATATGATTCCGGGCACTATGCTATATACGGAATGATTGCCGGAATGGTAGTTATGGGAGCTAGTCTTTTAATGTTTATTTAATATCAAACCGCTAACTAATAGTGCAAAATCAAAATGTCATTCTGAGCGCAGCGAAGAATCCAGAAAAAAACTTTAATCCAGAATCCTCTGGATTCTTCACAACGCTTCAGAATGACCGACAAAAGCAAAGATGTCATTGGCAACGAAGTGAGGAATCTCAAGTGTAGATGAAACAATAACTTGTGAGATTCCTCGCTACGCTCGGAATTACATAATATATTGCTTTTATTGTAAGCGGTTTGGTCTAAAATTGATATAGCTAAAATCGAGTAGAGACTGAACAACAATAAGATGGAATCTGACATCCGTCAGTATGACGTTGTAATATTATATCATCTCTTTTTAAATAAAGCAATTGCTTTAATTTAGGATTTGGAATGACACAAGAAAGTATTTCATTTAAAGAATTACTACATTTATGTATCAGTGAATGACATATTTGAACTCCCTTTAAAATGATGTTACAATACCCAAAATTACTTTACTGTAATCCTTTTCTTCGGTGCTAGTAAAGGTATATTCTCCAACGAGACGTATATTCCTTCGCAGTAAATACCCAATATGGAATGTGCCAGATTTTTGATTTAGCTCCTTCAAATCAGAATCAATATAATTAAAGAGTAAAGTTCCATAAACTTTACTATTGTCGCCATTTGGAGTAATGATAAGTTCTGCAAAACCGCCATTGGTTTCAATTTTTCCTGTTGGTGTTATATCAGTATTGCGTAATAAAAGCTTATCATCGCTTCTATAGACATATTGACAGTTCAACTCCACAAAATCATTGTAAGCAAGCGTAATATCAGGACCGGCAAATAAGTATTCTGCGGTAGTTGAAATTGTATTAGAAGCTAAGTCTTCTTTCCCGAAGTAACCAAAAGCTCCGATTCTTAAGAAATCTGTTATTTCCTGAGATACTCTTCCAAAAAAGCTTTTATGCTTATCTTTGTCAAAAATTCTAAATTCATCTGGTTCGCCAATACCATTTCCATTCAATACTTCAAAAATTATGTCGGTTCCAGTATCTAAACCAAGTGTCAGCATTAGTCCTCTATCGTAAGTAAGATTAGAATTGGACAAGCCAACTTTCAGTTTGTAGATATTGTAATCATCAAGAGAAAGTCGAAGCTCACGCTTGAACAGAGGGTCTGAAATTTGGAACTGACCTACGTATAAATCCAAATCAATTCCCAAAAGATTATTAAACATAATGTAAGCGTCTTCGATACCAGCTACCTCGCCTCTTTCGCTAAAAAAGAAATAGAAATAATATGCAATGTCTTTAGCAAGCGAGCCACCGGAAAGGAATTTGAGCAAATATGGAGTGCCAAAATCGGCTTTTTCCTTATTTGAATAATTATAGCTACCGTATAAATCCATACGCACTGCGACAGGAAAATCTCTTATTAGTGATAGTTCTTCGTCTCCGGTTTCAGCGAAATATCGCGGACTTTCCTTGTCTGTCAAAGCAAAACCATTGCCTGCAAAATCATCTCCATAAGCTTTTAAACGTGGGATTGGAGAGTGGCAGGTTTGACAGGATAGGTTGTATTTCCTTGCAAATGCTGGTATAGCTCTGCTTTCTTCTGTCGTCAGAACAATTAGCATTATTAATGCAAAAGTTGTAATTAAATGTTTCATTTTTCCTCCATACTTTTTTACATTAGCAATATATCATTAATTGATAAATAAATCAAATTTTATTTTTAAATTCATAAGAAATGTAATTAACTTGTCGAAAGAGCGTTAGCATAAAATCACAAATTCTATTGAAAAAAAAATTTGTGAGATTCATCTCTGCGTTGCCAATGATATCTTTGCCTCTTCTGCCATTCTGAGTCTCCTGATAAAGCAAATGCTTTATTACAATGGAGATGACATAACTAAATGTGTAATTCTGACGAATGTCAGAATTCATCTTATTATTGTTCATCGCTATTCAATTTTAACTATTTCAATGAAGCATTTGGGCTTGCCCAAATGTATCGTGAGCAAGTTCACTTGC
>CAZCHH010000029.1:0-45947 GCA_964498585.1 uncultured Hyphomicrobiales bacterium
AAGTTTTTTTAGATAAATACGAGATTTATTTCACCCCACCCGTAGGGATTATATAAAAGTAAGCATATTAATATTCAATTCCTACGGAATAAAAAGGCACTCCAAAAACTTTGTTACAAATATCAAATCCCTAACGGGATAAATAGAATAGCAGCACATTTTAAAGAAATAGATATCTGTTAGCTTGAGAGAGAAATAAGCAAAGTGGATAAACGAAGAGTATTATCATAATACTTTTCCACTTCTCAAGAAAAGAATACGTAAGGTTAGTTAATTTATCTGGAATTTTAAAATAGATAGAAATACTACTTATTGTAGTTTTTATTTTCCTTGTATTTATCTTAATTTTTAAAAAATAATAATTGATTATGCAAAGAGATATATTAATACAATTTGGCAAAAAGCTTCGTGAGTTACGAAAGAGGAATAATTTAACCCAAGTAGAATTATCTGAACGTGCTGGCTTTGATAGAAATTATATTGGAATGCTCGAAAGAGGTGAAAGAAATCCTGCTTTACTAAACATTCAAAAGATTGCACAAGTATTTAACATAACCCTTTCAGAATTTTTCAAAGATATAGAAAATAACGATGGCAAAAATAAATGAACTTCTTGTAAATAAGCTTGATAAAATAGATTACTCGCTTTTATTAGAAAAACACAACTGGATTTATAAAGAAAGAATGAATTGTATTATTAGTCCCGATAGTGATGGCTTATTATGCGGTTTATTTATGTCGTATTATTTTAATTGGAAAATAGTTGGTTATTATGATGGCAAGGTATTAGTTTTAAAAAAAGGCATCTCTTGTTTTAATGATGATGTTTGTTTTTTAGATATGGAAATTTGCAGAGAAAAAGTAAAAAGTGTTGGTCATCATATGTTATTGTATAATACGAATCAAATTCCAAATGACTGGAATAAATGGTTTCAAAATTGCATTCAACCAAATATTATTAGAAATTATGATGGCATGCATACTTTTCGTTTAAAATATCCTCTTGCTACAATACATTTACTTTTAGCAATAATTGGGAATAAATTTGATATTAAAATGCCAGAATCAGCAATTTGCCCGTTGCTTTTTACTGATGGAACATTCAATGTCTTATTTAGTTATCCGGAAAACGTCCTAAATTGGCTGAATTTTTTAGATATTAATAACCAGAAGAATCCTTTAAGAACAGTATTTTTAAAAGAACATTTTTCAGTTTTTCGGCTAATGCAAGCAATGGATAGTTTCTTCAGAAAAAGAGATGAAATTTCTATTGTTAAAGAACGTGGCGATAGGCTTAGAATATCCGATACAGACGGTAGTCCATATAATATTGAAAATAATAACGATGTTTTTTTTATAAATCAAGATGCAAAGAATCGAATTGTAAGATTTATAAATATATTATCAGATTTAACTGAATGGAAATATAATGAGAAAAATTGGTGTTTTAGTAATATGTGTCTTTACAAGTTCACTAAAGGAGATTTTCTGAATAAAAAATGGAACTTAACTAATAGTAATTATAATAAATTTATTGAATTAAATCCTTTATCCTGGGCAATGACAAGTGGAAATAATATTGAATTTACATTAGAAGAGCCAGATAATTTGCCATAATATTTGATTAAGCTGTTTCACTAAAAAGCAATTCATTTTCTTCAAAAGTTTTCTTTAATCTTTCATTAGCAATTTCAACGTACTCCTCGCTAATATCGAAACCAATAAAATGCCTTTTTAACTTCTTTGCACTTACTGCCGTTGAGCCACTACCCATAAACGGGTCAATAACAATACCATCAGGCTGACAAAAACAATTTATAAAATCATATGGTATTTTGTCTGGAAATGGAGCGGGGTGTTTTCTTTTAATGGGGTCTTTGTCGCCAGCCATAAGATAGTCCCAAATTGTTCCTGGACATTTTGTAGGATTAATTGCTTTAGTTACACTTTCACTAGTCGTCCCGTCAGTTTTTCTATTAGCAAAACCAGTCATTACTTTTCCGCTATGCTTCGAAGGTAAGCGTAAAGGAGTTTTATTAAAATAACTCGGCTTTTCACCTTTTAAAAATATTGGCATATACTCGTGGTCGACTCTAAATCTGTTTACCCACCAAGCACCTTCCGTTCCATTCTTTCTGTATATAATAGTTTCAAATAGCTTAAAACCAATATTGTCGCACCAATCAATAATTGTTTTAAAGGAAGTAAGTGTTTTACCATAATTTTTTGTTTGGTCTTGTATTACCAAAACTGCGACTGAACCTTCTTTTAGTATTCTAAATAATTCCTTACCTGTTTGATGCAAGTCAAATGTATATCCATTATAGTTCCTTAATTGGTCATAAGGAGGTGATGTTATTGCAAAATCTATTGAATTATCAGGAATTTTTTTCATTTGTTCCACACAATCACCAATGTAAATTTTATCTAATTCAAATGCATTCAATAATCCAATATTTTCTAAGGTTTCTATTTTATTTCCGATATCATTCATAAAACTAAAATGTAAAATTTCATTTTTAATAATATCAAATTTAATTAATTATTTCTAAATATGCTTTTAACAATATTTTTATTTCAGACATTTTTTCGTTTTTCTTCCTAATTTTGCATAAAATATTATTAATCATTTGAAAATGAACATGACTGCTTACGAAAAACTAATTGCAATTCAAAAACAAAACAACTCAAAACTTTGCGTTGGATTGGATACTTCAATTGAGCTATTGCCTGCTCATTTCGAAAGAAAAATTGAATCAATTTTTGAATTTAATAAACAAATAATCAAGTCCACAAGCGATTTGGTTTGTGCATATAAATTAAACTTTGCATTTTATGAGCAGTACGGCAGCAAAGGTTTTGAGATTTTGAAAAGAACTTTCGACATAATACCAGAGAGCATTTTGAAAATTGCCGATGCAAAACGAGGCGATATTGGAAATACTTCGTCATCGTATGCCAAATCTGTTTTTGAATATTTCAATGCCGATGCAATTACTGTAAGTCCTTATATGGGTTCTGATTCCGTTGAACCATTTTTACGCTTTCCAGATAAATTCGTTTTTCTTCTTGCTTTAACTTCAAATGTTGGCTCAAAAGATTTTCAATATTTAATATGCAATGGTAAACCAGTTTATGAACATATTATTGAAAAATCAAAGCAGTGGGGAAATGAAGAGAAATTGGGCTTTGTAGTTGGCGCAACCCATCATACTGAACTTGCAGCCATACGAAATATTGCAAGGAAGCAGGTTTTTCTGATTCCCGGAATTGGCTCGCAAGGTGGCGATATTGCTGAGACAATGAAGGCAAATGACAACGGATTAGCAATTATTAACGTTTCAAGAGGGATTATATATTGCTCAAAAGAAATTGATTTTGCTTATAAAGTTAGGGCGAAAGCAATTGAGTATAAAGATTTATTAAATTCTGTGCTAAATGAAAAAAATTAAGAGAAAAGAGTTTATAAAGTTTTTAAATTTAACGTTTTATTAGTTTTAGGAATATATTACTGTTAATAATTATTCTTAACAATAATATTTTATGAACATTTAGCTTTTTTATTCATACTTATTATTAAAAAATTTGCTAAATTGCTTTTTTATATAAAATATACTAAAATCGAGAAGGAAATTGGCTAAAGTTTTAACGTTCAAGATTTAATAAATCATTAAAAATAATTATATGAAACAAAAAACACAATATGTATGTCAGAACTGTGGTGCAATATTTGCAAAATGGCAGGGAAGATGCTCAAGTTGTAATGAATGGGATACTATTACTCAGGTAGAAATATCTAAAGAAAAGAAAAAACATAGTGAAATATCTGGAAATAGCATAAAATTGCTGTCCGAGATTTCATCTGACAATGAATATAGAATCGTAACTAAAATTGCAGAATTTGACAGAGTTCTCGGTGGTGGAATTATTCCCGGTTCCTTGGTGCTTGTAGGAGGCGACCCCGGAATTGGAAAATCAACTTTGCTTTTACAAATGTGCAGTGGAGTCCGCGATTTCAAACCACTTTATATTACTGGTGAAGAATCTTTGCAGCAAATAAAATTCCGTTCTAATCGCCTGAAAGATATACCAGATGATTTGATGCTTCTTGCTGAAACAGACATTGAAAGAATAATTCACACTATTCAGACTTCTGATTGCGGTATTGTTATAGTTGATTCAATCCAATCGGTTTTTTCAGATAAAATAGAAGCAACTCCTGGTAGTGTTGTGCAGGTGCGCGAATGTGCATCAGCTCTGATGCAATTAGCAAAGCAGAGTGAAAAGCCGATTTTTATTGTTGGTCATATTACAAAAGAAGGTGTGCTTGCTGGACCCAAGATTTTAGAGCATCTTGTGGATACTGTCCTGCAATTTGAAGGAGATAAAACTTATGCATATAGAATATTGCGAACACTCAAAAACCGCTTCGGTTCTACAAATGAAATCGGTATTTTCGAAATGGTGGAAGATGGTTTGCTAGAAGTTAGCAATCCTTCAGCTCATTTCCTTGCAAATCGTGGAACAGACCACTCTGGAATTGCGATTGTCGCTTCTATTGAAGGCACCAGACCAATCCTTATTGAAGTGCAGGCACTAGTTACTCCAACAAATTTTAGTGTTCCACAAAGGACGGTTACCGGATGCGACATAAGACGGCTGAATATGATTCTTGCAGTCCTTGAAAAGCGGCTTGGAGAAAAGTTCAGTAAGTATGACGTATTTGTTAATATTGCTGGTGGACTTTATCTGAATGACCCTTCAATAGATTTGGGAGTTGCTGCTGCTCTAATTAGTTCTTTGAGAGATATGCCTATTAGTTCTGACACTGTCTTAATCGGTGAAATTGGTCTGACCGGTGAAATACGACCTATTTCCCTTATTGAACAGCGGCTAAACGAATCTCAAAAATTAGGATTTAAAAGGGCAATTATACCAAAAGGAAAAGAATTGAGTTATAATAAAAATGGATTGATACTTATTGAAATTCAACGTATTTCTTTAGCTTTAACCGAAATTTTCAAGTAAAAATTTTTGGAGTATTAGAACTTTTTACCATACGTAATTTTTTATTTCGCAGTCTGTCACTTCGTTTCGGAATGACACCTTTTCTGACTAATATGCGAAATTATTCTTTTAGAGACAAATCTCCTAACTCCTTTTCTTTCATTATAAGGTAAAGAGTTCTGTGTTCAATTCTGTAATTTCTTAAACGTTGTTTGATACCACTTTATTCTTTTTATTATATGTAAAATAAAATATACTATCAAAACAAATGTAATTTTATCGTGAATTTCTATAAAAAATGTTCTTGAATCAACTATTCCCTCAGATAAATCAATAATCCAGGGAATAAGACCAGTTATTGCAACGACTATGAATAACAGAGTCAATACAATTACCTGTTGATTTTTTCGAAATATTTGCTTAGCGAAAACTCCTTTATACCATTTCCAGTGAATGCAAAAATGATATAACATAAGTACTGAAAAAATTACTATAACAGTTTTATGAATAGTTGACCAGTCGGAATACGAAAAATCCCATACGTCTTCATTTGGATTGATTTCTCTTAACTGTTCATAAGTCATTGATGCTGAATGAAAGCTCTGGTTTTCTCTATGATGGTTTCCCATGTGAAATCCAAATTGCAGGACTAAACCTGAAATCACTGTGATTAACCCAGCTAAAAGCAACAGATTGTTAATAATAAATCTTCTAAGCGTTTTTAATTTTTGATTTAAATTCATTTTACCCCCTTTGGAAATATTGAAAATGCTTCATTTTTGCAGGTATCAATGCAGATAAAACAACCTATGCAATTGTCCGGCTGAAGAATTAATGAATGTTTATGCCAAGGCAAATCAACTTTTTTAATTACTTCATTTGGACAATCATCAATGCAGAACCAGCATGCTTTGCATTTTTTTGTATCAAGTTTTACAAATTTTGTGAATGTGTGTTCTTTTTTAAATAATTTTAATTTCATTCTATTCCCATTTTTTCTCACAAAATTACTTAAGCACTAAGTAATTTGACTATAACAAATGTTAATAAATCACTTTACTTATTGTCTATTTATCGTGAAATTTTTTCTTGTTTATAATAAAACTCTTCGTGTTCTTCGTTAAATCATTGTGTACTTTGTGGTTATTTCTTCTAACACTAATGGCACCAAGTTCTTCACTAAGAACACAAAAAAAATAATTTTAAAAAGCAATACTTCATAATTAACTAATTATTTAAGATAAAAGTATTAATAAGTAGTTTTATAAATTGAGTTAATAAATGAAAGTTATTTTCTGTTTCTGATTCTGCTTAACGATACTGAGGTAATCCCCAGATATGACGCTATATAATGCTGAGGTATTCTTTGTAATATTTCAGGATGGTTCTTAATCAGTTCTACGTAACCTTCCTGTGGACTGTCTTTTATTCGGGAAAGGAAAAGGTTTGCATAATTTCTAAATCTTTGAAACAAATACTCTTGAAATCCAATTTTAATTTCTGGGTATAACTCTTGTAGTTTAATAAAATTTTCTCTGTTTATAGAAATTAATGTTGATTGTTCAATAGTTTCTAATGTTAATAAACTTGGTAGTTCGTTCATAAAACTATCAATAGAAGCGACTGGCTGTCCTTCAAAAAAAAACTGCGTTGTTATATCTTTGCCGTCTTTATTAAACCATTGCCGCAAACAACCTTTTTTAATAAAATAGCAATAACGAGATATTTCACCTTCGTTCAATAAAACAGTTTTCGAGTCATATTCTTTTTCGATGAAAAATTCTTTAAATGACTGCCAATTCTTATCGTCTTTTTGCAGTAATTGTATTATTTTGTCAAGCATAAATGATTTAATTGTGTTTTTTTAAACTGTCATTTCGAATCCCACGATAAAGGAAGTGCTTTAATTAAATAGGTATGACATAAGGTTTAGAATGATTAGATAGTTTAGTTTTTAACTTTTGCTAAGTTAAGAAACTTTACAAAAGTAATAATAATCTTCTTACTTTGCAAAAGTTAAAAACTAAACTATCTAAACTATCAAAAGCTATTACATCATTAATTCTTCAAATTAATAATTGTGAATACTACTCCAAAAATAGTCATAAGTTGAGTGGCAATTGTTAAAGAAGTAGTAAATATTTCAAAGAAAGTAATTTCCGGCTCAGGGGGAACTAAAATATAGTCACCTGATTCAATTTCATAATTCATTTTTTTTGCTAAGAATTGCTGCCCTTTGGATTTAACAATAAAAGTTTCGTCATCATCAGCACGGAAACCGAAACCACCTGCTTGCTGAATATAATCCAAGTAATTAAAATTTGGATTGTATGTAATCATACCGGGATTATTTACTCTACCCTGCACATTAACGAAATTCCTTTCTTTAGGAACATAAATTGAATCTTTGTTTAAAAGTAAGATATTTTCAGATGAGTTTTTGTCTTCAAGAATATGCTTGAAATTGATAGCCATAACACCACGCTGCTCAGCAACACGAGCTTCAAAATAACGCCTTTCGTTCTGCGACATTTCAGACATAGGAATTCTTCTCAACCGCTCCATTTCTTTGTCTTCAACTTCAAGCTCTTTCTGCCTGACTAAAACAGCGCTTTCAATTCCAGCATCTTCTTTAAAACCTCCAGCCCATTCGAGTGCTGTGCTTAATCTTACTTCGTTTTCATTAATTGCATAAAGTCCGGGAAATTTTACTTCACCATAGATAGCAACATAATAATCTTTTTTCCAATCGGGTATCTTTCGAATATATACTCTATCACCGGATTGAAGTGGGAAATCATTAGGTAATTTATCGTCTAAATATAATTTATTCCGCCATTGGCTTAAATTAAGAAAAGACCTATCTACGAATCTGCCATCTATATTAAATCTTGCGAACTCAACAGAATCCAAATAAGACGATTCTAAAAAACCATAACCAAATTTTAATAAAGTAGATAGAGAATCTCCCGGAACAAATTCAAAAGCTCCTTTTTGAGGTACTTCACCATAAAGCTCAATTTTTTCTGTTTCCATTTTTGGAAAAACTATGATATGGTCGCCACCCAATACATTTGGATTAGCATTTTTATCAGCTAAAACAAAGAAACGAAGCATATCTGCAAATAATGCTTCTTTACTATCTTTTCTAATTATTTTAATTGAACGGATAGAAGCATTTTCAGCAAAACCACCGGCTTTTTCTATTATTTCTGATACTCTGTCAACTGCAGTAGCTGGAACTATAGACGGTTTTCTTACAGCACCACTAACAATAACTTTAAATTCACGCATTTTACTTAAACTAACATAGCAGTCATCTATTTTCAAGTATTTACGAATTAAAGTTTTGATTTTTTCTCTTGCTTCAGATAATGAAGTATTTTTTAAATCTAAAGAACCTGCACCGGCAATTATTATTGAGCCATCAGGAGAAATAACAGCATCAAATACTTTTGGTCGTGCTGATATTATAGATATAGATAAAACATCGTTAGGACCCAAAATATATTCGTCCGGATTGATTTCCTGCTCAAGTAATCCTGCTGTTTGCCTGACCAAACGCTGTGATATTTCAAATGCTGTTGTATCAATCTCTCCTTTTTTTGCTCCTGTAATATTATAATAGTCTATTTGGGAATTACTATTTGAAGTTATTACTAAAAAGAAAAATAATGTTAAGTAAAAGCATTTTCTACTTAATTTATTTTGATTTAAATAATTCATATCCAATTAATTATATTCTAAAAAAATAATAGCAAAATTAAAAAAAATACTACTATAAAAAAAACATACAATATTTTAATCTAAAAAATAATGAAAAAAAAATAAAATATCGTTATATTTGTAAAAAAGAAAAATTATTTTTCCTAAAATTTGTGAGTAATTATGGAAAGAATCAGCCCTCAAACCCTATATCGCCTGCCTTGGAATTTTGCAGATAATGCTATCTCCTGGCTAGAACCGACAAGTGAGTGTAATTTACATTGTGATGGTTGCTACAGAGAAAACCGTAAGAATTCGCATAAGCCATTAGAGCTAATTCAAAGAGAATTAGACGTATTTGAAAAATTCAGAAAAACTGATGGCGTTTCAATTGCTGGAGGTGAACCACTTGCTCATCCTCAAATTGTGGAAATCGTCAAAATGGTTAGAGCAAAAGGATGGAAGCCAATTATCAACTCTAATGGTGCTTTGCTAACAAATGAGTTGCTAACTGAATTAAAAAAAGCAGGTGTATGCGGTTTTACTTTTCACGTTGACAGTTTTCAAAATCGTCCCGGTTGGAAGGGAAAAAACGAATTAGAACTTAATGAACTTCGCTTAGAGCTTGCTGAAATGCTTGCCCGTCATGGAGGAATTTCCTGTTCATTCAATGCTACTGTCTATCCGGAAACTCTAGAATATATGCCAGATGTTTTGAAATGGGCTCAAAAGCATATTGATATTGTTCACGTTATCGTTTTTATTATTTACAGAATGGCTATTTTTGGAAAAAATTTCGATTTCTATGCCGGAAAAGATAAAGTTAATTTCGACGATATGGCTTACTCAAAAGAAGATGACAACCGAAGAACTAATGTATCTTCTCTCGAAGTTGTTGATGAATTCAGAAAAGTTTATCCGGATTTTATGCCCTGTGCCTTCTTGAATGGAACTATTAAACCAGATACATATAAATGGCTTCTAACTGGCAGATTAGCTAACAAACACCAGATTTTTGGTTATACCGGGCCTAAGTTTATGGAAATTATTCAAATGTTCAAGCATTTGTTTACTGACAGCTATCTGGCATATTCTGAGCCATCAATTCTAAAAATGGGACGACTCTATTTCCTTCTTGCTCCGTTCGACAAAGAAATGAGAAAGACTTTTAAAAACTACTTCAAAGCATTTATAGATAATCCAAAGGCATTTTTTAATCGTATTCATTATCAATCAGTTATGATAATTCAACCTGCTGATATTTATGAAAATGGTGATGTGAATATGTGCGATGGATGTCCGGACATTACTGTTTGGAATGACAAGCTTGTTTGGTCCTGCAGAATGGAAGAGCAGTATCGTTGGGGGCAAAATGTCAGAATTGTCCCTAAAGAAAGCATCCTTGAAGAATCTATGAAAAAGTAAGCAAGTGCATTAACACAATGTTTTATATTAGTTTCGATGATATAAAGTTGGTGTGTGATTCTGACGGATGTTAGAATCCATTTTAGAAAAGCAAGTGAGCTTGCTCACTTGTAACAATATTTAGGCAAGCACAAATGCATCAGTGAAATAGCTAATATCAAATAACGATTGAACAATAATAAGAAGGATTCTTTGCTAGTCTCATATTGACACTTTTTCTTGTAATGTGAGCTGCTTGCTGCTTGTATGACTTTTTTTCAAAATTCAAATGGCTAGAAATTTTTCTGCGAGCCAGCTTTTGATTACAGCGAATTTCCCATCAAATTCATTTGCTTTCATTTATTTTTAACTACTTTTTGTTAATCTTGCATCTTCACAGTAAATTTTTAATTGATTATAAGATAAAGGTTTAAAATTAATCGAAATGTTTCTGTCATACTATATTACTTAAAAAATTATATAACAGCTGAATTAAAAATTCTGGCTAATTGTCCACAGGCAGCAAAAATGTTTGCACCACTTGAATTGCGAATATTAGCAATAACATTTAATTTTCTAAGTTTTTCTGCAAAATCAAGTATTATTTCCTGATTTGCAGCTTTTAAGCTAAAATCATTTTCTTTGGAACTGACAAAAGAAATATCATTAAAAGGTATCAGATTGACTTTAGAATTGACCATTTTTGTAATTTTAGCAAGCCGCTTTAAATCTTCACTTGTATTATTAAATCCATCAAATACAATATATTCATAAGTTACTGGGACTGAAGTTAAGTTGTAATAGTATTCAACTGCATTGAGTAAATCTTTAATTTTATATTTTTTTGCTATTGGGATAATTTTTTCTCTTTTAAAATCATTTGTAGCATGAAGTGAAATTGCAAGTTTCACTCTGACATTTTCATCTGCTAATTTTTTAATTTCTGGAACTAAACCAACAGTAGAAAGCGTTATTTTCGTTCTGGAAATATGAATTTGATTTAAAAATATTTTTATTGCTTTTAAAACATTTTCGAAGTTTAAGAGCGGTTCTCCCATTCCCATAAAAACAATATTTGAAATCTCTTTTCCACTAATTCTTTCTGTAATCAAGAACTGGTCAACAATTTCAGCAAGTTCTAAATTACGTGAAAAATTAATTTTTCCCGAAGCACAGAACTTACAGGATACTGGGCAACCAACCTGCGTTGATATACAAATTGTATTACGATTTTCAGCAGGAATTAGAACTGATTCAATCTTTTGTCCATCTGACAATTCAAATAAAAATTTTGTGGTTTCTTCTTCAAAATCAAATTCATTATTAATTTTACTTTTTAATAAATTATTATTACATTCTTTTTTTTCAATCAATTTTATTGAATCTAAAGAAAAGTCGTTTTGAATTTTTTCTCTAAGCTTTTTAGGATAGTTTGTTATTTGAGAAAAATCACTAATCCTTTGATTATAAATAGCATTGAGAAGTTGCTCCACCCTAAATGATTTTTCATAAGAACTAATAAAATAATCTTCAAGTTGATTTTTTGAAAGATTTTTAATATTCTGTTTGCAATTCATAAAAATTTCAATTATCTTAATAAAATAAAGTTATAAAATTAATGAAAAATTAGATATGAAACTTAAAATATCTATTCGTTTGACACTTTGGTATATGCTTGCATCTACTATTATTATGTTTTCAGTATCAGCAGCAATGTATTGGCTTTATGAAAAGCAAAGCAGAAAAGCAATTGACGATGATTTGGTAGAATATGCTGATTTTTTAATATCAGACTTAAATAAAGATAGCACAGACCTTGATGCTATGTTCTATGAATTACTTGAAAAAGAAGAAATTCCTTTGTCTGTATTGAAGTTTCACAAATTCTTTTTAACATCAGTTGATTCAATTATTTTTGAAGAAAATTCGATAAAAGATATTAGAAATATATTAATTATCTATAATCAACGTGAGTCTTTCAATAAAAAATTCTTTACAATCAAGTACAATAATATCGATTACCGATTATATTCAACTCCAATTCGTTTAAACGACGGCAATCATTATAAACTTAATGTTATCACTTCACTCGATAAATTTAATGAATCTCTGATTCAATTATTTATTTCTATTGCAATATTTGTTCCTATAGCAATACTGATTTCGGGAATTATTGGATTCATTATAGCAAGGAAGGCATTTGAACCTGTTATACGTCTTACGGATACTGCAGCTTCTATTAGATATAATAAATTAAATAAAAGGGTGCCAATCAAACAAAGTAATGACGAACTTAATCTGCTTGCGCAAACTTTTAATGATATGATTGATAGGTTAGAAAAAGCGTTTAAAAGTCAGCAAAGATTTATTGCAGATGCTTCACACGATATCAGAACTCCAATTACTATTGTTCTGCTCGAATTAGAATTACTTTTGCAGAACAATTTACCAATTGAAGTAGAATTAACTATTAATAAGTGTATTAATGAATTGCAAAATCTTAATAAACTTACTCAGGATTTGCTCATTCTCACCCGCTACGATTCGAAGATGCTTATACCCAAACCGCATTTTTTTAAATTTGATGAGCTAATCTACGAATGCATTGATTCAGTTAATAGCTTAGCTAATAATAAAAATATTGATATTAAATTTCAGATTGATGGGCAAACTGAGGTCTATGCTGACAAAGCATTAATAAAAAGAGCTATTTTCAATTTACTTGATAACGCTATCAAATTCTCTAAAGAAGATAATGTAATATCTATAAAATTATACGAATTCAAAAACGATATTATGTTTAGGATTTATAATGAAAGTGATTCTATTGATAAAGATAAATTGCAGGACTTGTTTAGACGTTTCCACAGAGCAGATTTATCAAGGTCTGGTTCCGGCTTCGGATTAGGGCTTTCGATAGTGCAGGCAATCATTGAATCCCACAATTCTAAAATTTCTGTAGATGCTATGGAAAATGGTGGAATTACATTTACTTTCGGATTAAGGAAATATAAATCTCTTTATTAGATTTTAAAACCAGTGCTTTAATCACATAAAAAATATATGACATCTTTTTTATAAAACATATAAATACAGAACAGCACTGAGAAATTCCCCCTACCCCCCTTTTTCAAAGGGGGGTAGGGGGAATTTTGGCATTCTATTTTCATAAGTACTTTTTATTTATGTCATTACTACTTTGATAAAGGTCTTTCTTTATCAGGTGGTTCGGAATAACAGAATATTTTAATTTATTTTTTAATTCTATTTATAGCTGCATTACTAATTCTTTAAATACTTCGCCTCTATGCTCAAAATTAAGGAACATATCAAACGATTTGCAAGCCGGAGCAAAAAGGACGATATCGCCAGCTTCAGCTTCGCTGTAAGCAGATTTCACTGCATCATCGAATGTTAGCTCTCTTTTGCAACTTGTTATAGTGCAGTAGTGATTGAAAATGTTATTTTGTTCTTCACCAATGCAAATAATAGATTTAACTCTTTGCTTAACTAAATCGTCGAGAGCAGAGTAATCATTCAAATCAGCGCGACCACCAGCAATCCAAACTATAGGTGCATCATAGCTCGAAAGAGCGTACCATGCTGCATTAATATTTGTTGCCTTGGAATCGTTTACAAAAGAAATACCATTTATTTTGCGGACAAATTCGAGCCGGTGCTCGACTCCCTGGAATTTCATAAGGGAATCGCGAATATTTTCATTTTTTACCTCGAAGGCGCGGGTAGCTAGTGCGGCAGCCATAGCATTATAACGGTTATGGATGCCCGGAAGGGATAACTCATTAATTAGCATTATTTTCTCCTCTTTATGCAAATTTGGAAAGCGTATCGCTAAGTTGTTGTTACTGCAATAAATACCTTGCTGCATCGGATTTATTGAGAAACAAACTACTTGTCCCCGTGCTAATGCTTTCGCTTCTAATGTTTGTTCATCATCACAATTCAAAATTAACAAATCTTTTTCAATTTGATTTGAAAAAATTTTAAATTTTGCTTTTTTATATTCCTCCATTGTGCCGTGGTAGTAAAGATGGTCTGGAGTAATATTCATAATTATTGCGACATTAGGACGATATTTATCAATCCTGTCCAATTGAAAACTGCTGGTTTCTATAACTAAAATTGTATCTTCGCTTACATTATCAACCAAATCGGAAACCGGTTTGCCAATATTACCGCAGCCAGTTGCTTTTCTTCCAGAATTATTTAAGATATATTCAATTAATGTAGTTGTTGTTGTTTTCCCATTTGTCCCTGTAATTGCTATTGTTGGATTTTTTAAAAATTGAGAAGCAAATTCCAATTCAGAAATTATTTTAATATTTCTTTTTTCTGCTTCCTGAATTATAAATGCTTTTGGAGGCACGCCGGGAGAAGTGATAATAACGTCAGCAAATTCAAGAGCTTTTTCCGAGTTTACTCCAAATTCGTAATCAATACCATTAGATTTTAGGATTTCGACCTCATCTTTATATTTTTCAATACTATTGGATTCACTTAAAAAAACGCTGTTTCCTTTCTTTTTTGCTAATAAAGCTGCCGAAAGTCCGCTTTTGCCTGCTCCGATTATTGTATATTTCATATTTTTATTTATAAATATAATTTTTTAAATTTGCTTTTTTTTAAAAGTAAAATTACTGAATTTATGGCTTTTTTACCAATATATAATTGCTTTCACCCAATAATGAAAAAATCTACTGAAGATATTCAGGAAATTGACGGTGATTTGCAAAAGCTAGTTGATGATATGTTCGAAACTATGTACACTGCTGATGGTATTGGGCTTGCTGCTAATCAGGTGGGAGTTTCAAAATCATTGGTCGTTATTGATACTTCCGCTGCTACAAAGAAAAATGACCCAAAATATGTATTAATTAATCCACAAATTTTAGAAACATCTGAAGAAACTAATGATTATCAGGAGGGCTGTTTGAGTGTTCCTAAATTTTTTGAAGACGTTATTAGACCAAAAAAAGTTAAAGTTCGTTACTGGGATTTGAAAGGGAAAGAATTTAACATTGAAGCTGACGATACCCTTGCCCGTGTTATGCAGCACGAAATTGACCACTTAAACGGAATCCTGTTCTACGAAAGATTAACTCCTCTTCGCCGCACATTATCAAAATCCAAATTAAATAGGATTCGCAAGCGTCAGACCAAGCCGGATTATGAAATGGTGTATGAGTAGTTTATTGGTTATTGGTTTATTGGTTATTGGCGTTTTGTCATTCTGACGGATGTCAGAATCCATCTTAAAAAATCCTGCATATTGGTAATTTGTTATTTTACAAAGATGTCTTGCATCTCGAAGATGCAGGACATCTGGCTTTATTAACTTTTGTAAAGTTTTGTAAGTGTAAAAGAAAAGATATCATTGTTTTGTTTGTAAATCTAATGCAATTTGAAGAATCTATAAATCATTGAATTAACCCAATAATGTTCAGTTTATTTTATGTTTAGCAAATATTATGATAAAAAGCTGATTTAGAACAAAAGTTATTTAATCATTAATACTAAAAATCAAATTATTGCAATAAATTGTTACTAATTCGTTAAATAAGAAGAAAAAACAAAAAAATAAAATGAAAAGAAAAGTTAGAATAAAACTTTATGCCGAGTTGGATGAGATTGAAGTACCTGAAGAAGAAAGTATATTACAGGCGGCTATGAACAATGCTTTAGAACCACCTTTTAGCTGTCAGATTGGTGCTTGCGGTTCTTGCAAGGCAAAATTAACAAGTGGTAAAGTTTTTATGGATGACACTGATGCATTAAGCGATAAAGAATTAGAAGATGAATTTATTCTAACTTGTCAGGCACATCCAATTACCGACGATTGTATAATTGATTACGATTTTTAAAATGAAAATTAGAAAAATTTCCTTGATTTTATTAATTTTTGCTGAATTCCATTTAAGTTTATTTAGCCAATCTAATTACTATTGTAAAGAGCGGCTATCTGAAACAATAAATTCTTATCAGCCGACAATAGTGCCTGTTTTAACAATAGATGGAGAATATTTGTTTGTTTCAAGAAAACTTCATCCAGAAAATCAGGGGAGCGTTTATGATAATGACGACATTTGGATTTCGAAGCGTTTCAATAGTTATTCTTTTTCTGATTTAAGAAATATTGGCTCTCCTATTAATTCTAATGAATCCAACGTACTTTTTTCAATTACTCCGAGTTCAAAAGCTCTTATTCAAAGCAGTAATAAAGAGAATAAAAATGTATTTTTACTTGCTACTCTTAATGATTCTTTATTGATAAATATTGAGTCAATTGATATTATAAATTATTATAATAAATCTGAGAATTACTTCGCAAATCTTTCTGCAGACGGGAAAGTACTTTTTCTTGCAGTGCAACGAGATGATAGCATTGGTGATATGGATTTGTATATTTCATTTTTTAATAAAGATAAAAATTGTTTTTCTGAGCCAAAAAATCTTGGAGCTATAATTAATACTGGAAAAATTGAAACATCTCCGTTTCTTGCTTACGACAACCGCACTCTTTATTTCAGCTCAAACCGTAATGATGGGCTTGGTGGTTTAGATTTATATTTAACACGCCGATTAGATGACAGCTGGTTTAACTGGAGCGAACCAGTAAATCTCGGAATGAAAATAAATTCAAATTTCGATGATAAAAGCATTTACTTAGCTGCAATGTCCGATACTGCACTTATTGTTTCTTCTGATTCAATTGAGCTTAGGCCCGGAGTTTATTATGTCTGCTTACCTAAAGAACTGCAACCAAATGCTTATACGATATTAAACGGAAATGTATTTTTAAACAGCAATGGCAATCCATTTAATAAACAAATTTCTTTTGAAATAACTAATAAACAGACAAAAGAAAAATTCTTTTCATATTCTCTACTTGCTAAACCATATTACTACATCACTTTAGCAAATGAATACGAATACTTAATTGAATATTTTTCAGCAGGGAAAAAGTTGGGCAGCTTTGTTTTTAATCAACTTGAAAATAATCAAATTTCCTTTGTTCATAAAGATTTAATTGTTAAAGAAGAACAAAAAACAGAAGCAAAAACTCTAAACAAAACAATAATTTATTTCGATTTTGATATTGCTGATATTAATGAAAATGATTATGAAAAATTGCTTCAGTTAGTAAAGCAATGGAATAGCCACTCAAAACCTAAAATGATAATAACTGGCCACACAGATAGTATAGGCACAGAAAAGCATAATGAAAAACTTTCAAAAAAAAGAGCATTAAAAGTAAAGAATTTCTTTGTATCTAATGGCATACCCTCTAATTCTATTGATGTTAATTGGAAAGCAGATAAAGAGCCAATTTCGGCAAAGGACGAAGAAAACAGAAGAGTAGAAATTGAATTTATTAAATAAAAGAATAATATCAGAAATACTCTCTCTTTTTATAATATTAAATTTCGTAATTTGGTTTTTCTTCACAATGCTTACCAATGACATCTTTGTCCCCTGCTGGCGAGAATAGGGATTTGAGTTTTAAATATTTGATTTTGAATTCACTATTCTCATCTAAAATAACTAAGCTTCTTTAAGAAAAAATTGCTAATTTTAAATTTTAATTAATAAGAATAATAAAAATTATTTAAAATAGTAATTAAGATTGATAATATTACTTTAAAAGTGCAAAACAAATTATGATAATAGTAGAAAAAATATCAGAGATGCAAGCAATATCAGCATCTTTAAAAAAAGATGGTAAAAAAATTGCAACAGTACCAACAATGGGATATTTTCATAAAGGTCATTTAGATTTAATAAGAAAAGCAAAAAGTATAGCCGATGTAGTTATTACAACACTTTTTGTGAATCCATTACAATTTGCACCTAATGAAGATTTTGAGAAATATCCAAGAGATTTGGAAAGAGACAGCAAATTAGCAGAAAAAGCTGGGACTGATTTCCTGTTTTTTCCATCAGTCAGTGAAATGTATCCTCAACATTTTGGAACTGTGATTGCTATTACTGGAATAACTACTAAATTTGAAGGAGTATCGCGACCTTCCCATTTTAATGGAGTAGCCACTGTTGTTGCTAAACTTCTTAATGCTACTCAACCTGATTTTGCTGTCTTTGGACAAAAAGATTTCCAACAAACTTTAGTTATTAAGCAACTTATTAACGACCTTAATATGAATATTCAAATGATTATTGCACCAACTACCCGCGAAATAGACGGACTTGCTATGAGTTCAAGAAATGTATATCTTTCAGAGCAAGAAAGAAAAGATGCAACAATCATTTATAAATCTTTAGAAGATACTGTTGCTGTTGTGCGAAAAGGCGAAAAGAAAAGAAAGATTATTAATGAAACAATGAACAAAAAGTTAAGTACTATTCCTTATTTGCGAATTGATTATGCTTGTGCTGCAGATGCAGAATTCCTTTTAGAACCTGATGAATTCTTATCGGGTCAGCAAATTGTTTTATTGATAGCCGTATTTCTTGGAAAAACACGACTTATTGATAATGTATTGATTTCTGTGCCTTTTTAATTATCTGAAATAAAATTATTTTGATAATTTCTATATTTTTACTATTTTTCATTTATTTTTTAAAAGGAGATTAATAATGAATAAATTTATAACTTTATTAATATTTTTAATGCTTTCATTAACAATTTCTGCAAATGCACAATTCTTAGAGAAATTTTCTGCTTATGAAGGATTAGATTCTGCTCGAAATTCTGTTTCAAGTTTAGGTTATGAGAATCCTAAACTGTTATTAGTTTTAACTTCAAATGATTCTCTATCATTAACAGGAATTCCAATATCAGTTTTATTTGATATGAATACTGGAAAAAGTGAAGTATGGATTTATGTTTTTGCTGATGCTGCTGATACTACCAAAATAACTGGAATGATAACTTTGAATACTGTTCTTGGATTTGTTACATATCCTTTCGGTTTAGAAGATTTTGATGTAAAAGAGTTAGTAACGGAATTTAAATATCTCGATGATGTGAATTGGAATAATAGCGACTTCTTTGCAGAAAAAATTAGAAATAACACAGAATACAATGAATTTTATAATAGCCATAAACCATTGAGTAAATTCCAAATTGCTTTAGCTGTAAATTCTTTTTACCAATCTTTAAATTGGGGAGAAGCTTACTGGCTTCTTCAGGTGGAAGGTAATGACGCAAAGCACGAGTGCTCTGTTCATTCTTTGCTTGGCACTACAGATTGCAATACTATTACTTCTGTTGCGTTAAATGAAATAATTAATGAATATTTAAAAGTATTTCCAAATCCTGCAAGCGACTATATAAATATTGATTTACCTGAGATTTCTAATTATCAAGAAATTGTATTTTACATTTATGACTTAAATGGTAATCAAATTGATGTGTTTGAAAAACCTGGAGATACCAAACAAGTCCATTTATCATTGAATCAGAAAGAATATTCTAATGGTATTTATATAATTAGATATTCAATAAACAATCATCAGTATTCAAGTCCATTTATCATTGAAAGATAATGAAAATCTAAATGAAATAAATACATTCTGAGACGTAAGTGAAGAATCTCAATTTTTGCAGTAATTGACTTGTCAGATTCTTCGCTGCCGCGATGAATGACAAGCTAATAATGTCATTTTTATTTTTAAAAAAAATATAATTTAAATAAAATAGCAAACATATAACTCTAAAATAAATATAGGGACTATTCTAATTATTAGAGTAACTCCAAATTTTATTTTGGTGAAAAAAGCGGAATCAATCTTTACGAGGCAAATCTTATAACTCTATTATTTTAGTTATGGGGGCTGGAGTTCAGAAATTACAATTTTTAGAACTTCACTTATAGTATTTTTGTTAAAATTAATTTGTTTAAAATTTTATAATTGAAAAAAATGAGCAAATGGTATCAGGATTTATTTAAAAATTATGCAAAGAAGTATGAGCAAGAATGCTTTACAGTTGGCACAACAGGAGAGTGCGATTTTATCGAACAGGAAATTTCTTTCAATAAAGAACTGAAAATTTTAGATATTGGCTGTGGAACTGGAAGACATTCTATTGAATTAGCAAAACGCGGGTATAATCTTACTGGAATTGATTTATCTGAAAATATGCTTAACACTGCGAAAGAAAAAGCAATGCTTCAAAATTTATTTATTGATTTTTACCTTCAGGATGCAAGAGAATTGACTTTTAAAAATGAGTTCGATCTTGTAATTATGCTTTGCGAAGGTGGTTTCCCATTAATGGAAACTGATGAAATGAATTTTCAAATTTTGAAAAATGCTGCAAATGCACTTAATAATAATGGAAAGTTTATATTTACTACATTAAATGGTCTATTCCCGCTATTCCATTCAGTTAAAGAGTTTATGGATTACGAAACAAAAGAAGGAAATGCTACTTATCATAATAATAGCTTCGATTTAATGACATTTCGTGATTTTAATACAACAGTTCTTGATGACGACGAAGGAAATCAATTGGAATTAGAATGTAATGAAAGATACTACGTTCCTTCTGAAATTACTTGGCTTTTAAAATCTCTTAAATTCAATAAAATTGAAATATTCGGTGCTAAAATCGGTGCTTTCAGTCGTAATGACAAACTAACAACAAATGATTTCGAAATGTTAATTATTGCAGAAAAATAGATTAATTTAGTAAAATTATTAATGCTTAATATTATAAAAAATAATTATTGTATTTAAAAGGAATAGAAAACTATGCCAACAGAGGAACAAAGCAGAGCAAGAGAAGCATTTCTTGAAATAGTTCAAAATCAAATAGAACAAAATGACCCATTAGAAGCAAGAATCACTTATAAACGTTTGAAAAATATGGGGTATAGCAGCTCAGATGCAAAAAAATTTATTGGCTCATGTATTGCTGTTGAGTTCTATAATATAGTTAAATATAAACAAGAGTTTAATTTAGAAAGATATATAAAAAACTTAAAAAATTTACCTAAAGAACCATTTGATGACGAATAGTTATGTATTCAGTCATACGAGCAGCAAGCTGATAGAATAACATCTATCTCTTGTCATGCTATCATTTCTTAATGTTCGTATGACTTTTGAGATGTTGTTTTCTCATAATCATCTTCATCAAACATATCACAAAAATCACAGTTCAAATACAAAAGAAGAATAATCTAATCCATTTCTGGATACAAGAAAAAAGAAATCCTTTCCTTCCCAAGTTGAAATTGGGAAGGAGAAGAAAAAATGCGTTTTATTAAGAAAAAGTATAAAAATCGTCCGCAAGAGATAAGAAAATGTTCGCAAGAAATAAGAAAACGTTATCAAAAGATAAGAAAACGTTATCAAAAGTTAAGAAAATGTTATCAAAAGTTAAGAAAATGTTATCAAAAGATAAGAAAATATTATCAAATGATAAGAAAATGTTATCAAAAGATAAGAAAACGTTATCAAAAGATAAGAAAATGTTATCAAATGATAAGAAAATGTTATCAAAAGATAAGAAAATGTTATCAAAAGATAAGAAAACGTTATCAAAAGATAAGAAAACGTTATCAAAAGATAAGAAAATGCTTGCGAAAAGATTAGCTAAAGTCTTTTATAGTATTTTTATATATTTCTGTTGTTTTGCTTAATATTTATTTAAATTTTTTAAAATTGTAAAATATTTTTTTAAAATAAATTTATTATATTTATAATATTTTATTATTTTAGATTTTCAGATTTCATAATAAAAATAAAGGTGTTAAGAGATTTAAATCGTAAAATATCATTTCGCATTTAGTAAGTATTATTTTATTAGTCATTTGTCATTAGTATTTAACTACCAATGACCAATGATTAATGACTCAACTTTCCTAGTTGATAAAATGAAGTAAATATAGAGTAGTAGTTCATTATAAATAAGAAAATATGTTTTATCCATAGGAAATACTTCATTTATTAATAGAACCTTTTAACACCTCCCCTGCCCCTCCTTATTAGGAGGGGAATAAGAACAGTTCAGTGTTTTAGCGTTCCCCTCCTAACAAGGAGGGGCAGGGGAGGTGTATTTATTGTTTTTTTTCACTTTTATTCATTTTTATTCATTTTTATATTATTCTTATATTACATACACTTATGACAACTAGGAAAGTTGAGTTAATGATTAATAGCTGAAAGCTAAAACCTATCTTAACACAAAATTAACTTTTGCTTAACTTTAAATGAACTTTCAAATATTAATTTTGTAATTGTTTTACTAACAATTGGTAAAAAAATTGGGAAAAAAATCTAATCCCGAAAAAGAGCATAAAAGAAGCTCATTAGAAGAAAAGGATTTTCAGTTAAAAAAAGTCCTTTTTTACGACAAACTCGCAAAACACACCATTTATATCGGTGGAATAGTAACAATAGTCGCAGTCCTTGGCATTTTGATTTTTGTTTTTGGCGAATCGCTTCCTCTTTGGCTTTCTGCGGAAACAAACCAAAAAGCTAAAATTGCTCTAAAACAATCGAAACCATTGCTTGTTGGTATTGACGAATATCAGGAAATCCTCTACGCTGTTACCGATTCAGGTAAAGTTGATTTCATTAAAGTTGCAAATAAAGAAATTTTGAAAAGCGAGCAATTTGAATTACTCGAAAATGAAAAAATCAGCTCCTTTTCAAAAACACTTCAAAATAATAGTATTGCTCTTTCAACCAATCTGGGCAGAACAATTTTAGCAAAAATTGATTTTGAGGTTACTTTTGATGAAGATGAAACAAGGCATATTGCTCCTGTTGTAAATAACATTGAATATCTGCACTTAGACACTGCAAAAAAGAATGATATTATAAAAATGAAATATCGCGTTCCAAATGAAAGCAGCAGATTACTTGCTTTGCTTTATAACGATAACGATTTATTTATAGAATACCAACAAATAAATGAAAATCAATTAGAAGAAACTTTCGATACAATTCAGCATAAATTTCATTTTAACGGCGAAATAAAAGAAAGAATAATTACTTTTGATGTTGATAATTCTACTTCAAAAGTTTTAATTGCAACAGAATCAGGGCGAATTTACTTTTTCAGTTTCAATAAAGATGATGGACAAACCCAGTTAATTCAAACCTTTAATTCAGATTTACCTAAAGATGTTTTTATTTCTTCAATGAACTTTGTTTTTGGAGACCAATCAATAGTAGTTGGCGATTCAAAAGGCAATTTGTTTTCGCTGATGATTGTAAATGATGATGATTCAGAATACGGCTGGAAACTCAAGAAAACGCATAATTTTGGAACACTAAATTCTGACATAACCAGTATCACATCTTCCAAACGAAATAAAACATTTATCGTTGGCACAAAAAACGGGCTGGTACAATTAATGCACTTAACAAGTGAAAGGAAAATAGTTGAGCTAAAAGCAGCAGAAAGCGAAATCATTGATATTAGTTATTCACCAAAAAATGACGGCGCCGCTGTGCTTCTTGCAGATGGAAATATTGTATTATACCAAATTGACGCTCCTCATCCAGAAGTAACAGTAAACACCTTATTTGGAAAAGTATGGTATGAAGGATATGCAAAACCGGAATACGTCTGGCAGTCCACTGGTGGAAGCGATGATTTTGAGCCAAAGCTTTCGCTGATTCCACTCATTATTGGCACAGTCAAAGGCACACTTTATGCACTTATTTTTGCAATTCCAATTGCCTTGCTCGGAGCGGTTTACACCTCTCTTTTTGCACATCCGAAAATTAGAAATATAATCAAACCCGTAGTAGAAATTATGGCAGCCCTACCAAGCGTTGTCATCGGCTTTCTTGCTGGTATTTGGCTCGCACCCGTCCTTGAAAAGTTTCTGCCGACTGTGTTCGTGATGTTTTTCATTATGCCGACACTTATTTTAATTGCTGTTCTCGTATGGATGCAGCTTCCAAAACTAACAGGGAAATTCATTGGGAATGGCTGGGAAATAGTATTTATTATTCCACTTCTAATAATTTCTGGTTTCATTGCGTACTGGCTTGGACCAGTCTTTGAAGATATGTTCCTTCAAGGCGATTTCCGAACCTGGTTAAAAGCAGCTTTCGATGTAAATTATGACCAAAGGAATGCAATAATAGTTGGTTTTGCAATGGGTTTTGCCGTTATTCCAATCATTTTTACAATCTGCGAAGATTCCTTAACAAGCGTACCGGAGCATTTGAAATCATCTTCGCTTGCTCTTGGTGCTACCCGCTGGCAAACCGCAGTAAGAATCGTTCTGCCAACTGCATCGCCGGGAATTTTTTCTGCAATTATGGTTGGCTTTGGTAGAGCGATTGGTGAAACAATGATTGTGCTTATGGCAACTGGAAACACTCCCATACTTGATTTCGGTCTGTTTAACGGAATGAGGACGCTTTCGGCAAATATCGCAGTTGAAATACCGGAGGCACCAATGGCTGGCACTCTTTACCGCGTGCTTTTCCTTTCTGCAACCTTGCTTTTCATTATGACTTTTATTGTTAATACTGTGGCTGAAATAGTTCGTCAGCGTTTAAGAAAAAAATATATGCACATATAAATTATGAAAGAATTTTTCAAATCAGGCGATTTATTTATCTGGATGACCGGGCTGGGGCTGGGCGTCAGTTTGGTTATGATTACCGGCATTTTGTATCTCATAATAATCAATGGAAGCGATTATTTCTGGCCTCAAAATATAGTTAAAGTCGAAACGAATGATGGCAGGGCTTACATCGGGCAGAAAATGACTACTGAAAAAATTCCACTCGCAAATATGGACGATTCGCTGCATAGCAAAGGGCTTAAACGAATTCAGTTCAAAGTCGGTAATCGCGAGCTTTATGGTTTCGATTTTCTTTGGCTCGATGAAAGTGAAATAAAAAATATTCATAATAATCCCAAAAATGCTCTTTGCTTCGAAAGAATGGAATTTGGGAATTTCTTCGGCTACCTCGAAAATATTTACAGAGATACTACTCCTATAGCAAAAAATCAAGCAGATGCAATGAAAATATTACCAAATTATTTGGATATTGCATCAAATTTAAGAAGTGAAATAAAGAAAATTGAAAAAGATGAAATAGGTTCTATTAATTATAAAATTGAAGGATTAAGAACAAAAATCAAGAAAGTTGAATACGAAAATAAGCATACAAAAGACCACAAGATTATTGAAGAAAAATCAAAGCCATTTTATGCCGAAATTGATAATTATCAAAAAGGATACACAAAACTTCAGGTAAAAATTGATTCGCTTAATAAAATTGCAAATACTTATTCAATCAAATTAACAACAGCTGCAGGCGATACAACGAAAATACCTTTAATCAACATCTTTCATTACTATTCACCGAACGAGATGGGATTTTTCGGTAAATTAAGTTTTGCTTTCACGAAAATATACGAATTTGTTTTTGACGAACCGCGTGAATCCAATACTGAAGGCGGCGTTTTCCCTGCACTCTTCGGAACAATAATGCTTGTTCTTTTGATGAGTATTGCCGTAGTTCCCTTTGGTGTCCTTGCTGCTCTTTATCTTCGTGAATATGCAAAACAGGGATTTTTAGTGAGAACAGTCCGAATAGCAGTAAATAATCTTGCAGGAGTTCCATCTATCGTCTTTGGTATTTTTGGTCTGGGTTTCTTTATTTATTCTGTTGGCGGAACAATAGACAAACTCTTTTACCCGGAGCTACTTCCAACACCAACTTGGGGAACTGGCGGTATTCTTTGGGCTTCTTTAACATTGGCTCTTTTAACTGTTCCAGTCGTAATTGTTGCTACAGAAGAGGCACTTGCAACAATTCCGCGTGGGATTAGGGAAGCATCGCTTGCTCTCGGTGCTACGAAATGGCAAACTATGAAAAAAATTATTTTGCCGGCGGCTGCACCGGGCATTTTAACCGGTTTAATACTTGCAATGGCACGTGCTGCTGGGGAGGTTGCCCCTCTTATGATTACAGGTGTTGTGAAATTAGCTCCTTCGCTTCCGCTTGACTGGAATTTACCATTAATTCATCTGGATAGAAAATTTATGCATCTCGGCTTCCATATCTATGACGTTGGATTTCAATCGCCGAATATTGAAGCTGCTCTGCCAATGGTTTATATGACTACTTTACTTTTAATTGTAATTGTTATTTTGCTAAACATTACAGCAATGAAAATTCGCACTAATCTGCGAAAAAAATATAAAACATCTGTTTTTTAATATGATTTGGATAATTTATGCCAGAAATTGAAAATAATATAAGCGTTCAAATTGAATATCAAAGCGAAAACCCGCAGAAAAAAAGTGAAAGCGATAAAACTAAAATAGTTGTAAATAATCTTAACTTTTACTACGGAGAGCAAATTGCCCTTAAAAATATATCAATGAATATTTTAAGCAATCAGGTTACTGCTTTGATTGGTCCATCGGGCTGCGGAAAGTCCACTTTTTTGCGTCTTTTAAACCGAATGAACGATTTAATTGATAATATTAAGATTGAGGGCGAACTAAGAATTGACGGAACTAATATTTACGATAGGACTGTAAATCCAGTAAACCTTCGTAAAAAAATTGGTATGATATTCCAAAAATCAAATCCATTCCCAAAAACAATTTTCGAAAATGTTGCTTATGGATTAAGAGTAAATGGAATGGTTACCAGCAAATCCCAACTCGAAGAAAAAGTTGAGTATAGTTTGAAGCAGGCAGCACTTTGGGAAGAAGTAAAAGACAGATTAAAAGAATCTGCACTCAGTTTGTCCGGTGGACAGCAGCAGCGTCTTTGCATTGCAAGAGCACTGGCTATTGAGCCGGATATAATACTAATGGACGAGCCGGCAAGTGCGTTAGACCCGATTTCTACTGCAAAAATCGAAGAATTGATTTTGGGACTCAAGCAAAATTATACAATTGTAATTGTAACTCATAATATGCAGCAGGCAGCAAGAGTAAGCGATTGGACAGCATTCTTTTATATAGGGGAGCTGATTGAGTTCAATAAAACGCGAACAATTTTTACAAATCCAATAAAAAAACAAACCGAAGATTACGTTACCGGTAGATTTGGATAAAAATTTTTATTATATTGCATAATTTTAGGGAAAAACATGGCAGACATACAGGAACATATTATAAAAAGGTTTGACGAAGAGTTAAACAAACTTCGCTTTCGTTTAGTGAAAATGGGTAGTTTAGTGCAGGAGCAGGTGGAATATGCAATCAGAGCATTAACCTCGAACAGCACCGAGCTTGCTCAAATCGTAATTGAACACGATGATAAAGTAGATAAGTTAGATTCCAAAATTGATAAGCAGTGCCTGCGAATCTTTGCACTACATCAGCCAATGGCAATGGATTTGCGGCTTGTTATGTCTGCTTATTCTATTAACGATGATATGGAACTAATAGGAGATTTATCTACAAATATTGCAAAAAATATTTTAGATATGAGCAGTTTCCAAAATTTGACAGAAGAAACAAAACTTGCTCAAACAGGAGATTTATCAGTTACTTTAATCAATAAAGTTCTTGATTCGTTTATCTTTTCAGACGTAGAATTAGCAAAGCAGGCATTAAAGATTGCAAGCGAGATTAAAAACCTAAGCAAAGAGAATTTTCAGCTAATTATTGCTTTAATGCAAAAAAATCCAATGAACATTACTTCAGGTGCATATCTTATTGATATTAACAGAAATATTCAATTTATATCTGAGCAAGGACGCAGCATTGCTCAGGAACTAATCTTTTTAATTGAAGCAAAAATAGAAAAGCATAAAAAAGAAGAAATGGCAGACGATATTTTTGGAAAAGAAGGGGACAATAATGATTAATGATTAATGATTAATGATTAATGATTAATGAACTCCTTATACCAAGTTGCTTTCATAAATATAATTAAAATGTCATTTCGAAACGAAGTGAGAAATCTCACAACTCCTTGCTACCATAGGAATTGAGATTCCTCACTTCGCTTAAGAATGACAGGACCAATTGAATTTTAAAACTACACTTATTTTTACAAAATCGCTATAAAGTTATTGTTTCGCCATATTCCATAACGCGAGCTTTTTTTCCAAGCTTTTTTTCAACTTTTTCTTTAAATTCAAACGGATTAGTTTGAATGACCGGAAATGTTTGGTAGTGCATCGGAATAGCAAGCTCTGGATTAACAAACTCAACTGCTTTAACAGCATCATCAATACCCATCGTAAAGCAATCACCGATGCAAACGCACATTGCATCAATTTTATTCATTTCCCCGATTAATTTCATATCAAGGAAAAGTCCAGTATCTCCTGTGTGGTAAATCATTTTATCGCCCATAGTCAAAAGCACACCGGCAGCAACTCCCATATATCGTCCATCGGGTAGTGCTGAGCCGTGATGAGCAATTGTGAATTTTAGCCGTCCAAAAGGGAAATTGTATGCTCCACCGATATGCATATTAAAAGCTTGTAATCCTTTCTCAATTGCATAATTCGCAAGTTCATTCACTGCTATCACAGTCGCATTGTTTTGCTTTGTAATTTTGATTAAATCAGAAATATGGTCGCCATGAGCATGCGTTAATACGATATAATCAACTTTTACATCTTCAACTTCCATTTTACAAGTTGGATTGCCAGTTAAATAAGGGTCAATAATAATTCTGTGCTTGCCATCATCAAAAATAAAAGTAGAATGGCTAAGGTAATTGATTTTCAGCATAGCATTTTCCTCAAATTAGTTTAAAACATTTCACAAAAATAAATATAATAATTTTCATTCATTTAAACAAAGAGTTTATGGATAAGATTGAGTTTTTCTATTTTAAAATAATTCGTTACGATATTAGATTTTTTTAAATGCTCATTTTTTTTCACTATTTTCAGTAAATAATATAATTATCAATTACTATCGAATATTTAACTTTTATTTTAGAATAATATAGGTTAATTGATAAAAAATATTAAAAAATCATTTTCACTATTTTTATTAATTTTGTTTTTTTTAAATTTCATTGGATTATGAAAACAAAATATAATCATTTCGCATTTATTTTCTATATTTATCTTGCTGGTCTGGCTATTTTCACACTATTTAGGATTACTCTGCTTGTTTCACAAATTAATGAATTGGAAAAAATTCCTGATTTAGCTTATCATCTGTTAAGCAGTTTTTGGTTCGGATTTAGATTTGATACTGTCATTTCTTCTTATTTTTTAATCCTGCCATTCTTTATTTTATCTATTCTTAAAATATCAACAACTATTATAAAAAAGTACAAACACAAAAAAAATTCTGAAGAGAAAATCGAAAACTCGCCAATAAAAATTAATAATGTATTAAATAAAACAGTATTATATTTTGTATCGGTATATTTATCAATACTTTATGGAGCTGCTTTTTTAATATGTTCAGCCGACATTCCATTTTTCAACCATTTCTTTATCCGTCTTACTGTTGCTGTTCTGACCTGGATTGATACTCCGCTCTTCTGTTTGCAAATGATAATTCAAGAACCATTCTTCCTACTTTTTGCACTAATAGCAATTTCTTTGATTATTGCTTTCTCTATGTTTATTTTTAAAATGAAAAATAAATATTTAAAAAGTGAGGAAATCTTTTATTACTTTGATTATCATAAACTTAATAAAAAGAATTCTTTACAAATATTGAAGCTATCTGTCTTTTCAGTTTTAATACTATTACTTTTATTTGTGGGTGCAAGAGGAAGAATTGAATTAAAATCACCTATTAGAATTGGGACAGCTTACTTTTCAAATTATGCTTTTCCAAATATGCTGGGACTTAATCCGGTATTTACATTTATTGAAAGCATAATAGAAAAAAATAAAAAGGAGAATCAATCTGTAAATTTAATTGATAACGAAATAGCAATAAAATACTTACAAAAACATTTGAACATTACTCAAAATTTTAGTTCTTACCCAATAGCAAGAGAATATCTTTCAGATTCATCAGCAATAAATGCAAATGTTGTTGTTGTAATTATGGAAAGTATGTCTTATGAAAAATTTACTTTTGCTGAAAACGGATATAAGCTGACCCCTTTTTTAGATTCAATTTCAAAGAAATCATTATTGTTTTCAAATGCCTATACAGCCGGAATCCATACTTACAATGGAATATATTCAACATTATTTTCATATCCTGCCTTATTTAACCTGCATCCGATGAACGTTGTTGAAATACCAAAATACTATTCTATGCCACAAATATTTGAGGAAAAAGGATATAGCACCATATATTTCACTACTCACGATGAGCAGTTCGATAACGTAGCCGGCTTTTTAAGTTTTAACTCATTCAAAAAAATAGTTAGCCAAAAGGATTACCCGAGAAGAGAGATTGAAAGCACACTCGGTATTCCGGACCATCTTTTGTTCAAACATTCCATTTCCTATCTGAACGAATTAAGTAAAAGCGGAAAACCATTTTTTGCAACTTTACTAACATCTTCAGACCACGACCCGAAAATTATTCCGGAAGGCATTTCGTTTAAACCACATTTCAAAGATATTTCTAAATATATTGTTGAATATGCCGACTGGTCAATTCAATACTTTTTGGATTTAGCATCAAAAGAAAGTTGGTATGAAAATACTTTATTTGTTTTTGTCGCCGACCATGGTGCTAAAATAAAAAGCAGCATTTACGACGTTCCTCTTGACTATCATCATTCACCGCTTATTTTCTATTTTCCCCAAAAAATTTCACCAACTCTGAACAACAATCTAGCTGGTCAAATTGATATATTTCCAACAATAATGGGATTATTAAATTTTAGCTATATTAATAATACTTTTGGAATTGATTTAAATAAGGAGAAACGGGAATTTATATATTTTTGTATTGATGATAATATCGGATGCATTGATAATGAGTTTCTTTATATTTACAGGAGAAAAGGAAAGGAATCACTTTATAATTACAGAGAAAACTCAGCAGTTGATTTAATTAATCAATTAAGCGAAAAAGCTGATTCAATGAGAACATACTGTTTTTCAGCAATGCAAACTGCAGAGTGGCAAATCAAGAACAAGAAAACTGGAAAACCGAATGCTGAAAAGATAAATAACAATGAATAAAGAACAACTGAAAAGTCATGCGAACAACTTATTGTTCGTATGAATGAAAGAACTTGTCATTCAGACGGATGTCAGAATCCATCTTCAATTCCCTCGCAAGGAAGGAATGTGTAAAGTGAGTTAGTTATATAAATTTTAAAACTAAGAATTAATTTTTAGCAAAAATTTTTTTTACAACTTTATCCGTTCTTTCAAACCAATTTTTTATTAATTTGCTTTTTCATATTTTTACTTTATTAATATTTTTAAAATATTGAAATTGTTCATTACGTTATTATAAAATGGAAGAAAAAGAAGTAAATAATTTAGAAAAAAAGTCGAATTATGTAGTCTCAGCAAGGAAATTCAGACCGATGACGTTTTCCGAACTTGTTGGGCAGCAGCATATTTCAACTACTTTAAAAAATGCAATTAAATCGAATAGAATTCACCACGCATATCTTTTTAGCGGACCGCGGGGAGTAGGCAAAACGACAACCGCTCGTATCCTTGCAAGAGCAGTGAACTGTCCTGATGCAGTTGATTTTGAACCCTGTAATAAATGCCAGTCCTGTCTTTCCGTCATTAATGGAAATTCGCTCGACATAATAGAAATTGACGGTGCTTCTAATAATAGTGTTGATGATGTCCGCAAGCTACGCGAGAATGCAATTTATACTCCGGTTTATGGTAAATATAAAATGTATATCATTGACGAAGTCCACATGCTTTCTACTTCAGCTTTTAATGCTCTACTGAAAACGCTTGAAGAACCGCCTCCGCACTTGCTTTTCGTTTTTGCAACAACAGAACAGCACAAAGTTCCTGCAACAATTTTGAGCCGTTGCCAGCGTTTCGAGTTTTATCGAATAAAGATTGAAGATATTGCACGACAATTAAGGTATATAGCTGACAAAGAAAATATTATAATTGATGATGTTTCGCTTCTTACTATTGCAAAAAAGGCAGATGGTTCAATGCGCGATGGACAAAGTATTTTCGACCAGGCAGTTGCATTTTGCGGAACAAATATTAAATACACTGACCTGATTGATGCACTTCATTTGATTGACCAGGACTTCTTTTTTCTGATTGATGAAGCAATTTACAATAAAGATGTTGAAAAAGTATTAAATATTGCAAATGATGTTGTAACGAAGGGACACGACCTTCAGGAATGTTTAAACGGAATGCTCGAGCATTACCGCAATTTGATTACCTGCAAAGCTACTGGAGACGGCACTTTTATAGAAACCTCCAAAGAATTTATGGATAAGTATTTAATTGAGCATCAAAAGTATTCAAATTTAGATTTATTGAGGATTATGCACATAATTAGCAGTGCCGAAACTTCACTAAAATTTTCCGCTCAACCCAAAATCCGCTTTGAAATGTGCCTGCTTGATTTAGCTAATCTTGATTCTTCAGTCGATATTTCTGAACTTTTAAACTCAATTAAAACTGGTTCAAATCTTGAACAGACTCCGAGAGTTCAAACTGCTGCTCCTGCCCCGAGACCAGAACCAAAACCCACAGTAGTTCCAACAGTTGCTCCTCAAATTGTTAAAGAACCTACTATTGAAAAAGAAACTCCCAAAAAGTTTGAATTAGTTGAAGAAAAGCAAGTAGAAAAGAAGCCACAGGCAAAGAGTAAAAATATTGAGGAAAACTGGGAACAATTTGTAAGGGATTGCGGAAATTCATCTACCGGCTTACAGATTTTACAGCACAGCAGTTCGATTTTCCCTAAATTCTTTGAAAATGACATTATATTTTATGTTGAAGATGATTTTATTAAAGATAATTTATTAAAGAACAAACAAAAACTGCTTGAAACTTTAGAAGAGTTCTATGGTTTTAAAATTCTAATTAAAATTCTAAATCAATTTCCGGAGGATTTTGAGAAAAAAAAAGTAGAATATAACTTCCCTCAGGAAGTAGATGAAATCAAATTAGATGAAGATTTAATTAAAGACAAGCACCCGGTAGAAATTGAAATCCTAAAATTTGGTGCAAAAGAAATGAGTAGTTGATTGATTAAAATATTATTAATACTTTTTTCGTTTAAAAAGAGTATTAAAATTGTAATTCTGAGAGTAGCGAGGAATATTACAAGAATTGCTACAAGAGAATTTAAGATTCTTCACAGAGTTTAGAATGAAAGACAAAATAGAATCAATCATATAATAATTATTATTTATTGAATAAAAATGGAAAATACAATTGAAATAGAAAAAAAAGTAAAATCATCCAATAACTTTCAAAAAATTGATGTGGATAAAACATCAAATTGGAAACGAAAAGTAGTTAGAATAAAAATAAAAGGAAAACCATTAAGCAAAACGATAATAGAAAATCGTGAGTAGTATGAATTTATTTATTGATACATCAACTTTAGTTAAAAGGTATATTGATGAAATTGGCTCTACTGATTTAAACAGATACTTTGAAATTGCAAATGATGTTTTTATATCTCAAATTACTAAAATTGAGTATACATCTGATTTAACAAGAAGAAAAAATGAAAATTCAATCGACAATTACAATTTTAAAATTGCTTTAAATGAATTTTTAATTGATTATAATTATTTTTCGATTATTGATTTTTCAAGTGAAATTGAAAGATTAGCTTTTGATTTTATTTTAAATTATAATTTAAGAAGCTTAGATAGTATTCAATTAGCTTCTGCTTATTTATGTAAATCAGACTTTTTTTTAACTTCAGATAAAAAACTGTATAATGCTGCACAATCAGTTTTAAGCATAAGTTCAATTTTTATATAAACAAAATACAAAAGTTTGGTGCAAAGGAAATGAGTAGTTGATTCATTATTTTAAAAATTTAAAAGGGCAATATATGGCATTAGAAATCAATACAGCAGCCCCGCTATTCAAGGCAAAGACCAATGGTGGCGGTGAAATCAGTTTGTCTGATTATAAAGGGAAATGGGTAGTGCTTTATTTTTATCCAAAAGACAATACTCCCGGCTGCATAAAAGAAGCTTGCAGTTTCCGTGATAATATGGAAGATATTACCCAAATGGGTGCAGTTGTTATTGGCGTAAGCAAAGATAGCGTTGCTTCTCACGATAAATTTATTAAGAAATTTGATTTGAATTTTGAGCTAATAAGCGATGAGGATAATTCCATTTGTTTGGAATATGGCGTTTGGGTGGAAAAAGTGATGTACGGAAGAAAAAGCATTGGAATACAGCGCAGCACCTTCATTATTGATAAAGAAGGAATAATCAGATACATTTTCCCAAAAGTGAAAGCAGAAGGGCATGCAGAAGAAGTTATTGCAAAATTGAAGGAGTTGATGTAGTTTCAGAACTCTTGCTTCCATAACGAAAATAAAGGAGTTAGGAGATTTGCATCGTAAAGAATCCAGATAATAGTGGTTAAAAGAAATTTTTCTGGATTCTTTACTTCGCTCAGAATGACAACTCGAAAATTATATCATCTACATTAAATAAATAATTAACAATTAATTAAATATCTAAATTCTTAACATATTGAGCGTTTTTTTCAATGAATTGGCGGCGTGGCTCTACTTTGTCGCCCATAAGCATTTCGAAAATCATAGTCGCTTCAATAGCCGATTCAATCGTAACCTTGAGCAAAGTTCTGGTTTCAGGATTCATTGTAGTATCCCAAAGCTGCTGTGGATTCATCTCGCCAAGACCTTTATAGCGGGAAATTATTATTCCATCAATATTAGTAGCACCTTCAAGCATTTCTTCAGTCAATTCCTGTTGAGGATTCTTTTTGTTTTGTATTTCTTTACGAATTCGCTGGATAATCTCGTCACGTTCATTATCGTTATAAGCATAGTATTCTTGCTTGCCTTTTTTTATTTTGTAAAGAGGTGGTTGAGCAATATAAAGTTTTCCTTTATTGATTAATTCACGCATATAAAGGAAGAATAGAGTCATCAGCAAAGTGCGAATGTGGGCACCGTCAACATCAGCATCAGCCATAAGAATAATTTTTCCGTATCTGGTTTTTTCGGGGTCAAAATCCTCGTGAAAACCGGCACCAATCGCAGTAAAAATTGCTTTAATTTCTTCATTTTCTAAAATTTTACTCATACGGGCAGCTTTTTGGACATTAAGGATTTTTCCTCTAAGTGGCAAAATAGCTTGAAATTTTCTGTCTCTGCCTTGCTTTGCAGAGCCGCCCGCAGAATCTCCCTCAACGATGAATACTTCGCATTCATCTGGATTACTGCTGGAACAATCGGCAAGTTTTCCCGGAAGAGCAGTGTTTTCGAGTGCGTTTTTACGTCTGACGAAATCCCTTTGCTTTTTCGCAGCAATACGTGCATCAGCGGCAAGGACTGCTTTTTCTATAATCTTTTTTGCAACAGTTGGATTTTGGTCAAGATAAAAAGAGAGTTTTTCATTCACTATACTTCTAACAATTCCTTCAACCTCTCCATTACCTAATTTTGTCTTTGTCTGCCCTTCAAATTGCGGCTCTGGCACCATAACTGAAATAACTGCCGTCAAGCCCTCTTTAAAGTCATCACCAATCAGCTGCTCTTTATTTACTTTATTTGCTGCTGCATAAGCATTCATTGTCCTTGTAAATGCAGAACGGAAGCCAGAAACGTGTGTTCCACCTTCAACTGTATTGATATTATTTACATAAGAAAGGAGATTCTCGTTATAACCACTATTGTATTGGAAGCATATAGCTACTTTAGTTTCAAATTCGGAACCATTTGTATCAGAGCCAGTTATTAAAATTGGATTTACTAATGAAGTAGAATTTTTATCAATATATTTGACGAAGTCAACCAACCCACCTTCATAATGGTAAGTCTTATGCAAATCCTCGCGTTCGTCATTTAGATAGATTTTAATAATAGGATTAAGGAAAGCCAGCTCACGCAGACGTTCTGCAACTCTGAATACTTTAAAAGTAGTAGTTTTAAATACTTCTTGGTCGGGATAAAATTTTATTCGTGTTCCAGTTTCTTCTGTATTGCCAATAACACTTGCAGGAGCTTCCGGGATACCAAGGTGATATATTTGTTGAAAAATTTTTCCTTCACGTTTAACAGTAACTTCCATTTTGGAAGAAAGGGCATTAACGCAGGAAACACCGACTCCGTGGAGACCACCGGATACCTGATAAGAGCTTTTATCGAATTTACCGCCTGCATGCAAGGTGCACATAACAACTTCAAGTGTAGAAATTTGTTTTACAGGATGAATTCCAGTAGGGATACCACGGCCATCATCTTCAACAGAGCAAGCTCCATCACTGTGCAAAGTTACAATAATATTTTTGCAAGCTCCGACTAGTGCTTCATCTATCGAATTATCTACTACTTCTTGAATTAAATGATGCAAACCTCGTTCACCTGTATCACCAATATACATTGCAGGACGAAGACGTACTGCTTCTAATCCTTCAAGTACTTTTATACTATCAGCATCATAATGCTCATTTCCATTATGCACGATTGAATCTGCTTCCTTTGTCGCTTCTGGAATAATTTCATCTATTTTTAATTCATTATTTCCATTTAATTCAAGATTTTCCATTTTTTTCTTATAATTATTAGAAAAATAAAATATTTAGTTTACAAATATACGAAATTTTCTTGAGAAAAAGAAGGTAAAAATTAACGTTTTTATTTGATAACTATTATGTGAACTAATTCAGAAGCGAAATGTGTGTTTATTGCTTTTCTTATTTCCTCGGTTCTCATAATGAGTTCAACACGCCAGGTGGAAGAATTTGTTTCAATAAGTAATTTGCCGTCTTTCAAACTGATTATATTGGTTATTGCTGCAATTCTATCGCCTATGATTTCTTTCCATTCCTCTTTCAAAATAGCAAACTGATATTCTTCTTCCATACCCAGCTTTTTTACTAATTGCTTTACAACACTTTCAAATGTTTTCGTTGAATTTTTATTATTTTTCATTATAAGGAAAAAGTTAAAAAACAAATTTTACTAATTTATCAAATTTTTGACATAAAAGGAAATTTTTCATTATATTGCATAATTAATAAATATTAATTATTGATTAATGCAAGAAAAAGTATATCATACAAGTTTTGAGCAAGAAGAAAAATACTGGTGGTATGTCGGCAGGAATGTGATTATACGCAGTTTCTTGGAAAAATATTGCAAATTAAAAAATGGCAGTTCAGTGCTTGATGTCGGCTGTGGAACTGGTGGTTTCGCTGCTTCTATTTCAGAAAATTTAACTCCTCTTTGCCTCGACACCTCACCAATCGCATTAGATTATTGCAAAAAAAGAGGAATAAAAAATATATTCAATTCCACTCTGGAAGATTTTGACAGCAGCAATTTAAACATACAGGCACTTACTTTATTAGACGTAATAGAACACATCGAAAATGACTTTTCTGTTATAAAAAATGCCAATCGTGTTTTGGAAAAAGATGGCTGGCTGCTCGTTACTGTCCCAGCATTTCAGTGGCTTTGGAGTAAACACGACGTTTTGGTTATGCACCAAAGACGCTATTCTAAAAAGCAACTTATAAATTTGCTTAGTAGTGCCGGCTTCCAGGTTGAGTACTCGTCTTATTTCAATTTCTTCCTGTTTATCCCGGCTGTAATTAAACGCTTTTTGAACGAGCATTTCGTTAAAGAAGTAAACATAGAATCTGTAGAAGAAGTGCCGAATTTTTTAAATACTATTTTTAAAAATATTTTTGCTTTTGAATCAAAAGTTTTACAAAAAATCAAATTTCCGTTCGGTTTGTCAATAATAGCAATAGCAAGGAAAAAGTAATATGGGCTTTTTGGATAAAATACTAAAACGCGAGGTAACGATTGTATTTAACTGGATTTTAGACAACGCACTTCCACCATTTTTGAGGGACAGCAAATGGCTGATGAATCCGCTTTTTCGTTTAGTTTACGGAAAAGAAGTCCGGGATTTGGTGATGAAATTCAAAGAACGTGCTTATTTCCTTACTGAAGAAGAATACGCTGAATATTATAGTGTTTACGCAAATACTTCCATTTCAACCAAGCGACCAACAGATTTGGGAAATAAATCTGTTATGGCAATAGTTGAAAATATTGTCGGAAAAAATGTCATTGATGTTGGCTGCGGCAGAGGATATTTATCTCAAAGAATCGCAAGCGAAAGGAAAGTTGATGTTACTGCTGCCGATTTCCAAATTTTAGATGAACTCAAAGAATTTACCAATCCAAAGTATGTAGAGGCAAATATAGAACAGTTGCCATTTGCAGACAATTCTTTCGATACAGTAGTATGCACCCATACTTTAGAGCATATAATCAACATACAGCAGGCGGTTTCTGAATTAAGGCGAATCACAAAAAAACGCCTGATTATCGTAGTTCCAATGCAACGTGAATACAAATATACTTTCGATTTGCATGTGCATTTCTTTCCTTATTTGCATACTTTTAAATCGCTTATGCGGAACGAGAAAGCACATTGCAGATTAATCAATAACGATATTTTTTATATTGAGGATAAAGTTTAACTAAATATAAAAAAATTATGAAAAAAACTAATACAAAAGTAAGTAGTCAAACAAAAAGTCAGAAAGAGAAGAAGATTACGATTACCGAGCTACCGTTTTGGGTGGCTGGATTAGTGTTTCTTGCTACTACGCTGATTTTTTTTGGTGAGCAGCTTTTCGGCTCTGCATATTTTTGGGAAGATTTCGTTAGATACGTTTATCCCACACAAGCATTCGCAGCGAGAGAAGTTCTTTCAGGTTCGCTGCCGTTTTGGAATCCATATACCTTTGGTGGAATGCCCTTCATTGCCGATATTGCAGTCGGTTTCTTTTATCCGCTGAACCGCTTGCTGTCGCTTTTCGTTTCCGGCGATGGATATTTGTCTTTCAGTGCTTTGCAAATCTATATTATTCTGCACTTTTTAATAGCTCAAATCTCAATTTTCTTTTTATTAAGACATTGGAAAATATCCTCAATCGGTTCAATAATCAGTTCAATTGGTTATGCTTTTTCTTTGCTACTTGTTGTGAGAGTGATTCACCCAATGATTGTCGAGCATTTTGCCTGGTTTCCGCTCGTAATTCTTTTTTATTTAAAAGGATTGGAAAAGAAAAATCTGAAATACTCAATCATTTCCGGCTTAATACTCGGTTTGAGTATGCTTGCCGGACATCCACAAATTTCGCTTTACGAAGGGCTTTTCCTTGCATTTTTCTTTATTGTGTATTTTATTTACCTTTTGAAAAACAAGGAAAGCAATTCAAAGGGTATTCTCTATTTTATAGCTTGCGGAATTGTCCCAATTATTATAGCTTCTGGAATATTTACGATTCAGCTACTTCCTTCGCAGGAGCTAACTGATTATTCCCAGCGTAAGGAAATGAGCTACGAAAGAGCAGCTGAAGGTTCTTTGCAGTTTCCACAAATTTATTCTGCTGTTGTGCCTAAGGTGTTTGGATATTCTGATGGCTCTTATAAAATGGAAGTTCCCTTTTATTTAAAATTCGATAAGCAGGTGCAAAACTATTTCTTTTGGGAAACCGCATTTTATTTTGGTATAGTTATTCTGATTCTCGGACTTTTCGGCATAAGCGTTTCCTACAAAACCAAAACGGGACTGACGCTCTTGATTATTGCTGTATTCGGATTTTTATACGCTCTTGGAAGCAATGGATTTATACATAGTATGTTTTATAATCTTCCGTTTTTCTCTACTTTCCGAAATCCGGCACGTATGATGTTTTTCGTATTAATTGCATTTTGCTTTTTTGCCGGTTTTGGATTTGATTATATTTGGAAAAATATTAAGGATAGTAGAACGCTGATTCGCTTATCTGTTGCAGTTGGGTTGCCGTTTTTAATTGCATTGCTTGTTTCTCTTGGGCTAATACAAAGTTCTTTTGAAGCACCAGCCGAAATGATTTCAAATATTAGTTCGTATGGAACCACATCAATTATTTTCATTTTAATGACTTTTGCTGTAATTATTTTAATGCAGCGTGGACTTTTCAAACCGATTGCAGCAGGCGCTGCCCTTGCCGTTTTACTTTTCATTGATTTATACATTGCTGGTGCAAGTTTCAACGTAGGCGAGCAAAATCCAAAAGAACAGTATGCTGTGGACTCACAGCTAAAGCAAATGATGAGACCCAAGCTTCCAAATGATATTTTCCGTGTAAATATGCGTATGTATGAGCCGATTAGATACAGAGCTATGGAAGACAATCAGGGAATGCTCGATAGAATTATGCTTATTGAAGGGTATAACCAATTAATGCTTGAGCGGACAAGCCCGCCGATTGATGGGAAGCAAATCCGAGATTTATTAAACGTAAAATACGAAATTGGATTTGATTCTGCAAGAAATTCGGCTGCATTTTTCGATAGAACGGGATATTTTCCACGCGCCTGGCTTACTTACGAAGCAATAGAAAGCTCGCCTGAAGCCACTGGCGACTTAATGAAAAAAACGCAGTTTGATTATAAAAGACAAGTTGTGCTTGAGAAAAAAATTGCTCTATCTATGCCGGATTCTTCTGAAATTGATAGTACCGATAACGTAGTTTGCTTAAAATATGAAAATAATAATTTAAAATATAAGGTAAAAACAAAGACAAATGCAGTTCTCGTTTTCAGTGAAGTTTGGTATCCCGCCTGGAATGGATATGTTGATGGCAAACAAACAGAGGTTTTGCGGGCAAATTATTGTTTAAGAGCAATTCCAATTCCAGCTGGCGAACACGAAGTAGAATTAAAATTTGAATCTTCTGCTTTTGCAACCGGCTTCATTACTTCTATTATTACATTTTTAACCGGAGTTGTTGGTATTGTATTGTTGCAGTTTTTTGGAAAGAAAGATAATTAAAATAAATGTTTTGAAGTTACTTTCTATTTTTGAAAGGGTTTTAAAAAGTAATAATTATTCTAATAAAAAGAAAATGATTAAAAATTGAAATTTCGTAAATTTGATAAATATTTAATGAAAAGGAGTAGTAATGAATGGATTTATTGTCAATGACTATTTAATTAGCCGTCTTCAGGAAATAGGAATAAAACATCTTTTTGGAGTTCCGGGGGATTATTCACTTGATTTTTTAGACAGAGTAATTAAAAGTCCTTTAAAATGGATTGGGACTTGTAATGAGTTAAATGCCGGCTATGCTGCAGATGGATATGCCAGGGTAAATGGTGTAGGAGCTGCAGTAGTAACTTATGGTGTGGGAGCTTTTAGTATACTAAATGCAATAGCTGGTGCTTATGCTGAATTAGTACCAATGATTCTAATTAGTGGTGCTCCGCATTCTGCACGCCGTCTTTCTGGCGCCCTTGTCCACCATTTAACTAAAGACTATATGTTGCAATATGAAATATTTCGCAAATTGACAGTTGATTCTACTATGCTTACCAATCCTGATACGGCACCCGATGAAATTGACAGAGTTCTCAGAAATTGTATATCTGAAAAACGTCCGGTATATATAGAACTACCCTTAGATGTAGGATTAATGCCTTGCAAAGCACCTTCTGAGTTTTATCTTAATCCATTTTTGCAATCGGACAAGGATATCTTGGAGGAATGTATAGCAGAAGCGGCTAAAATAATAAATAATGCAGAAAATCCAATACTTCTTGCTGGTATGGAACTGCTGCGATTCGGTTTAGCTAAACCGACCCTTGAGCTTGTTGAATATTCAGAATTGCCCTTCGCAACTACTATTAGTAGCAAGTCTGCTCTTCCTGAAATGCACCCTCAGTTTATTGGATTATATCAAGGTGGTATGTCTGCAGATTGGATAAAAAATCAGATTGAAACTTCAGACTGCGTTATTTCTCTCGGTGTTTGGATGACTGATTTTGAAACAGGAGGTTTTACTGCTAATCTTAATGAAAAAAAACTGATTAATGTTAATTCTGAAGGAGTTAAAATTGGTCACCATATTTATAATAAAGTTCAACTTGGTGATTTTATTAAAAATATTAAAAATTTAATAAATCCAAGAGATTATTTAAAATCTCATCCGGCAAAACCAGTAAAAATAAAAGAAGAAATAAAGCCGGAAAAAGATAAACTGCTTTCTGCAAATTTTGTTTATAGCCGACTTAATAATTTTTTAGACGATGACAAAATCTTGATTGTTGAACCGGGAGATTCAATTAGTGCTGTAGAAGACTTGCAAATAGAAGAAGCTGATAATTTTATTTCACAAGCTTACTATCTTTCTATTGGATACTGCACTCCTGCATCTTTAGGTGTTGCTTTAGCAAAACCTGATAAACGTGCAGTAGTATTAACTGGCGATGGTGCTTTCCAAATGACTGCACAGGAAATTTCTACGTTAATCAGAAATAATTGTAATGCAATCTTTATTCTTATTAATAATTTCGGTTATTTAATAGAAAGATTGCTGCACGAAGACGGATATTATAATGACTTGCAAAACTGGAAATACTCCGAGTTGCCTAAAGTTTTTGGAGAAAATTCTATTGGTATTGCTGTAAAAACAGAAGAAGAATTAGACAATGCTTTTAAAATAGCTGAAAAAGAAAAAGAGAAATTCGTTTTCATTGAAGTTCAAATATTAAATAATGATTGCTGTAATGGATTAAAAAAACTTACTGATGGACTACGTAAACTTGCAAAATCCCAAAGTTAATCTTAATCCTTAATATAATTTCCTGTTTGAAATAGTAAATAAAGAAGTTTCTAATAATTAAATTCTGTTTATCATTCCGTATCTCCGATAAAGCAAGTGCTTTATTTAAATAGAGATGACATCAATTAACACAGTCATTCTGAACGAAGTGAAGAATCCAGAAAAAATTCTTTAAATCACTATCCTCTGGATTCTTCGCTCCGCTCAGAATGACCGACAAATGTAAAGATGTCATTGGTAACGAAGTGAGAAATCTCACAAGTCATTGCTAGTAGGAAACTTGAGATTCCTCGCTGCGCTCAGAATGACAATTCATATATTCATATTATTTATGACATTGTATTATGGAATTTGTATTATAAGTTCCTAAAAAAGAAAATTATGAAAGTACTCAATATTTAATTTTCAATTCTAACCAATGAATTATCTTTACATTCATCAAGCAGTTCTTTAATTGTTTTTCTTAAAATAGGGTGGAGGTAATTAGCAGCAATTTCTGAAGCCGGGACTAAAACAAATCTTCTTTCCTGCATTCTAGAATGAGGAACCTCAATATTTTTTTCTTTAATAATAGAATCCCCAAAAAAAATAATATCTAAATCAAGTTCTCGTGCTGTCCAGCGTTCTTTTTTTTTTCGGTTATGCAAATATTCGATAGATTTACAAAACTCAAGTAATTCATAAATTCCAAGAGATGTTTTACCAATAAGAGCAGCATTAAGGAACTCAGGTTGATTTTCTACTCCAACGGGTTCAGTCAGATAATAAGATGAAACTGTAATATCATATAAAATTTTATTATCTTTTAATTGATTTACCGCATTTTCAATATTAAATCTTTTATTGCCTAAATTTGAACCTATAGAAATCAGCACCAATTTATCCTGATTATTCATTTTCCGATTTACAGGAATTTCTTGAAAGTGTATGTTCAGCTTCAACGTAGCTTACTGGTCTGCGTATAGGTGCGTTTAGTTTCCTTACTTTAATTGATGCTTTTTCAATTTGAGGGGTTCTGTCCATCAAAAATTTTAAGATATCGTAAGCAATGGTTTCAATTAAATTATAGCTATCGTCAGAAATCACTTCTTCGATGCAATAAAGTGCATTTTCATAATTCACGGCATATTGCACCTGGTCTTTGTCGATTGCTAATTTTGCATCGTAATACATATCCAAATCAATTTGGTATCTGCCACCAAGAATATGCTCTTCCTGTTTTGCACCATGATATGCGTAAAATTCTGCATTTTTAATACTAAGACGTGTTAATGGAGTTTTGCTCATTTTTTATTCTCAAAAAAGAACAAATTTAACTTATAAAATTAATTTTACAAAATTTTTTCCAATGCCCATTTAAAAACTTTTAGATATTCAAGAGCAGAACGTCCTGCAGAGAAATCGTTCTTCATAGCGTTCCGCCTTATTATATCCCAGTGTGGCTCTTGCTTATAGATAGATAGAGCGCGGCGGATTGCAAATGCAAAGTCATCAGCGTTGTATTGATAAAAGACAAGTCCACAGCCATCTCCTGTGTTCCAGTTATATTCTTTCACAGTATCTGCTAGTCCACCTGTATGACGAACAATAGGAATAGAGCCGTATTTCATTGCATACATTTGAGTTAATCCACAGGGCTCAAAACGCGAAGGAACAAAAAAGAAATCCGATGCTGCAAGAATGCGGTAAGACATTACATTATTATATCCAACGTGTATGCTAACTCTTCCCGGATATTTCCATGCTAAATAATTGAAAAAATCCTCATATTTTTTCTCGCCGCTGCCGAGCAAAACGAAACGAAATTCATTATTTGAGAGGAAGTATTCAATTTTATTCATTATTAAATCAATGCCTTTTTGTTCGGTTAGTCGAGTTGTCATACCTATTAAAGGCATTTCAATATTTTCTGTTGTGCCAAAGTATTCTTTTACGAAGCGTTTCTTATTTTCTTCTTTATTCTGCAAATTTATACTTGAATATTTTTTATAAATTCTTTTATCAGTTTCCGGATTCCATTCCTGATAATTAGCACCGTTTAAAATGCCAATTAGGTCGGCAGCACGTAAATTTAAAATATCCTGCAAACCTTCGCTGTAATATGGATAGCGTATTTCCTGGGCATAAGTTGGGCTGACAGTTGTAATTTTATCAGCAAACATAAGTCCGGTTTTCATAGCATTCACAACTCCAAATCGCTCGAACCAGGAACCGGGATAAAATTCCTTCATACCGAAAGTAGAAAAGTCCATTGCCCGCTCTGGATTGAACCAGCCCTGATATGCTAAATTATGTATTGTATAAACTCCAGCTGTTCTTGAAAAATGATAATCGAAGCGATACTGGGATTTTAGAAAAGCCATTGTAAATGCTGTATGGAAATCGTGTGCGTGAATTATGTCCGGTTTGAAATTCAATGCTTTTGCTGCTTCCATAACTGCACGGCTGAAGAAAATAAATCGTCTGTCGTTATCTTGATATTCATTCGGGTCGCCATATATACCCCAGCGGTTAAAATAATCCGCATTTTCAATCAAATAAACAGGAACATTAGTATTTGGAAGTGTTCCATACCAAAGATGTCCAAATTCAACCCAATGACCAATGGGGACATAAAGAACAAGGTAAGTCGGTTTAAATCCATAATAGTGAGTATCTATGAAGCCGTATTTCGGCATAATAATTATCGGATTCTGCCCATATTTCTGCCATTCTGCAGGTAAAGAAGCTGCTATGTCTGCAAGACCTCCTCGCTTTGCATAAGGGTCAACTTCTGCCGATGCTAAAAGTATATTCATAGTCGTTTTTCCATCTTTTTAATTTTATGACAAATGATACCATAATCCATTTATTACTATTTTATAATACATATAAATATACATATTATTCAATAAAATTAAAAGCAAAAATTAAGCCAAGGGTTGGTTAGTTGTTTAATAAAATGATTTAAAATTTTTATTTACATTTCAATTTTTTATTTATTAAATTTATAGTGTTAAAATTGTAACATTATAAATTTCAAAAAACAGAGAATAATAATATGGGGAGTTCTAAAAATCTGTCATCCTGAAGCGTTGTGAAGAATCCAGAGGATAGTGGTTTAAAGAATTTTTTCTGGATTCTTCACTTCGTTCAGAATGACTGTGTTAATTGA
>CAZCHH010000030.1:0-45156 GCA_964498585.1 uncultured Hyphomicrobiales bacterium
GTTTAAAGAAATTTTTCTGGATTCTTCACTTCGTTCAGAATGACTGTGTTAATTAATGTCATTTCCATTTAAATAAATCATTTGCCTAATAATGGGATTCAGAATGACAAACCAAGATGGATTCTGACATCTGTCAGAATGACACATTAAGTGATGTCAATTCCATTTAAATAAAAATCTTCCTTTATCGGGTAGTCAGAATTACAAAGGTTTTCCAGTCATACGAACAACAAGTTGTTCGTATGACTTGTATTACTTTTTGCTTTTTTCTATTTAATTTTATAGAAAACTTTATCGTTCAATAGAGTTGATGTAATTTTTCCTTGATTTTCAAGAGTATGAATGTATTTCATAAGTTCACTTAGATGGTAGCCGGTAATTTCGGCAATGTTTTCAACAGGTGAAGGGCGGCGGGCTATTGTTTCAATAATATGTCCTTCGACGTCTTTTCTGTAAGATTTGATTTCCTCTCTCGCTTTAGATTTAGAAATAATTTCGACGTTATCAAATCCGCATATTTCAATAATTTTATTGAGTGTTTCAATAGAGGCGACTTCCAGATTAGTCAAGCAACCGGGTCTGTCCATTGAATTTAATTGTATTAAATCTGGATTGATTCTTTTTATAGCTTCTTTTAAGGCAGTTATGTCTTCTAAATTATCATTATAACCCGGTAGAATAAAAACCTCAAGCCATATTTTATTTTTGTACTCCTGCCTGAATTTTACTAAACCATTTATATAGTCTTCAAGATTTATACTCTTTTCCGGACGGTCAATTCTCAAAAAGGTTTTAAGAGTAGCTGCATCTAAAGATGGCACCACTAAGTCGGCAAGTAAAAGAGATTTTCTTACTTCGCTATCATAAAATAAAGTGCCATTTGTTAATACTGCAACAGGCACTTTTGGATAACTCCTTTTTAAAAAATCAATTATTTCCTTAATTTTTATGTTTAGCGTCGGTTCGCCTGAACCGCTGAATGTTATATAGTCTGGTTCTGGATTATTACTGAAATAATGCTTAACTTCTTCAATAATTTCTTTAGTGGGGATATACTCTTTTCTTTCTGTCGTCAAATTAGTCGTATGACCACATTCGCAGTAAACACAATTTAGAGTGCAGGTTTTATGTGGAATTATATCAATACCGAGCGAAATACCTAATCGCCGTGAAGGAACTGGACCAAAAATATGTTTATACATCGTTTATTCCAATATTTCAAATCAGTATTGACGTTTCAAAAATTAATAAATTGAAAATGGTTTTTATGTAAATTTGTCAAGTTGAGCTCAACAGAATCTATTTATTTTGTTATTTTTTCCACTAAAAAAATGAGAATTATTTTTAAAACGAAAATGCCAGAATGAAACATTAAGTGATGTCAATTCCATTTAAATAAAGGTTTCTTTTATCAGGGAGTTGCAAATGACAAACGAAATTGAATTTTGAACTTCGTTTAAAATTACCTCAAAGTATCTTCTAAAGCGGTTCTGGCATCTGTTTTTTCATCTCGGTATTTTATTATTATTGGACAGTAAATAGACAAATTATGCTCTGCTGCAAAATCCCCTTTAATAGCACGGCTTCCAGCCACAACTACTGCCTGCTTAGGAATTTCAATTGGCTTACCGGCTTCTTTTCTTATGATAGTTTTGTTAACTAAATCATAGACTGGAGTAGAAGCAGTAATAATGGTTCCGGAGCCAAGCACAGCTTTTTCCCTGATAATAACGCCTTCGTAAACACCGCAATTTCCGCCGATTAGCACATCATCTTCAATGATAACAGGACTTGCACCAGGCGGTTCAAGCACACCACCAATTTGTGCTGCTGCACTGATATGCACCCTTTTTCCTACCTGAGCTGCAGTTCCAACGAGAGCATGAGAATCAATCATAGTTCCTTCGTCAATATACGCACCAATATTAATATACATAGGCGGCATACAAATCACGCTTTTAGCAACGTAAGAGCCGGTGCGTATAGAAGAGCCGCCCGGCACTAATCGCACTCCGTTTTCAAGTTGCAAGGGCTTCAATGGAATCGTATCTTTATCAAAAAAAGCAAAATCCTTATTAATCGAGTAATCTTTTAATTTCCCATATTTGAAAAGAAGCAAAATACCTTTTTTCACCCAGATATTTGTCTGCCAGTTGCCTTTTTCATCTTTTTCTGCAGCACGGATTTTTCCATTGTTAAGCAAATCAAGGAATTCAGAGTTAAACTGATTGAATTCATTTTCAACAAAATTTCCGGACTCGTATAGGTTGCTAATAAAGCTAATAATTTGACTGTTTTGGTCCATAGTAGGTGTATGATTCTTTTATATATTGATAAATATTTGCTATTGGCTTTAACATAATAACGCTTTTGAGCCAGTTTTTATTGATAGTAGGTTTGTCTGAAAAAACAAAATCAACTTTATCACTTTTTTTTAGCTGAATTGAGTAATGAACGTCTTTGCTATTAATAATTGTTTTTTCGAGGTAAAAGGTTTTATTTTTATGGACAATCCAAGCTAAATCAAGTGCAGAGGCACCTTCTGGCAACCGATAATATTGGTTATTACAAAAAACGTTGATTTCTTTCTGATAGTAGTTAATTTTCATTAAATCCCAGATAGTTTCAACTGCATCAATTTTATGTTCATCAACAATTTCATCAATCCAGTTTTTTACAATAGAAATTTCACTTTCAGTTAAGTCGAGCGTTTTAAATTCTTTTTTTACATCAAGGTCTTGGATAATTCCATTTCTTGCAGTTTCTTCCATTTCATTTGTTCGGATAAGGACCTCAACTTTTTTCCCTTTTCCGTCGTAAACAGTAGTTTTTAAGGACCTGAATTGATTAAATTTAGGGAAATTTACGTAATCTTCAATTTTCCCTGCCTGCGGATAGTGCGAAAGAATAATACCCAATGCAGTCCAGCACTCGAAGACCACATTTGATTTCAAAGAGATTACAACAGAAAAATAATTTTGAATATCTTTTTGTTCCTGATTATTTTCTTTCATTAAAGTATAAATTTGATACTTGGTTTTATGGTCAATTAGAAAATCGCAATCAATATTGTAAGTCATCAGGATTTTTTTAAAGCCATCTTCTAATTCAGTATAATAAGCACTATCAATAATCAGCCGTTCTTTATGCTCTTTCTTTATTTTGCTGTATAATTCATAATCTTTATACTTGAAAGCTAATTCTTCAAGTTCATTTTTTAAATTCCAGACGCCAAGCCGCTGGGCAATTGGAACAAAGAATTGTAGGGTTTCTTCTGCAATTTGAACTCTTTTTTCTTGTTTATCATGTCCTCCTAAAGTGTACATATTGTGCAGTCTGTCGCAGAGTTTAATCAGAATTACCCGATAATCGGTTATCATAGAAAGCAGAAGTTTTGCAAAAGTTTCAGCTTCCTCGGTAATTGAACCTCTGATATTAGTTAGTGCATCAACTATTTTCTTGACCTCTCTACCAAAGGTATGTTCAACTTCAAGTAGTTTTTGGGAACGCTTTTCTGAATCTTCAACCGAATCGTGCAAAAGACAACAAATGACAGTTATTACATCAGTTTTTTTAAAGAGGTGTAACTGGTAAAGAGTAGCAAGAACAGGATGAAGATAATACGGTTCGCCAGATTTGCGATAGACGCCTTTGTGAGCTTCAACGCAAAAATTATAAGCATCTTCAATTTGTTTAATTTCTTCTTCGTTAAAACGATTTGCTAAAATGCTGCCATTAGTATTTTCTAACGTATCTGATTTAATCTTTACAACTTCTCTGCATTTCTTTAATAATATTTGTAAGTTACTATTAACAGCTTCATCTGTATCTTCAAGATTAAGTTCTGTAATTTGTGGTAAACCATTAATCATAAAAACCTCAAAAATAGTGAAATAAACTAACTAAAAACAAAATTTAAAAGTTTATAAACAAGTCGGGCTGTCGTTAAATCAGGATGCGATAATCCTTCGATTGGAGCGAGCTCAACTACATCAAATCCTATTATTTTTTTATTCTGCTTTTTTATTTCTCTAAATACATTCAGAGTTTCACTATAAAGAAATCCATCTGGCTCTGGCGTTCCTGTTGCGGGCATTATTGCAGGGTCGAAATAATCTACATCAAAGCTAATGTAAACCTCATCAGATAGTGTATTTACTACTTCTTTTTGCCAGTTTGTCCCCCATTCTCCGGTTCTTATGTCAGTTGCAAAAAAAGTATTGGTTTTGCTTGCTCTAATGAATTTTCTTTCTTCAATACATAATGCTCTAATGCCAACCTGTGCAAGTCTTGCTGGATGAATATATTCGACTGCACGTTTCATAACGCAGGCATGGGAATAAGGAGAATCCTCATATTCCTCACGTAAATCAGAATGTGCATCGAATTGCAAAAGCGACATATTCGGATATTTTTCTAAATGGGCTTTTATTGGCGCTAGGGATATTGTATGCTCGCCTCCAAGCGTAACAACAAATTTATCCATTTCTAACAGCTCTGTAACATACTTTAAAGTAAAGTCTATAGCTTCTTTATTTGTCATACCGTCATAATTCAGCGGCTCCAGTGTTGCAATACCTTTTTCAAAGCAAATTTCCCTATCTGTTTCATTGTCGTAAAACTCAACATAAGCACTTGCCTCAATGATTTTTTCAGGTCCTAAGCTGCAGCCCTTTCCAAAACTTACACTAGTTTCTAATGGTGCTGATAATATAATAATTTTTGAATTATCTATTTCTGAATATTCCTTTTCTATTGCTAGAAAATTTTTGAACTCTTCTATTACTTGCATTGTTTAATCGAATTTAATAATTATTAATTAGCAATTATAGTATTTTCTTTTTTGAAAAAATTCCTATTTCTCCTAATAACAAATATATTAAAAAAAACGTGAAATGCAAAATTGTATAGATAAGAAAAGCTAATATAAAACTAAAGTATAGTTAAGTATAAATTATTACTAAATTCATACTAAATATTCAATAGTAATTGATATTAAATGATTTATTAAGTTGCAAATACTTTGCCAATAACTTCGCTACTTTTGTCTGTAATTCCGAACCCCGTGATAAAGCATTGCTTTATAAGGGGTTTCGGAATGACAGGGATTTAGTCATACAAACTGTATGCTACTTGTATGACTTTCTATTCTTACTTTCTTAAAGTTCTTGAACTTTGCGAAAGAAAAAAATCTTCTCTTTCTAAGCTTTCTAATTAATTAAGAAAATCTAATTATCCATTAATCAATTCGCATTCAGATATAATCTCGCAGCCCGAGCTCTTAAACATAGCAGAAACGCTGCAATAAGTTGATTGTGAAAGTTCAACTGCTCGTTCTAAATCTTTTAATTCTGCATCGGGACTTGTAAGTTTATATTTAATATTCACTTTAGTAAAAACTTTGGGGTGCTGCTCAGTTCTTTCAGCATTAATTTTTGCTTCAAGTTTTGTAATTTGTTTTCTTTTTTTTCTGATAATTGCAGCAACATCCATCATAGAGCAAGCACCCAGCGACTCAAGCATAATCTCCATTGGAGTCGCAGCGCTGTCTTCTCCACCAGCTTTTGCGCTTGTATCAAATATAGTTTCGAGACCTAAATAGTTAGTCCCGGTTATCTTCATTTTTTTTTCTAATTTTAGATTAACTTGCATAATTCTTTCCTTATTATAAATAAAATATATAAATTTGTATTTTATGACGTTTTAAAATATATATATTTGAAAAATTATGAAAGAATCGATAGTATCAATAATAATGGGCAGCGATTCAGATTTACCAACAATGCGGGAAGCGGCAGAAATATGCAGGGAATTTGACGTAGCTTATGAAATGAGAGTAGTATCTGCACATCGTACTCCAATTCAGATGATTGAATACGGCAAAGATGCACATCATCGTGGCTTCAAAGTAATAATTGCCGGCGCTGGCGGTGCCGCTCATCTTCCCGGTATGATTGCTGCCTGCTCTCCACTTCCTGTCATCGGTGTACCCATTCAATCAAAAGCATTAAGTGGTTTAGATTCCCTTCTGTCTATAGTTCAAATGCCTCCCGGAGTGCCTGTAGCAACTGTTGCTATTGGAGCTGGCAGAAATGCCGGTATTCTCGCTATGCAAATCCTTGGCACTTCTGACGAAACAATTAGGAATAAAGTTGAAGATTATAAACTGAAACTTTTGAAAGAATCGCAAGCAAAAAATAAAAATCCAGAATTTACTCAGCAATGAATTGGGAAAAAATTGAATAATATTATAAAAACCTTGTTTATTGGAGATGTCGTTGGTGCCGTAGGAATTGATGCAGTTAAGCAATATTTACCTCTGTTAGTTGAACGATACCAGCCGGATTTCATTTTAGCCAACGGAGAAAATGCCTGCGAAGGAAAGGGAATTACTGAAGTTGAAGCTAATCTTCTTTTTTCTTTAGGTATAAACGTTTTAACAAGTGGAAATCATATTTGGGAAAACTGGAAAGGGAAAAATCTTTTAGCAACCTGCCCAAATTTGATTAGACCTTTTAATTATCCATCAGGGAACATAGGAAAAGGATTTCTTTTCTACGAAAATGAAAAACTTCCACAAATAGCTGTATTAAATCTACAGGGCAGAACTTATATGCAAACTATAGATTGCCCGTTTAAAGCTGCTGACTACGCTTTAAGTATAATAGCACCTAAAACAAGCTATATTATCGTTGATTTTCACGCTGAAACTACTGCTGAAAAAATTACACTTGCTAACTATCTTGATGGAAGAGTTAGCGCTGTTATCGGTACTCATACTCATATTCAAACGGCAGACGCCCAAATTATGCAAAAAGGAACTGCTTTTATTACTGATGCCGGTATGACCGGCCCTTACGATTCTGTCGTTGGACTTAAAAAAGATATTGCTTACAAACGTTTCACTCTTCAATCGCCTTTTAAATATCAAATGGCAACTGATGACCTACGTATTGCTTATGTTTACTTTGAAATGGAAATTCCATCTGGTAAACCAAACTTTATTGAAGCTCAAATTTTCCCGGAATTAAATAGAAGAAGAAATATAGAATAATGTATTGCAAATACTTATTAGCTTTTTAGTTACTAAATGAATTATAGCAAGTTCTAATAATTCAATTAATTACGCAATATCAAAATAGTGATTGCCTTCTTTATATAGCTTAATGAAATGTTCCCTTAACATTTGATTTTCAGTTTTTCTCAAATGCGGGTCAGCAGCAATGATTTCAAAAGCAAGTTTACGGGCATTGCTTACAATATCGCCATCGCTTGCTAAATTAATGAACTTAAATGAAGGAAGTCCCGCTTGCTTTGTGCCAAGGAAATCGCCCGGACCGCGAAGTTTCAAATCAATTTCTGAAATTTTAAATCCATCGCTGGTTTCTTCCATTGATTTTAAGCGGATAATTGCAGAAATTGTGTCCTGTTCATCTTGCTGCTTCTTATTAAAATGGAATTTAAAATTTTCTTTTGTTGCTAAAATACAATAAGACTGCTCGCTTCCTCTTCCTACTCTTCCCCGCAACTGGTGAAGCTGCGAAAGTCCGAAACGTTCAGAATTTTCAATAAGCATAATCGTAGCATTAGGTATGTCTATCCCAACTTCAATAACGGTTGTTGCAACAAGTATGTCGTATTTCTTTTCTAAAAAAATGTGCATTGTTTCATCTTTTTCATACCAAAACATTTGCCCGTGAAGTAGCCCGCATTTCAAATCAGGAAAGACCTCACTTCTGAGCTGTTCGTAATGCTCCGTTGCAGATTTCAAATCAAGTTTTTCCGATTTTTCTACTAATGGATAAACGATAAATGCCTGTCTGCCTTTCTTCACTTCTTCCCGAATAAAATTAAAAATATTAGGAAGCTGACTTTCAAAGACGACTTTTGTTTTAACTGGCTTACGATTTTTTGGCATTTCACGGATAATTGAAACGTCAAGGTCGCCGTAAAGTGTCATTGATAATGTGCGGGGAATCGGAGTTGCGGACATTACAAGTATATGGGGAGCAACATCATTTCCATCGTGAGATTTTTTCCCGAGTGTAATAAGTTCTGCCCGTTGAGCTACGCCAAATCTATGCTGCTCGTCAATAATGATTAATCCGAGATTTTTATAAAGTATTTCGCTTTCAAAAAGAGCATGAGTGCCAACAATAATATTTCCTTCGCCGCTCGTTATTTTTTCCAATAAATCTTGGCGAACTCTCTTTTTTTGTCCACCAACAAGCTGGACAACGTTTATATCAAATTCTTTCAGATAATTTGAAATAGTGTGGTAATGCTGTTCTGCAAGCAGTTCTGTTGGAGCCATCAGTGCCGCCTGGAAACCATTATCAACTGCAACAAGCATTGAAAGAAGGGCGACTATTGTTTTTCCGGAACCGACATCACCTTGCAGCAGACGGTTCATCGGCTTCCCGCTTTGCATATCGTCAGTTATCTCATTGATTACTTTAATTTGGTCTTTTGTCAATTTAAAAGGTAAGGAATTGTAGAGTTTCCGTGCCGATTTGCTTTTTGGAGTTAGAATCAAACCCTTTTCCTGAAATTTTATTTTCCTTTGACGAACCGCAAGCAAGAGTTCAAAAAAGAAAATTTCCTCGAATTTCATCCGCTGCCTTGCTTTTTCAATATCTTCTTTTTTGTCCGGGAAATGCAGATTTTTTATTGCCTCCTGAATTGTTGGAAAATTGTTGCTTTTTAAAATATATTCCGGAAAAGTATCGTTTAAATCCTTTATTTCGTCTGGAAGAATAATAGAAATAATGTCCCGAATAGTTTTTGAAGTAATTTTATATTTTTTTAAATTATCAGAAAGTTTGTAGATAGGAAGAATTTTTCCCGTTTCAAATTGTTTTTCGTCTGCAGAGTCAATGCGTTGAATTTCCGGATGATTGAAACAAATTGTTCCGAAGCGGTTTAGTTCCGGTTTACCACTTACTGAAATAAGTTCTTTCAATTCATATAGCTTAGCATAGTATTCAGCATAATTCCAAAAGATTATTTCGGCTGAACCATTATGCAAATCGTTAACGACCAATTTAAGAAATTGACGGTTTTTTCCAAAAGTGTGAAGTTTTTTTTCAGTAACTCTGCCAACAAAACTAAATTCCAATTTAAAAGAAAAATCGTCTGAAATGCTGCCACTTGTAAAATTGGTTTCCTGACGAAGTTTGACAGCTAAGGATTTTAGAGTATCAACGTTTGTCCTGTCGATATAATCGCGAGGAAAATAGTAAAGAAAATCGCCAGACGATTTAAGTCCTTCTTTAACAAACGCTTCGTAACGTTTTGGTCCTATTCCTTTAATATATTGAAGTTCTTTTTTCAAAATTAAAAAGAAAAATAAATAATTGCATTTAAAATACAAATTTAATAAATTGTAATTTAGTTTTTTTTTCAAAAATAATAAGTAATTTTTTTTTCACAAAATTTAGGGAAAATATGTCAGGAACAAAAATTACAGTAAGTAATGGGATTTTACATATCCCAGACGACCCAATAATTCCATTTATTGAAGGTGATGGTACTGGTCCCGATATTTGGGCAGCCACCGTAAGAGTCCTTGATGCCGCTGTTGCAAAAGCATACAATGGCAAAAGAAAAATTTTCTGGAAGGAAGTTTTTGCTGGCGAAAAAGCTTTCAAAGAGAAGAATGACTGGTTACCTAAGGAAACCTTAGATACCATTCTTGAACACGTAGTTTCAATTAAAGGTCCGCTCACCACTCCGGTCGGAGGTGGCATTCGCTCCTTAAATGTTGCTTTAAGGCAATTGCTTGACTTATATGTTTGTCAGCGTCCTGTGCGTTGGTTCAAGGGAGTTCCTTCGCCGGTAAAACGCCCTGAACTTTGTGATATGGTGATTTTCCGCGAAAATTCAGAAGATATTTACGCTGGTATTGAATGGATGAGCGGCACTCCTGAAGCAAAAAAAATTGTTGACTTTTTGATTAAAGAAATGGAGGTTAAAAAAATCCGCTTCCCTGAAACTTCTTCAATCGGCATAAAACCCGTTTCTGAAGAAGGAACGAAAAGGTTAGCACGTGCTGCAATTGATTTTGCATTAAAGCATAAGAAGCCGTCAGTTTGCTTTGTTCATAAAGGCAATATTATGAAATTTACCGAAGGTGCTTTTAAAAATTGGGGCTATGATGTGGCTGAAGAAGAATACGCCGATAAATGCTTTACCTGGCGACAGTATGATGTTATCAAGGAAAAAGAAGGAGCTACAGCTGCCGATAACGCCCAAACTAAAGCATTGAACTCCGGTAAACTGCTGGTTAAAGATTTTATTGCTGATGCTTTCCTTCAACAGATTTTAACCCGCCCTAATGAGTATTCTGTTATTTGCACTTTAAATCTGAATGGCGATTACATTTCTGATGCGCTTGCTGCAATTGTTGGCGGTATTGGAATTGCTCCCGGCGCAAATATCAATTACATCAAGGGACATGCAATTTTTGAGGCAACTCACGGAACAGCTCCAAAATATGCAAATTTAGACAAAGTAAATCCCGGTTCGCTGATTTTGTCTGGGGTTATGATGTTTGAATACATCGGCTGGCTGGAATCTGCTGAATTAATCGTAAAAGCAATTGAAAAAACTATTGAGCAAAAGAAAGTTACTTACGATTTTGCCCGTATGACCGAAGGTGCTAAAAAACTAAAATGCTCTGAATTTGGCAATGCAATCATTGAGAATTTGTAAGGATTTGTTATTGAACTTTAAAGTCATCGGATGACAGGCAGTCATCCGATGACTTTATTTTGTGTTAGTTAAAATTTCAACTATTCAAAAATAATCTTTCCCAGATTGTTATCAATTTTTAAATTATTTTTTATTTTTCTACCAGTCAAAAGCTCTCTGCGTAAGCGCTGGAAACTAAACAACGGTTCACCGTTGCCGGATAAAACAATTTCGCCTTTTAGTAAAATCATAACCTGATTTATAAATTTCTTTATTTCGTTTTCGCTTTGCTTATCATATTTAGTTGAATTAATATAATTTGCTAAATAATTAAAAGAAATATCATTTTGAAAATTATCAAATATTGCTTTGTAATGCAGTCTAAGTTTATTCCGTTCTAATCTTTTATTTTCCAATCTCTTATAAATAAAAGTCCTTATAAGTGGAACTAAAAAGAATAGCGCAGAAAATACAAATGGAATCCAGCCGAGAACTATAGCAATGGTAGATATAGTAGCATCTCCGGTTAATTGAAAACCTTGTAGCTGTTCTATTTGCATTGCCATTTCATTAGCTGTGCCTTGAAGTGAATTTGCATTTATGAAAATTAAAGAAAAGATTAAATTGAAAATATTCATACCTGCAATAGCAAGATTTTTTCCGGTAGTATTTCCTGTTAAAACATAAGGAGCTTCAAATTCGTCCCAGAATAATTCGATATTTCCACCTTTTAAATTTGAATCGCCTTTATTTAAAATATTAGGGAAATAAGCAATAAGCGTTCCGTCATCTGTAATTTCTGGGTCACCCTGGAATTTAATTAAATATTCAGACATTTTAAGCTCTGCTTCTTCATAGCTAAGTCCGGCTAGAGCGATTAAATCAGCAGTAGTTAAAACACCTTTATTTTCACGTAAAAAAGCAAGAACTTCTTTTTCATCAGCAAGGTGGTCAATATTAGGGCGTAGAGGACCGAAAACGAAATCATAAACCGACTGAACGAAACGCTTTTTAGGTTCAAGCCGGTCTGGTTCGCCTTGCATCCTTTGGTTATATGTCTTATATCTATAGCCATGATTATCCATAGCATAAATAATAGCAGCATTTGAAGCACTTCTTGCAAATAAATCAGCAAATAAGAATCCGAAATTAGGTAGTTTTATATTTTTATTGTCTCTGTTGCTCGAAGAAGAAGCGAGCATAGCAGCGAGCATAATAATAACATATAGAATAAAATAAACCACCAGCATAACTGTAATCCAGACCTTAAAGAAAACTTTAAAGCCGCGCCAGAGTAAATCTCCAACATCGCTCATTATTTCTTTAAAAGTTTTTTTGCCTCTTCTTTGAAGTTTTGAACCGAAATTATAAAGGACTTCTCCTTTTTCTGTAACCTGCAATTTACACTGATAAATTGAAATCAACTCGCGAAGCCCTTCTTTGATGTTATCAAAAGATAGTCCTGTTGCTGAACTTGCATCAGAAACAGTAAATTTCCCTTTTGCTTTATCTAACTCTGGTTCGATTTTTTTTATTATTTCTTGAAGTGATAACTCTTTCATTTTTTTGAATAGTTTTTATTAATTTTGTATTTTTAATTTATCTAAAATATTATGTTTTTTTGTAATTACCAAAAACAATCAGAAAACAAGCTCAACAAAATAAAGATTATTTACTATCTAACAATTGCATTCATTTTAGTTTTCAATACAAGTTGCTTAGATGAAAATAATACCTCTTATGACGATTTAATTCCGGAAATCTTTTCTTTTTCTAAAGATTCTGTAAGCTGGGGTGAAGAATTAACAATTTTTGGAAAAGAACTCGGACTTCTGCCAGATGATGGCGAAATTGTTTTTGAAAATGGAATTATTATTCATATTTCTGATTGCATTCGCTGGAATCATTCTCAAATTACTTTTATCGTTCCAATTAGCTCGGAATCCGGTTACATTTACATTAAATTTGACAATAAAAACAGCAATAAACTTTATTTAAATATAATTGATTTATCAAGTTTGGAAATGGTCGAGGTTAAAGCAAATTCTTTTCAGATGGGTTCTAAGTTCGGTTTAAAAAACGAATTGCCGGTGCATAACGTAGTTTTAACAAAAGATATTTTTATTTCCAAATATGAAGTAAGTCAGTTCCTTTATGAATTTATTACTGGAGAAAATCCAAGTGTTCAGATTTCCAAGTCATTACCGGTGCATAATGTCAAATGGCTTGATGCAATAAAATTCTGTAATTTACTTTCAATTCATTACTCTCTTGATACCTGTTACTTTATTGGTGGCGAAAATGTTAGCATAAATTATGATGCTAACGGATTTCGTTTGCCAACTGAAGCAGAATGGGAATTTTGTTGCAAGGGAGGAACGAATTCAGATTATTCCGGAACAGGCATTTTAGATGAAATGGGCTGGTATAATAAAAATTCCGGATATCTGGTTCAATTGTCTGGAAAAAAGAATTCAAATGACTTTGGAATTTTTGATATGCATGGAAATGTTTCTGAATGGTGCTGGGATTGGTATGACGAAAATTATTATTCAAATTCACCAGAACAAAACCCTCTTGGACCTGCGCTAGGAACAAGGAGAGTCGTTCGTGGTGGTTCTTCAGCTGATGGAATGGATTATGCCCGCTCTTCTTCCAGAAATTTCAATCATGAAACTGCTGAATTTGTTGGTATAAGAGTTGTTAGAAACAAAGAATAGTATGCAAAGAAAGAAACTCTCTGCGTAACCATCTTAAAATTTCAGATATTCATTCCAAATCTTGAAAAGCTCCCAAGTTGCTTTTACATCTCTTAAGCAATACTCTGCAATTTCTAAGATTTTTCCATTGTGAAAAAATTCTGATACTTTAGAGCCATCAATACCTTCAGACTTTGGAGAATGAATGCCATAAGCCCGGGCAAAGAAATCGAAATTGAAGCGGCGTGTGGCACCATAAGCAGAACCAGAATAAAAAGTTAATTCATCAATCAAATCAGTATGCAGCGAATAGCTGAATTTTGTTCCAGCCATAAGATTTTTGCTTGGCTTAATTTTTAACAATGAAGAACGCAGCATTAGAAATGGAGCATCGAAATTTCTGCCGTTAAACGATATTAAATGAACAGGGTCGTATTTCTTCAGAATTTTCCAAAAGATTTCCAAAAGATATGCTTCAGAAGAAAGATAGCACTTTTCCTGAGTAGAAAGCATCAGCTCATTAATTTCCTTTTCTTTTAATGAATTATCAACAGCAAAAGATTCTGTTTTTTCTTCATTAAAGCTACCATCTTCATTCAAAGAGCATAGCATTAAACCGATACAAACAACCTGGGCAGTCATTGGGGATAGCCCCATTTCATCTTTTTTCCTTTGAATTTCTTCTTCTGTTTTTGAGCCACGTAGTAAATATTCCTGCTGAGATTCAGAAAAGCTCTCCCAAGGAAGTGGCACCGTTTCGATATCAAATGTTAAAAACTGCATTTCTTCTTCTATAATTTATATAAAAACTTCTTTTCAGTTATAAGTAATACAGGTTAAAATCTTAGACCTAAACTAAGTGAAAGAAAAAGACCGCCGAAATCATTTATAGGCCTTTCTTTCAAGCTTTCAAGTCCTTTTCCGCCAAAAGGAATGAAGTAATACCGGGCATTAATTCCCATAAGTGTTTTACTGTTAGCACTAAAATAAGCACCGGCACCTAAAAATCCTCCCCAACGAATGTAAGATTCTGCATAGCCCCAACTAGAGAAAAATTCTTTTGAATATGGAGTAGAAATAATTAGAGAAGGACCAACGCCGAAATTAATGTATGGTTTGAAAGACTCAGTCAGCTTTTCAGAAAAAAGATAATATTGAAGTCCAAAAGTAAGTGGGAGTACAAATAGTCTGTTTTCTTTGTCCGGCACTACCAATCTCCAAACTCTGTCAATTTCGTCCCAGACGTAATTATCAAATTCGTCAGAATTTCTTGCTCCGGAAATATACAAACTCGTTATAAAAATCAAGTCATCGGAAAGGTTAACATTATAAAAGCCGCCAACTCCGAAACCACTTCCGGAAAAAAGTAAATCAATGCCCCAAGCTTTTTGCAGTGTATTTCCACTAAATTCAGGATTAATTAAAGGTCGTGGTGAATTAAAAACAAAAACGGTGTCCGGATTAAAAACCGGTGGCTCCTCACCTTTTATTTGTGAGTATAATTGGTTTACAGAAAAAACCAATACTGCGAATATGACTATTATATTTTTCATACTATTATTTTATCATATAACGAATAATTTAATTGAAAAATTGTATATAAATTTAAAGTTTTGTAATTTGCATTGTAGAAGAATGCAAATAGAGAAAAAGTTTTCTCTATTAAAAGAAATGGGAAAAAATGAAATTATATGATTTCTTAGCAATATTAGAAACATTGCTTCCTCCTGAAACTGCGATGGAAGGTGATAAAATAGGATTGCAGATAGAAAGTGAGGTTGATTTTGTTACGAAAGTTTTATTGTGTTATGAAATTAATTCTGACATAATAAAAGAAGCAACCAAACTAAAATGCAATTGTATTATTAGCTTTCACCCATTAATTTTCAACCCTCTAAATAAAATTTCTTTAAATGACAGAACAGCAAAACTTTGCTACGAAATTATACAAAAAAAATTAAATCTCATCATAATTCACACAAATTTCGATACCTTCTCTGAAGGAACTTCAAAAATACTATCCGACAAATTAAATTTAATATTTCAGGAGTTTTTAATTCCAGACAAAGCATATTCTAACTTTGGAATGGGTGTAATATCAAAACCAGAAAATCCAATTTCAACTTCAGATTTGTTGGAAAGAGTTAAAAATGTATGCTCTTCTCCTCTGCGTTACTGTATTGGTAATAATAAAGAAATCGAAACTATTGCTATTGTTGGTGGAAGTGGGAGTTCTTTTATTCCTCAGGTGTTGAATAAAAAAATTAATGCTTTTATAACTGCTGATGTTAGCTATCATAAGTTCCATCAAGCAAAAGACAAATTAATGCTTATAGACCCCGGACATTATGAAATGGAGCAGTTCGTTCCTTATGGTATGTTTGAGCTTTTTAAAAAACATTCTGACTTTTCCTCAGTTGAATTTATTACTTCAAATATTTGCACAAATCCAATTGAGTATTACCCGGATACAGAGCATTATAAATTACTTCAAAACAAGAAAATAAATAAATATTAATAAATCAGGATAAATAATTGATGAAAAATGAGTTAAAATACTTAGTCTATATATCGCAATTGGATACAAGATTGGATGAATTTGCAGAGGATTTAGGAGATTTGCCAGAACAATTAAAAACAATTCAGCAAAATTTCGATAATCAAGTTGCTATGGTAAAAGAAACTGAAAAAATTTTAAGTGATGTTAGAAAATTTGCAATTAATTCAAAACAAACTTTAAATGAATTGAAAGATAAAGAACAGAAATTGGCAGACAGGCAGTTTCGTGTTCGCAACAACAAGGAATTTGACGCAATAACAAAAGAAATTGAGCATATTCGTCAGGAATATAATAAAATTACTTCTGAAATGAGAAACGTAAGTGTAAAAGAAGATAATCTAATTCAAATGCTTGAAATGCAAAAAAAAGACAGATATGAAATTGAAAAAGAATTAAAAGAAAAACAAAAAGAATTTGATGCAATTTCAAGTGGCCAAAATGAAGATATAAAGAAATTGAAGAATAAGAAAAAAGAATTTGAAAAGAAAATTAGTCGTCATACATTAGAAGACTACAATCGAATTAGAGGCCATCTCAAAGATGCTGTAGTCCTTGCAAAACGAAACAGTTGCACTGGTTGTTACTCCGCTATCCCACCCCAAAAAATTGTTATGCTAAGAAATAATATGGAAAAATTATTCTTTTGTGAAAACTGCGGTAGAATTTTATACCCTGAAGAATTAATTTTAGAAGAGAATTATTTGTATTATTAAATAATTTTCGTATATTTGAATAATAAATTAAAAATGGGGAAAGCGGGCAACCGCATTTCGAAAGGAATGAGGAAAGTCCGAACACCATAGAACAGGATGCTTCGTAACGCGAAGGCAGTGAGCCAAATGGCAAACTGACGGAAAGTGCAACAGAAAATATACCGCCTTTGCTTATGCTAAGGTAAGGGTGAAAAGGCAAGTTAAGAGCTTACCAGTGCAGCAAGTGATTACTGCAGCTTGGCAAACCCCATCCGGTGCAAGATAAAATAGGAATGTAGTGGGCTTATGCCACTTCAGGTTGTTCGTCTGAATGAGATTTCCTCTATACATTCGGGTATATCGCTTGAGTTAAATGGTAACATTTGACCCAGATTAATGGTTGCCTCAAGTTTCGGCTCTAGACAGAATTCGGCTTACAGCTTTCTCTCTTTTTAGTTTATTGTTAATTTATTGATTCAAATACTAAACAGAGAAAAAAATTTTTGGAGCTGTGATGAATATACCAGATGACCCTTTTATTAGAGAACTATTAACAGAATTTGTTGATACCTGGATACAAGACATATCTGACCAATACCATCTTTATATTAAAGAGAAAAATGGTGCTGAATTATATCGTATAGCACATACAATTAAGGGCTCTTGCTATCAATTTGGTTTGACTGAAATAGCTGAAATGGGTATAAAGATAATGGGATTTGCTAAAGAAAATGATTTTGAAAGTGCTGCTCCAATGGAAAAGAAATTAATTGATTCTTTTAGCGATGTAAAAAAGTTCATTGCTGAAAATAATATATCATAGAAGGTGATTATGAAAACTCTATTCTTCTCCTGCTTGCTACTTATTTGCTCTATGATTGCTAATAGCCAAACCAGAATTGCAGTCCTGCCATTTCAAAATATGGATGGTGATTTGACCTTAAATCTCTGGTGCTATGAACTACAGGATTCATTAACAAATGCTCTTCTTGCACAAGACCCCGAAGAGAATTTTTATCGTGTAGTTCCAAGTGATTCAGTTGAAACACTGCTTACTGAATTTAATATTGACCCGAACAATCCTCAGTACCAATCTGATGTTTGGAAAACTATTAAATTGCTAAATGTGAAAAAAGTTGTTACTGGAAATTTTAACATACAATACAATAATATTTTAATTAATGCTTATATTTATAATGTTCGTACTCGGATGGCAGACCCTGAATTTCAAGCCCGTGACATTTTCCTTGAAAAACCAGATTATATGAAATCAATAAACATTATACTTCCACAGCTCGTACCCGGCTTAAAGAAATAGTATTACGATTGAGCTATGTATTTCATTAATTTTTAGCATTTGCTTAAAAGAAAAAAAGAACAAAGTGAGGAATCTCAAATCTAGTGGAAACAATTATTTGTGAGATTCCTCGCAGCGCTCGGAATCACAGTTAAATTAACTAGCAACACTTACTAAAATGTTTCTTTTCAAATAGGAAATGATATAGAAAAAAAACTGTCTTCCAGTCATAAAATCATCTTGCTGATAGTATGACATTACTTTTGCTTTACAAAAGTTAAACCTTTTAAACTATCTAAACTATCTAAACCTTGTAATCTATATAATCCTCAACTTTCGTTAATAAATTTTCAAAAAATAGAAAAATTTTTTTTTATATTCATTTTTATTCATTAAATTCAGTTTTTAGTATTTGAAATTTAATAAATAAAATGAAATAAAAATGAATTTTTTTTATTTATTATTTCAAATTAATTTGGATAATTTAAAAAGGAAAAATGATTATTATTACAATTTTCTACAAAATTTAGTTTTAATTTCAAAAATTATTGTTCGTTAATTAAAGAGCAATTGCATATTTCAGGAAAATACTTTATATTTAATTGATAAAGAAAAGATATCTTTTTAAAGTTATCTTATTTGAAGAAAGTATTATGGAAACAAAACAAATAATTTCAATTTGTATATATATAATGGTATTTTTGATTATTATACCAGTATTTTCTTCTTGTAACGAAGATAAAGCAGTGCCACAGCAGGTTGTAGAAGAAAAGGATATTTTACAGCCAGACATAATTAGTAACAATATAACTGTTTCATTCGTAGATTCTTCATTTACAAAAGCAATATTAAAGGCAGACAAGTCAAAAGTATTTAATGAACGCAAGAAAACTTATTTCGAAGGCAACGTAAAAGCAGATTTCTTTTCATTAAAAACGAAACAACGAGTAAGCTGGCTTACTTCCGATAGTGCCGAAGTTGACGATAATACAAAGGATATGCTAGCGAAAGGCAATGTTGTTGTGGTTTCAGATAGCAATAACACCCGACTTGAAACCTCAATTCTGCACTGGGACAATAAAACTCAAAAACTATTTTCTACAGAATTTGTTACAATAACATCTCCCCAGGAAGATATAAGTGGTTGGGGATTTGAATCTGATATAAATTTAACTCACTATCGAATATTTAAAGTAAGTGGAGAACATAGATGAAAAAATTTTTAGTAGCAGGTAACTGGAAAATGAACACGACTCCCAAAGAAGCAAAGGAGCTGTGCTTATTTTTAAAAAACTCAGTAAAACAAATAGATAATAATATTGATATATTAGTATGTCCCCCTTTTACAAATATTCAGGGAGTCAGAGAAGTGCTTGAGGGAAGTGAAATAAAATTTGGCGCTCAAAACTGCTATTTTGCGGAAAAAGGCGCTTTTACCGGCGAAATTTCACTGCAAATGCTAAAAGAACTTTACTGCAGCTATGTTATAATCGGACATTCAGAGCGGCGAAAAATATTCAAAGAAAGCAATGAATTAATAAATAAAAAAATTATTGCCTGTTTTAATACAAAAATCATTCCTATTTTCTGCATTGGCGAAACTCTTGAAGAGCGACAAAGCGGAAATACTTTTAATATCCTTAAAGAGCAGATAAGTATTGGGCTTAAAGACATAAGCATAGAACAGGTAAAAAATATAGTCATAGCTTATGAGCCGGTTTGGGCTATTGGGACCGGTATCGCAGCAACACCAGAGCAAATTCAGGAAACGCACTATCAAATAAAAGAATATCTTAATGAATTATATAAAGACAAAATGCCAAATTTAATTCTTTATGGCGGAAGCGTTGACGACAAAAATGCAAAATCTATTTTTGAGCTTGATGATGTTAATGGCGGCTTAATCGGCGGCGCCTCGCTTAAAGGTGATGTATTTTTATCAATAATTAAAACAGCAAATGAAATACAAAAATTGAAATAGTTTATGAAATTCACTTTACCAAACATTTTTAGTTTATCAAGGATAGTATTATCTCCAATAATAATATTTTTTTTACTGTCTGGAAACAGAATACTAATTCAATTAACCTTTTTTATATTTCTTGGAGCTGCACTTACTGACTATTTTGACGGATGGTATGCAAGGAAATATTTAGAAGTAACAAACGAAGGGAAATTTTTAGACCCACTTGCTGATAAATTTCTTACAAGTTCTGCTTTCATAGGTTTTGTTCTTATGAATATAATTCCACTTTGGATGGTGGTCATAGTCTTGATTCGTGATGTATGGACAACATTGATAAGAATTTATGTCCCTAAAAACAAGTATATAATAAAAACAAGTATATATGCTAAGGGAAAAACTACGTTCCAAATGTTTTTCATAATTTACATATTATTTTTACTATTTTTAATAAATACTAATTTTATTTCGGATTCGGCGATAGAATTTATAAACAATCTTATACATTCAAAACTAACTTATTGGATGATGTTTTTTATAACTTTTTTGTCAATAATTACTGCTTTTGAGTATTTTTTTCAAAGAAAAGGTAAAAAAAGCATAAATATTTAAAAAAAAAAGCAATTTCTTAAAAAAAAATTTGCTTTATATTTTTTTTTTATTTAATTTAATTTTTAGTAATGATAATTATAGATAAATACAACGAAAATTTGATTTTTTTTTCTAAAAACCTAATAAAAATCGTAATGATTAACTAAACACTTTAATTCACTTTTAGGGAGTACTTATGAGTTTAAACAAAACCCAGCTCGTATCAGAAGTAGCAGCTTCTGCTGGAATTCCAAAGACTGTTTCAGAAAAAGCAGTCAACAGCGTTATCAATGTTCTATCCAAGGAATTGGAAAGAGGTGAGAATGTAACATTAGTTGGATTTGGAACTTTCTCTGTCTATGAAAGAAAAGAAAGAATGGGCAAGAATCCACAAAATGGCAAAGAAATAAAAATACCTGCCAAAAAAGTTGCAAAATTCAAACCAGGAAAGAATCTTGCTGAAATGGTAAACAAGACTGTCGTAAAGAAAAAAGCAGCCCCAGCAAAAAAAGCTAAGAAATAATAAAAAAGCCGTTCTTTTGAACGGCTTTTTTTTTTAATTTTGCAAGAATTTTATAGTGAAAATAAATTTTTGTATGGAAAATAATGAAAAATTCTCACTGAATAGTTTACTGCAATCCAGTGATTTGCTTGAAAGCGACATTTATGCTATCTTCGATAGGGCTAAGTTCTTTTTAGATAATTATAAAAAAGAAAAGAAATTTAAAGACCTCGAAGGCATCACAGTTGCTTTAGCTTTCTTTGAACCATCTACCCGAACTAAATTATCATTCGAATTAGCAGCTAAACGATTATCTGCAGACACATTCTCATTCCAATCCGCCAGCAGCAGCTTGTCTAAAGGTGAATCACTTATTGATACTCTCAGAACTATTGAAGCTATGGGAGTTAATATTTACATAGTAAGACATCAATGCTCAGGGGTGCCAATTTTCTTACAGCAAAATACGAGCGGAATTGTGATTAATGCCGGCGATGGAAAACACGACCATCCAACTCAGGCACTGCTTGATTCTTTTACACTTTATCAATATTTTGGTAAACTCCATAATATGAAAGTCTGTATTATTGGGGATATTCTCCATAGCAGAGTTGCAAGAGCTAATTTTAATATTCTGCAAAAACTTGGTATCGAAGTCGCTATTTGCGGTCCCGGTACTCTCATCCCTAATAAAAGTCAAACAGATTTTAAAATTATTGATAAAATAGAAGATGCTATCAAATGGTCTGATGCTATTATTTTACTTCGTCTTCAAAGAGAACGTATGGAATCCGGCTTTCTGCCTACTTTAAGGGAATATTCTCAATATATGGGATTGACTTATTCCTTGTTTAGTAAAAAACCCGGTCTTATCGTCCTTCATCCCGGACCTGTAAATTATGGTATTGAATTGGATTACAACGTAAGTGCTTATCCAAATGTGCTTATTCAAACTCAGGTTAAGCATGGACTTTTTATCAGAATGGGATTGCTGTCACTTTTAACTAAAAATTACAGAGAAAGAACTGGCTCTTAATTTTTATGAACCAAAATAATTTAAAAAATAAAAAAATATGGACGATAATTGATTTGCTCCAATGGGGAACTATTTTTTTTTCTGATAAAAAAATTGAATCGCCAAGATTAAATATCGAACTTTTAATTTGTTCAGTATTAAATATTGAAAGAATTGATTTATACCTCCAATTTGACAGGCCACTAAATCAAGATGAACTCTCCGTGTTAAGACTAAAAGTTATAAAAAGAGCTTCCGGCTATCCTTTGCAGTATATTGTCGGTTTTTCAAATTTCTTTGGTTATAAAATTAAAGTAAATGAGTCCGGACTTATTCCAAGACCGGAAACTGAAATATTAGTTAACAGTGTAATAAAGAATACAGATAAAAATAAGAAATTAAAAATTTTAGATATAGGAACTGGGAGCGGTTGCATAGCTATTGCTCTTGCAAAACAATTGCCTAATTCTGAAATTATTGCAACAGACATTTCAAATGATTCTCTTACCTTAGCAAAAGAGAATTCCATTTTAAACAATGTAAATAATATAAAATTTATTCATCACAATATTTTTGAAGGAATTATATTGAATGAAAAATTTGATATAATTTGTTCAAATCCTCCTTATATTTCAAAAAATGAATATTTAGCATTAGAGACAACAGTAAGGGAATATGAGCCGAAAATAGCATTAACAGATGAAAGAGACGGATTACAGTTTTACAGGTTATTTAGCAAAATCTTTCCAGAAATATTAAATGATGAAGGTCGTTTTTATCTTGAAATTGGATTTGGTCAGTTTAAAGATTTAATTAATATTTTTTCATTTAACAAATATAATATTTCTTTTGTAAAAGATTATAACAATTATGAGCGTGTTTTGATAGGAAATATTTCTATAATTTAATTAATTTATAAAAATTTAACTAAAAAATGAATAAAAAACTAAAAAAGAATAAAAATTTTTTTTAATTTTGAAAACTATGAAAGTTGAAAATTAAATATAATTTAATTTAAAGGTGATATATGTCTCAAATAAAATTAGAAGAACAAATTGGTGGAGCAATACTTCACCTTAAAGGTCAGTTTGTCGGTGGCGAAGAAACAGACCATTTGAGAGCAATGCTGATAGAAATAGCACAAAAGAATGAGAGTAAATTAATAGTTGACCTTGATAAGACAACATATTTGAACTCTACAGCTCTTGGTGTGCTTATCGCAGCACATGCTAATTTTGCAAAACGCAACGGACAAATTGTTCTTTGCAATGTTAGCAAATCAATTGAAAATATTTTTGTTATTACAAAGCTAACATTAGTATTTCCAATTTTCGGTACATTAGACGAAGCAATTAAATCAATTTCAAATTAAATATTTATAAATTAAGAGGTTATATGAAAAACTTATTTAATATCATCGTGATAGTTCTTGCATTAGCAATATCTTTTGTGATTTATCAATTCTACTTCGGTAATCCGGACAACTTTATTGATGGAGAATTGCGTAAAGAACCAAAAGCCGGCAATATAGTAGGTATGATTTATACTGGTGGGCCTATTGTTGCAATCTTAATGAGTTTAATTATCGTAGCAGTTACATTTTCAATTGAAAGACAATTATCAATAAATAAAGCAAAAGGTAAAGGCGACATTTCAATGTACATTAAAAAGACCATTGATAGTTTAGTTAAGGGAAATTACGATGATGCTTTGAAAGAATGTGAAAAACAACGTGGAAGCTTAGCAAATATTATGCGGGCTTCTATCGAAAGGTTTAGAGATGTCAAAGATGATAAAGAATTAGACAAAGAAAAGAAAATGTCTGAAGTCCAAAGAGCTATCGACGAAGCTACTAATCTTGAAACTCCACTTCTCGAAAAGAATTTGGTGATTCTTTCCACAATCGCTTCAATTTCCGTGTTATTTGGTCTTCTCGGAACAACAGTCGGTATGATTCGTGCTTTTGCTGCTTTCGGTGGCACAGGTACTGTTGACGCAGCAACTCTTGCTGTTGGTATTTCTGAAGCTCTTTATAATACTGCCGGCGGTTTGGCTGGTGCTATTATTTCTATTGTTGCCTATAATTTCTTCTCGACAAAAGTTGATAACTATGTTTACATGATTGACGAAGCAATCTTAAACGTAACACAAATATTTACTGTTCATGTAAAACATTAAAAGGAGGGTATGCCCGTGCCAAAAATTAGAAAAAAAAGGATGGGCTTTGTGATTGATATGACGCCACTTGTCGATATCACATTCCTGCTTTTAGTTTTTTTGATGTTTACAACTAAATTTAAAAGTGAAGCCGAAGCTGACCAGCAGTTTACAATTGCTCGGCCTATTGCATCTGCAGATACTGCTAAGCTTCCAGAAAGAGATTTAGCACTCATAAACATCGATATTGACGATAAAAATCCGACCGATACCGCTTTCTATTTCGGCTGGACTAATTCTACTGACAGAGATACAATTCGTGATACTTATCCGGATTTGCCTGATGCATTGCGACAGGAATTACAAGCAGAGATGTTAGTTAGAGTTGATACTATTATGCTTAGCCATTTAATTAAAGCGACAAAGGCAGTAAACCAAAATATTGTGTTCGCTATTGATGCTGACAAAGATGTTAATTTTAAATACATCAATACTGTTATTAATATAATGAACAAGAACAATCAGCGTGTGTTTAACTATGTTACACAAAAAAGAACAAGTGAGTAAGAATTATGTGTAACTATTTTTTTTTTATTGTGTCATAATAATAGAATATATATAAGGAGATAAAAAATGGCTGGAGGTGGTGCATTAGGTCGCCCAGAAAACGTAAAAAAGGGCAAGAAAACTAATCGAAAGAAGAAGAAGAGAATTGGCTTCCATGTCGATATGACGCCACTTGTGGATATTACTTTTTTATTGCTGATGTTCTTTTTATTTACAACAACAATGCTTAAGCCACAAGTAATGGAAATGCGCGTTCCACCTGAAATTTATACACCAATTGAGGTTAAAGCTTCTGAATTGCTGACCATAACTTTGCTCGAAGATGGCAGAACTTATTGGTACGTTGGAACTATCGATATTGAAAAAGACCCAACTAATACTAACAGACCTCAACTTATTAAAATTGATAGTATTAAATATTTAGCTTTTGAACAAAATCTTAAGCCAAATGTTAAGAATAGAATGATTACTTTATTCAAGATTGATGAAAAGGCAAAATACGATTTGATGATTGCAGTACTCGACCAATTGAATATAGCTGAAATGTCTATCATAGAAGAATTATCAAAAGAAACTGAAGTAAACGAACAAGGAGAAACTGTCCCTATTCAAAGAAAACGTAAATTCACTATCTCTGTCTTAAGTGACGACGATAGAAAGCAATTAATAAATGCAGGAGTGGAAGGAGTAAATAAAGATGTCATCCAATAACACAACACTCGCAATTCCTGCTCAATCCACTTATGGTGCGATTGAATTAAAGGAATTTATTCGCAGAAATACCTGGCGCTCTTTTATCATTACAATGATAGTTGTAATCTTGTTACTTATTATCAATATTGTAATGGCTCTAACAAAATCTAATATCGATAATACTGTAGGTCCCCCTATTGTCAGTAAATTTGACTTAATCCAGGCGCCTCAGGAAGATAATTCTGATATGGAAGAAGTTGCTCCACCACCTGATGCACAGCAAATTGTAAATTATGGTATGGAAGCAAGAGCAGGTACGCCAGTGCCTATTCCTGATGCTGATATTACACAGGATTTAGCTGAATTTGCTGACGTCAAAGATATTGAAAGAGCACTTCACGAGACTGGTACTGTTGATATTAGTCAGGCACCAGAGTTTAATATTGAAGATTTAAAGCAAGATAGAATCGTAGCTCCGGTTGAAGAAATACCTGATTCAAAGCAGTTTATTGCTGTTGAAAAAGAGCCAGATTTTGATTTAGCTGATTTACAAAAAAGAGTTGTCTATCCAGATTTGGCTCGCAAAGCTGGTATCGAAGGCAGAGTTATTATTAGAGTCTTTGTTGACAAAACAGGAAAACCACTTAAAACTGAAGTTCAGATGACAGACTCCGATATGCTAAACAAGGCAGCTATTGATGCTATTATGAAGACTACTTTTACACCCGGTATCCAAAATAAACAACCCATTGGATGCTGGATTAGTATTCCTGTTGTTTTTAGATTAAGATAATTATTATATTATTTAAGGATAAAATGTCTTGATTGCTGCAAATAATAGCTAAATATTTGCCTTCAAGACATTTTTTTTAAAAAAGTTAGTAATTGATATCTATTGCATAGCAATATACAAGTATGATGCTATGATTATAGGAAATCGTTCTTTGATATAAAATTAAAACAAAATTGCTTTTAAAAAAGTATCAACTCTTTTATCTCCTTCCCAAATTCAACTTGGGAAGGAGATAAATATAATTTTTAGATTTACAAATTCTATTTGAAAGCAATTTTGTGTTGGTTTTAAAAATTATTTTTTGATTATTTTTACTAAGGAGCATTATTTGCGTAAAAGAATAAAAATAGTATCTTTTTTGCAGGTTATTTTTATACTATCAGCGTTTCTTTTTCACTCTGAAAAAGTATTTTCAAATCCTTTGAATACAATAAACCAGCCCAAAGAAGAAGTTAATAAGGAAATAAATTTAAGCGAACCGGCAAAAAATATTCCTAATAAAGTTGATACAACTCAAAGAATCGAAAATGAAAATATAACAGAAGAAGAAATTCCATCTTCAACAGCTTTTATACCCTGCGATAAAGAACCCGGAGTTGATTTATCAGAATTACAGAAGAATGTAATATATCCATTAGATGCAAGAAAAGCTGGTATAGAAGGGAAAGTGATTGTGAGAGTTTATATTGATAAAAAAGGGAAAGTTAAGAAGACAGAAATAATGATTACTGATTCAGATATTCTTTCACAAGCTGCAATAGATGCCGTAAAAAAGACAGCTTTTACTCCAGCAATTAGCAAGAATGAGCCAATAGGTTGTTGGATTAGTATTCCTATTAATTTTAAATTGAAGTAGGAAATGTGTTAGTCATACGAACAACTTGCTGCTCGTATGACTGGAAAGGTACTTCTGACTTTAAAGAAAATATAGTTGAACTTTTTGATAAACAATAATAAAAAAAAATACAAGAATGTTTAGCATAATTTTAAATTATATAATTAAATTTGCATTTATTGTAGTAGGAGTTTTCCTATTATTCGGAATATTTATTCCGGAGCATCCGAGCAAGACATTAACCCAAACGATGGGAGTAATATTTATCCTTTGGGGTATTTATAGATTAATTTCTTATTATCTAATATTAAAGAAGAGGAGAACTTATGAAACAGAAGAATAAAATATTGTTTCTTTTACTTTTTGTAGTATTATGTTCTGCCATATACTTAGCTTGCACAGGCGAAGATAAGACAGCCGTAAAGAGCAGTATATCAATTTACTGCGATGAATCTATTTATAATTTATTTACAGTACCATTTCAGGAATACAACGCTCATTTCAAAGAAATTGAAACTAATCATAGCCAGGCATCTAGTTGGGAGGTAATGGCGAAGCTTTTGTCCGGCGAAGTACCAATTATTTTTATATCAAGAGATTTTACTAAACGTGAAGATTCTTTGATGAAAGCATATAATGTGGAATCAATAGAAAAGTATCCAATTGCAAATGATGCTTTAACTTTCTTTACTCAAATAGATACTCCATTAGATACATTGACTGATGCTCAAATATTAGATGCTTTGGTAAACAATATACCACTAATGACTATTTACAAAAAGCTAACTGAAGAGCCCACATTCGTTATAAATCACGAAAACTCATCGGAATATGAAAATCTACTCAATCTCGTTGTGAAATATAAAAATATCAATCGAAAATTAGTATTTTTAAACTCAACAGATTCAGTAAAAGCATATATAAAAACACATCCAAACTCAATTGGTATTGGTTACCTGTCGCATATATTATCTGAACCTGAACTAAAATCATTGCCAGTTAGTTTCATTAACGACAAAGGAAATTATATTTATCCCCGAAATGTCCATCAGGCAAATATTATTCAAAAACTCTATCCTTATATAGTAACGCATTATGTTATGATTTTTGATGGGAATAATTCAACAGCAAACAGTATAGTTAATTTTTTTAGATATGGCTCAGGAATTGTCCAAAAATACTTTAATAAAATAGGAATAGTACCTGCAGTCGCAAAAGTCAATTTAGTTCAATAATTCATTTATAGAGGTACAAATGAAACAACTATCATTTATAATATTATTATTAATATCATTTCAGCTAATTGCATTTAGCCAAAGTGCAACAGAAAAATTAAAAGAATTGGAAAAATCACATGATTATGTAGAAGCATCTGCTTATATCAAAGAAGTAATAAAAGAAAATCCCAGAGATACAAAATTGCTTATTTTGTGTGGTGATATTTATACTGAAATTGATAGACTTGATTCTGCTTTAATTATATATAAAATGGCAAACGATTTAAAAACAAATTCATTAATTTTAAGGAAAATTGCTCGGACACAATCCAAACTTGGTAAAAATAGTGAAGCAGTAGAAACAATTCAGAAAGCAATCAAAAACGATAAAGATGACGTTTACAATCAACTTGAATATGGAATGATATTAATATCTGCAGATTCAATCAATAAAGCAGAACTTATTATCACAAAAGCAAGAGAGATGAGCAAAAATATACCTGATGCTTATCTTGCTCTCGGAGAACTTTACTATGCACAACAGGTTTACGAGTTAGCACGCACAAACTTTGAAGCTGCTTTAAAATTAGATGATAATCTTATTGATGCACGTATCAAACTTGCTACGACTTATTATCAAATGGGAATAAGAGAAACAGATGAAGAATTAAAGCAGGATTTATTAGTTGCATCACTCAAAGAGTGGAACGCAATAACAACAAAAGACCCTAAAAATGCACGTGCATTTTACGAGCAGGGACGCCTTTTTTTCTTTGCAAGCAAATATGTTGAAGCTGCTCAGTCATTTAATCAATATATTCAGTTACGTCCCAATAATTCTCTTGCTAAATGGTATCTTGCTCAATCACTTTATGAAATTGGAAAATGTGATGAAGCAGCTCCATATCTTCTTGCCGTTTCAAATGAAATTGATTCTGTGAAATTTAAAGCTATGGTCTTTTTAGGCAGATGCTACTTTCAGGTTGGTAAAAACCTAGAATGTATATCTGCTTTTAAAAGTCTAAGAAATGTCGGCTATGTATTAGAAGAAAAAAATCTTGATATGTATGCCCGTTCAAATTTAGCAATTGGAGATACGACTGAAGCAATGATTGCTTTTAAAGAATTGATTAACAGAAATCCACAGCAATGCGACCTCCTTATGAATTTGGGCCAATTATCCAGGTTTGTTAAAAACTATGAAGATGCTATCTTCTTTTTTTCTAAACGATTAGAAAATTGTCAAAATACAAACAGAATAGGGAAAACAATTTTTTATATTGGTGCCAGCTATATGTCATTAGAAAAAATGGATACTGCCTTAATATATTTTAAAAAAGCTATCGAAGAAGACCCTAATGATGTTTTATCTTATGTTTATCAAGGTGACGTTTATAGTAAACTCGGTTTTAATGATTCTTCTAAAATATCTTTTAAATTAGCAATAGAAAAGGGAGTTGCAGACACTACTGAACAAGGGAAAAACTTTGTAAACCAAGCTTATGCAAAGCTTTGTGGTATTGTTTTTGATGAAAAGAATTATAAAGAACTGCATAAAACTGCTAGTGAATGGACACAATTCGACCCAAATTATAGCTATGCATTCCTTTATCTTGGTATTGCCAGTCAAGGATTGGAAGATAAAGATGCGGCTTGCAGAAGCTATAGAAAAGTAATTCAGCTTGACCCAAAGAACAAACCAGCTCAGGAAATGGTAAAAAAACTCGGCTGTTAAGTTGTCTTAAAGTTAAGTAAAATAAATTATAAGTATATAGTTTGTATTGTCATTTTTCGCTGGTGCTAAAAATGAACCACTTTGGCTTTTAAATCGCATAACTGCTTATATAACAAATATTTCAAAGGATATATCAACCATCGGATTAACACGATGGTTGATTATTCAAAACAAAGGGTTGCAATCCCTTGATAAGAGTTAGAAAGCATAACATAGTTCATTTTCTCAAAAGTGAACGTCTTCGTTTATATTTGCCTCCGAATGAACCACTTTGGTTTTTTAAACACATAACTATATGCAATACAAATAATTACAATGATTACTTATGCAAACGTATGTCATCGGATGACTGCAAGTCATCCGATGACTATTAAGTTCATTTTCTCAAATGCAAACTTCTTCATTTATATTCGACTCGGAATGATATTTTGATTTTGCACTTTTAGTTAGCGGTTTGGTATTAAACTGAAAATTATATTAGTATAATCAGTATATCAATAAATTTTTACATTAGAAAGCAATTCAGGAATAAAAATACTCTATCTACAAAAAAAGTGAAGAACCTCTGATAATTCAGTAAGATTCTTCACTTTTATTTAAAAAGATAAATAATTCAGTCTATTATTTATTTAAAATAACAGGTAGAACAATTTTCTTGTTTTCAATTTCAATAGAAATAAAATATGTGCCTGATTGAAGCATTCTTCCATCAATAGAAAATTGCTGCATACCTTGGTAAAGTTCCTTATTAGAAATATTCTGAACTACTTGCCCAATAACGTTAATAAGATTAATAGAGACAAATCCATTTTTTTGCATAAAGAAAGTAAGCTCTGCAGTTTCTAACATTGGATTTGGAGCAATATTAACATTCATTGATTTTGCAAATTCTTCATCAACTGAAGCAGGGTCTTCTATAGTTGTGAAATTATATGGGTCAGCCCAAGGACCGTAACCACCATTATTGAAAGACCTAACTCTCCAGTAATATTTTTTCAGGTATTCAAATCCAGCAACAATACGTGAAGTAACATAAATCGGCTGGTCATCTATTATTATAGAATTAAGAGCAAAATCTTCTTGTGTTGCAATTTGTATTTGATAACCGACAGCTCTGTTAACGGCATACCATGAAAATATTAAACTAACAGGTGCATTGGTTACGTTGTTGTCCGGAGTCCAAAGTACTGGTTTTTCATCTGGTGCTAATTGAATTGTAGTAAATATCCAGACATAAGACCATTTTGTTTTTCCACTATCATTTTGAGCTCTTACCCTCCAGTAATAAGTCTGGTCATACATTAAATCATTTAAAGGATAAGAAAGTTCAGTCAAACCAGTTTCGTCAACAATTTTATTGGTAAAATTAGAATTTAAAGATACCTGTAAATCATAACTAACAGCACGAGGTGCAGCAAGCCATTGCAAAGTTGTATCTACTGGTAATTTCTCTGAGCCGTTTTCAGGCAAATAAAGATATGGGACTTCAGGACCTAAAACAGCAGTTCGGAATGAATATACTTCAGACCAAATGCTTGTCCCAAGAGAGCTTGATGCATTTACTCGCCAGTAATACACTGTGTTTGCATAAAGATTTGCAATAGCACATTGAGGAGTAGGAATTCCGGATATTGCTATAACAACTGAGGTGGCTGCAAAATTAGAATCTGTTGATAGATTAAATGAATATGATTCTGCCTGCTCTTTCAATTCCCATAAGAAAATCACTGATAAAGGAAGATTGTCTGATTCATCTTCAGGATAAATCAAAAATGGTGGCTGCAATGATGTATTAAATGTCCACACATCAGACCAAACGCTAGAGCAGGAATTTACCTTTGCTAATACTCTCCAGTAATAATTGCGATGGTATTCAGGTAAATTAACCTCATAATAATTATTATTAATATTATTAATATCAACAAGTAACTCACTAAAATCATCAAACTTAGAAAGCTGTAAATGATAAACAGCATCAGGTGCCTCATCTTTCCATTGCAGCATAAATTGCAATGGGAGATTCCCCTGACCATCATGAGGGAATATTGCAGTTGGGTTCATCACAGCGGAAATATAGCTCCAAATGTTAGACCACATACCGATGTTGTTATCATCATCAGCACGGACTCTCCAATATAGCTTTGTGTATCCTAATGGCGCCCTCAAAGTATATGTAGTGTCTTCTATTTCTCCAATATTAACTAATATATTTGAGAAATCAGAAGAGTCGGAAATTTGCAAACGATATTTGGTCGCATTAGGTACTGCATTCCATACATATTCACTTTCAATAGGGAAGCAAGTTGTTTGGTCCGTAGGGCTAACTAATACTGTTTGTTGATACATTGTTTTGAAATTCCATGTATCTGACCATCGGCTTCCACATTCTGTTGGGCTGCTTAATACCTTAACTCTCCACCAGTAGCGAGTGTTATATAATGTTGTGTTAATAACAACAGACATATACTCGTCTGTTGCATTTGGAACAAGCAATTCAAACAAGAGTGAGTCGGGATGGAAATCATTCTTTGTTGTTACCTGAACAAGGAATGAATCAGCTGGGAAATTAACTTTCCATTTCAATTCATTTGAAAAAGGCAAATAGTTTGAATTATTTGTTGGATAAAGAAGAACTGGCTGTTCAACAGTAGTTTTGAATTTAAGAGAATCAGACCAAAGTCCTACACTGGTTGAATCGTCTCCTCTTACCCTCCAGTAATACAAGGTAACTCCACTTGGAAGTTCAACCTGAGCAGAATCTGCTCTAATATTTCCAACTTCTTCTACAATGTTGTCGAATGAAGATGTATCGGAAATCTGAATTCTATATGCAATTGCATTAGGTATTATTGTCCAATGAAAGACCGGACTCATTGAAACGCATTCTTCATTATCAAATGGATTTAAGAGTATTGGCTTGTTATATTCAGATTTAAAATGCCAGTAATTAGACCAGGCACTTGTACATACATCATAATTTGTTTGAACTCTCCAGTAATAATTTGCAGAATAATCAGTTGGAACGAAATTATACGCTAAAGAATAAATATTTGTTTGATTTACTACAATATTTGCAGGAGCAAATGTTGTGTCATCTTTTGAAATTTGTATTGTATATGTTTGTGGTTGTAATGTATCCGGAACTGATGCATCCCAGCTTAGCATTATTATTGAATCTTTTAATACACTACCAGTATGGTTTTCTGGGCCAGTAAGGACTGGTGCTTTTATTGTTGTAGTAAACTTTTTAATGTATGACCAAAGTCCGGTGCTTGACGAATCTTCAGCTCTTACCCGCCAGTAATAATCTGTCATTCCATTGGGAAGTGGAACTAATTTCACTATTGTATCAATATCAGGAGTATTTATGATAATAGTATTTTCAAAATTAACTCCGGTTGCAATTTGTAAACGATATTTAGTAGCATCTCCAACCTGAGTCCATTCAAAAGTAGGTTCAATTGGAGTGCAAGTCATATTATTAGTAGGATAAATAAGAGTTGGTTCATCAAATTGAGTCTTGAAATTCCAAACTGATGACCAGGAGCTAAAGCAGGTAAGATGATTTACCAATACTCTCCAGTAATAAGTAGTAGAATAAGTTGTCGGGGTAAAACTATAAAAAGTTGTATCAATAGTGGCGTCATCAAGAATTATATTACCAATAGTAAAATCAACTGATGTTGCGATTTGCAGGCGGTAAATTACTGGATTGTTATCCGGACTGCCAAATGACCAATTTAGTCCAATTGCTTCATCTTTTACTACTGATGGAGTATTGTTTCCGGGAGAAGAAAGCAAAGGAGGAGAAATTGTTGTTTTAAACTGACCGATTGCAGCCCAAAGACCGGTATTTGTTGAATCTTCAGCTCTTACCCGCCAGTAATATGTTTTGAAGTAAGACGGAAGAGTTAACTGTTTATTTGTCGTGTTACTTGTATCATTAAGTAAAATACGAGTAAATGATATTGTATCAGACACCTGAATTCTATAACCCACTGCACCGACTACAGCCGTCCAGGAGAAATTATTTGACAAAGGAACACATTCTTCTAAAGCAGTAGGAGTAAGTAAAACAGATGCATCAAATTCTGTTTTAAAAGTTCTTACTTCTGACCAGTTGCTTGGGCAAGTGTTGTAATTGCCTTGCACTCTCCAGTAATAATTTTGATTGTAAGCAGTTATCAATGGATTTACATTGTAAAATGTATCAGCCAGGAAAATATCTTCAAATAATACAGTAAAGTTCTCATCGGCAGCTATTTGCAGCTTAAATGAATCTGGCTGAACAACCTTTGTCCATCTTAATTGGACATCTATCGGTTGAGAAATAGCATTATTTGCCGGGAATAATAAAATTGGCTCGCGATGTTTAACATAAAAAGAAAATACATCTGAGCTAACAGTTGTTGTCGGATAAACAGCAATTACTTTCCAAAAATATATATAATTATTATATGGAAGAATTGCATTAACTGTTGTGTCTGTTAAATTTGACGTATTGAAAACAACAGCATTAAAATCTTGAGTCAATGAAACTAAGATTGTATAAGATAGTGCAGTTGGTTCAGAAGCCCAAATAAAGTCTAATTGCTTATCTACGCAATTATCCTGATTAGCCGGAAAGATTAATTGCGGTGCCTGAGCAAATGCACTATTTTGTAGTATCAGTAACAATAATGCTGTTAGCGAATAGAAAAGTAATCCTTTAACTTTTTTCATTTTATACTCCTTTTATGAAACATTTATTTTTATCATTTTTTTCTTATTTAAAATTCTATTTATAAGAACACATAATATTTGAAAATATCTCAAAAATAATGAAATTATTTGAAAAAAAAATGAAAAAATTAAGATTCTACTATAAAATTAAATAGGTTATAGTTGTTTTTTTGTTTTAACAGCGTTTTTTTGAAGTAAAAAATGAATAGTGTATAAAAAACTAAACAGAATTTTTCTTTTTTCTACTTACCAAAATAAAAGTATTGCCATTATTTTGAAAAATAAAAAATTTATTGTAACTTAACAATTATTTAAATGTTATAAGATTGAAATTAATTATAAAAACAGGTGATTAAAATGAAACAATATTCTTTGACTATTTTTGTTAGTTTGCTTTTTTTAATTGTAATTTCTTTGAATTCAAAAACCTTACCGGATAATATGAGTATATCTGAAGATGGATTGAGATTGATAAATTCTGCACAGGAACATAGCGGATTTTATGATATATCTCAAATAAAAACTATTTACCTTGAGTTTAGCCAATCCAATTGGTGGCAGTTATTAACAAATAATTACTTCTCTAAGACAGATTTACCTGCAACATTAAAATATGAGGGCATTACTTACGAAGGAGTTGGCGTCCGTTTTCGAGGACAAACATCTTATCAGAATGTAAGAAATTCCCAAAAGAAATCCTTTAACATATCTATTGATTATCAGGATTCAGAACAAAAACTGATGGGATATAAAACACTGAATTTAAACAACTGTTATGAAGACCCGTCTTTTATTAGAGAAGCATTATATTCACATCTTGCAGGTATGAATAATCCTTTATTTAGAGTGAATTTTGTAAAATTAGTCATAAATAATGAAAATTGGGGAGTTTATAGCAATGTTCAGCAATTGAACGGAGATTTTTTTGACGAATGGTTCTTAAATAATGACGGTGCTTATTGGCGTGCAGAAATGACTGCCGGAGGACTTGGTGGCTTCAAGCCCGGCGGTTTTGGCGAAGGATACTGCTCTATGAATTATCTCGGAATGGATACTACAAGCTATTTAAAATATTATAACTTAAAATCTTCGAATATAGAGCAACCATGGAAAAAATTAGCTAATGCCTGTATCTATCTTAACCTTTCTGCAACAGAAGAGTTATATGACACTCTTCAGCATTATCTTGATGTTGACCGCTCTCTTTGGTATATTGCTAATGAAATTGTTTTTACAGACGACGATGGCTATGTAAATAAGGGTGGGTCTGATTATTTTATTTATTATGACGAAGCAACTGATAGAGTTACTCCTATTGATTATGATGCTAATACTACTTTTCTTACAAAAAAAGTTAATCTTTCTCCTTTTTACCGTGAAAATGATACTAAATTCCCATTAATAAACAAACTATTTTCAAATCCAGAACTGAAACAAAGATATGCTGCACATATTAGAACAATTATTAAAAATTGTCTAAATGAAGAATATGTAAATTCTGTAATTGATAAATTCACTGCTTTAATTTCTCCTGAAGTAACTCTCGATACAAAAAAGATTTATTCCGATAATCAATTTACAAGCTCAATTACTGAGATAAAGAATTTTATAAAAAACAGAAAAACTAATCTTCTGAAAAATCAAATAATTAATGCTGTTCCTCCTGAAATTACAAATGTAAAATATATTTCTAATAACGGAGAAAATGTTGCTCCAAACAGTAATTCCGCTGTTACCGTTCAGGCAAATATAAGTTCTTCGTCCGGGATAAATCAGGTTATTCTTTATTGGAGTACTGCTTTGATGGGTACATTTTCAAAACTGACTATGTATGACGATGGGAATCATAACGATGGTTCAGCTGAAGACGGAATATTTGCAGCAGAAATACCCGCTTATGCTCCTAATACATATATCAGATATTATATTGAAGCTCGTTCAGACAATACTTACAAATCTTCAAGCTTCAATCCCGAGGGTGCAGAACATAATGTATATTTTTATCAGGTTAAAACCAAAAAAATTGATAATTTCCCGGTTGTTATAAACGAATTGATGGCTTCTAACAAAACAACAATCAATGACCCGCAAGGTGAATATGACGATTGGATTGAACTTTTCAACAAAGGAAATGAAGATATTAACTTAACGGGTATGTATCTTAGTGATAAAACTGACAATCCCAAAAAATGGCAATTCCCTGAAAATACAATAATTAAAGCTGGTGGATATTTAATTCTTTGGGCTGATGAAAATTCTAAAGCTACTCCAGGTATTCACATGAATTTTAAACTTTCTGCTGACGGAGAAGTAGTTTTATTTACCGATAAAGATAATAATGGCAATTCTTTGCTCGATTCTGTAAGTTTTGGCACTCAGGATACTGATATTTCTTTTGGACGTTACCCAAATGGAGAAGGTCCATTTTATAAAATGAATCCTTCGCCCTTATATTACAATAACAAACCTCTCAATTCAGTTGAAGATTTGAATGATTATATTTCATTATCAAATGTATATCCGAATCCTTTTGAAAAGAATATAAATTTCGATTTGTCTGTCGATAAAACAGATTATTACAAAATTTCCATTTTTGATATGACTGGAGTAGAATTATATAATCTATTTAAAGATAAACTGGAAATTGGTTACTATTCTTTTTATTGGAATGGAATTAACTATGAAGGAAAAGAACTGTCTAACGGAACTTACTTTATAAGAATAATCTCCAATGGTAAAGCAATGGTTATTCCAATTATTAAAAATTAATACATATTTTAAACATTATAGAATATATTAATAGCAAATATAAATGTCATTGGCAATCTCACGATAAATCAAATGCTTAATTTAAAACAATATGACATTAAAATCGTATTAATAATACAATAATTATATGAATGCAAATACTGAAGCGAATATTATTTCTTCACTTGATGAATTACCTTTTTGGTCAGCACTGTTCGGTAATGAATTATTAAGCCAAATCCAGTTAAAAAAAGATTTAAAAGTATTGGATATCGGTTGTGGTACGGGATTTCCAATAATTCAATTAGCTCAAATGTTAGGCGAAAGTGCTACTTGCTATGGAATTGACATATCAGAATCAGCAGCAGAAAGAGCGATTTTCAAAATAAAGAACCAGGAAATAAAAAATATTCAAATACTTAATGCTTCTGCTGAAAGCATTCCTTTTGCTGATAATACCTTCGATTTAATTATATCAAATAATGGATTGAACAACGTAAATAATTTTGAAATTGCAATGGCAGAAATCAAACGTATAGCAAAGAAAGATTGTCAATTAGTTTTTTCAATGAATACGAAACGAACTTTTAGTTTATTTTATAATTATTTAAAAGAAGTTCTAACTGAATTCAATTTAGAAAATCAAATTAGAATAGTTGACCAACATATTAAAGAAAAAAGACCATCTGTTGAAAAAATTAAAAAAATTATATATTCGACTGGTTTTCAATTACATAATATCATTTATAGTGAATTCTTTTTAAGATATTCTGACGGAACTTCGTTCTTAAACTCCTTTTTCATTAAATATGCATTTATGCCAAGCTGGATAAAGATTTTACCAGATGAAAAATCAAAAGCAATTTTGAAAGAAGTGGAAAACAAACTAAATCTTTACTCATCTAAAGAAGGTGAGTTAAAAATGGAAGTACCTTTTGTTGTGTTTAACACATATTATTTATACTAAATTCAAAAGAATTGTAAAAGATTAGTCAAAGCAACATAAAGGAAAAATACAAAAAGCAAAAAAAAATATCTTTGTAATATTCTTAAAAATATGTAATTTTGTAATCTATAACTGCGGAAGTGGTGAAATAGGCAGACACGCCATCTTGAGGGGGTGGTGCCGCGTAGGCGTGCGGGTTCAAGTCCCGCCTTCCGCACTAATAAAAAGCCACTCGTTTCAAGTGGCTTTGTTTTTTAATCTACTTCTGATTTATTATTAGTTTTTCCCTTATTATAGAATTTCCTAAATATATTTCAACTATATAAAATCCAGTAGGGAAATCGCTTAAATTCACAATTAATTCACTGCTTGCCTGGTTTACCTGATTGGAATAGACTTCTATTCCGTTTGAATTAAATATCTGAACTTTGCTAATCAAATCATTATTTTTTATATAAAGTATATCCTGAGCAGGATTGGGATAAATTGATATAGTGCTGTTGTTCTTTTGCTCTTCAATGCTAGTTCCATCATCATTTTTAAATGAGATGTTGTCAATATTTATACTACCGCCTAAGGCAGATTTATAGCTAAAATTGAATATTGCTTTGTCTAAATTCCTGTAATCACTTAAATCAATTTTTTCAGTTCGCCACTGCTCATCAGTAGGAATAAACATACATTGTTCAAGCTCCAGGGGATTTGTTATCGGTTCAGCAGCGGTTGCTAAATCTGCGCCACCTTTTTTATATATGAGTGAATAGGTTTCTCCACAATCTTCAGAAATAAATATGCTTAAAGTATCGGCTAAAACTAAGTTTTGAGTAAAATATGGAGGAGTATATAAATGATAATTGTAAGCAACATCAAAAGTGAGTGCTGGTTTTTCTGCAGAGGTTAAATCTAATACCGGACTTAGTAAATCTTCACTATAATTTATATTATTCATTAGCAATATAGTATTAAACAAAAAAATAGAACTATTTCCGGTTTTTTTAACTTCTGGGTCAAGCATCCAAGTAAATATGCTGCCAGACTCATTAAGTATCCACTTTTGTGGTGGGAAAAGCTCGGATTCAAATCCTTCAAAAAATGGTAATGTATCACCTTTTTCTATAATTTCAAAACTTGTTTCGTATTCCCTATTTTCGCTCCATAATATTTTTATGGTATGTTTACCATAATCTAATTGAAACATATTTAGCTTTAATGGAATAGTAACTATTTCAAAAGGATAAAAAGTACTCGTTGTTGTTACATTACCACTGACTCCATCAATTTCATAATATAAAATAATTTGAGAAAGTATTTCACTACCAACGCTTCTGATTTTGCAATATGCCTCCACATCTTTAGAAATAGTACGCTCTGGAACTACAATTTCTAAAAATTCAAGCTCTTCTTCATTGGGGGTTGGATTTTTAAGGAAATTTACTGCAGGTTCCGTAATACTTCTACCCGGAATAGAATGAGCCATTCCTTCAACTAAATAATGTTGAACAATTCCATTGTTTTCAAGTAGCTTTTTGTAAAGAAGCTTATCGAGATTTAGATAAGCAATATCTTCATCGCCATGAATAATCGAAATTGGGATTCTTGAAGCATTTTCATACATATATCCACTGCTCATCCCTTCGTCATTATTCAAATCGGCAATTCCCTGTATCGCGGGAGTATTGAGTAAAAGTCCCTGAAACATTTCAGTGTTTTCTAATCCAAATTTCAAAGCACTGCGACCACCTAAAGAAAATCCCTCTAAAATAATCTTTGTTGTATCAATTTTATAATTCGCTTTTGCATCATTGATTGATTCTACAATAATCATCTCATCACCATTGGGAGAGTAGAAATCTTTGTTCTGGTCAGAGCCGCCATCAGGGCAAACAAATATTGTCTGCGTTATAAACTGGTTCCAAGATAGATAATCAATTAATGCGTTTCGAAAATTATTACTATTGTCGCCCAATCCATGCAAACATACCATTAAACTATAATACTTAGTTGAATCGTAATCGCTTGGAACAAAATATGATAATGTTCTGCTTTCACCATTAAAACTTGTTAATTTGTCAAAACTGCCTAACTGCTGTGAATTTGAAACAGAAGCCGAAAGCAAAAGAGAAATTAATAATAATGATTTTAATAATAAATATTGAAATTTCATTTTGATTTTTTTAAATTGTGGAACATAATATATTACAATTTAAATATATTATGATAAATTGAAAAAGAAAATTTTTAACTTCATTTATTGCAAAAAAATATTTTTAAAAGTTCGGAGAAATGAATTTATGAAAGTTATTGGGATTACAGGTAATATTGGCAGTGGAAAAACTGCAGTTGCAAAAATTATAGCTGAAAAGGGATATAAGATAATTTCCTCAGATATCCTTGCTAAGCAATTAATGAATGAAAGCCCGGATATTCGCAAAAAGCTTATTGAAAAATTTGGAGAAGAAACATATTCTTCTGAAAATGTAATCAATACTGATTTTATTTCAAAATTAGTTTATGGCGATTCTACTGCATGCAGGGAAAATCTCAAAGAATTGAACAGAATAGTGCATCCTGAAGTTTTAGATAGCATTTCAAAAAAAATTGAAGAGTATGAAATTGAAGGGAATGATATTTGTTTCGTTGAAAGTGCATTAATTTATGAAGCAAATATTGATGAGGCATTCGATTATATTATCGTTGTCCATTCAGATGCTGAATTATCCTACAGCAGATTGAAAAACAGCAGGAATTTAACAAGCGAAAAATTTAATTCAATTGAAAAAGAGCAAATTTCACGTGAAGAGAAAAAAGGTTTAGCAGATTTTATTATTATAAACGATTCCGATTTTGAGCACTTAGAAAAAGCAACACTTTTCATAATAGATGTTGTAAAAAGTATTACATAAATTTTTTTTCTACTACCTTGGATTGATTAACTCACCTTTCGATATTCCATCTTAAGATGTAAGCAAAATTAATTGATATTATTTTTAGTAACACTAATACTATTCTGCTACTGATAGCAAACCGCTTACAATAATAGCATTATATTATGTCATTCCTAGCGTAGCGAGGAATCTCACTAATCATTGTAACCACGAAACTTGAGATTTCTCAAATCGTTTGCCTATGACATCTTTGCTTGACATTCTGGCGTAAACCAGAATCCATCTTGGGAAAGCAAGTGAGCTTGCTCACTTGTTACATTTGGGCAAGCCCAAATGCTTCATTTAAATAGCTAAAATTGAATAGCGTTGAACAATAATAAGATGGATTCTGACATTCGTCAGAATGACAGGGTAAAATTATGTCATCTCCATTTAAATAAAGTTCATACTTCATTTTGGGGTTCGGAATGACAATTTGATTTTGCATTATTGAATCCACTCTAAAAAAACGATTTATCATTTCCGAGTAATCGGAAATCCACTTCCAGCGTAGATTCTTTAATTTAAATTTTATTTTATTATTTTGAAATTATTATTTTTACTTTTGTGCTATCGGTAATTTCTAATTTTTTTATTGAATGATTTGTAGTTGAGTGTCCTACATCATCTTCTTCAGTTCCGTCATATTTAAGTTTAAAAAATTTATTATTTATCTCCTTGCCGGTCAGTTCGATTTGAATTAACGAGTCAGACAAGGTTTTGCAAGATACATTGCTTATTTTTACATCATAAGTATATTCCATCCAGAGATCACAATTGCCTTCTCCGTTAAATGATGTAAAATAAAAGCTGTTAATTATGTTTTGGCGTTCAAGTAATTCAAATTCTACATAATTTAAAAAGTTCATATAGAATTTGTGATTATTTTTACTATGCTGAGAATATGTAGATAAATTATGCAATAATTCTTTTGTATAATTATTTATAGTATCAAACCAATCATAAGAATATGATGAGCCAGTAGCATACCTTACATAAGAATTATAATTAATGCAATAAAGATTGCTAATGATTATTTTACAATGCTTCATAGCTGAAACATCAATTGGTTTTAAAACTTCAAACAAATCTTTATAAAACAAAGTGTCAGTGCCATTTAAAAGCGTAATTCGATAAAATCCATCGTCAATATTTGGAACTTTTACTAATAAGAAATCATTACTTTTGAAATAGATTTCGCATTTACATTATTAAACAATACTTTGATGCTATTTTTTTGTGTCAAATTCCTTCCAAAAATTGTTACAGTTTGTTCAGCATAACCTTTTTTAGGGGAAAAATAATTCAATTCCGTCAAAAGATTTTTATCAAAAACTTCGAGCTGGTCTTTAAAAACTAAAGTATCATCGTCCAAAATTAACTTTATTCTGTATTTACCTTTATTGAGATTAGGCAAATATATTAGCAATGAATCATTTGATTTTAAAATAATCTCTGCTTCAGTAGTATCAAGTAGGATTTTAACGCTATCATACTTGAAAAAGTTTTTACGGAAAAGAGTAATAATTTGATTAGGATAGCTTTTTTGAGGTGAGAAACTAAGCAATGGAACTGAGTCGGCGTAAAAAACAGTATTTATTGCTACATCTTGACTTCTATCAGTGCAGGAAGCGAAAATTATTATAGAAAAAATTACTAATAATGGGATTTTTTTCATAAATATCTCCATTTAAAATGTTAATCTCTCAAAAAGGAAAAACACATTAAAAGGAAAAATATCTCAAAAAAAACGTAATTTTTATTTTTATTTCAAAAATTTTCTTGAAACAATGAAACCATTGACCATTACCAAGTCATTCATTGGATTGGTTTCGTTGATTTTTCTGGTAGAAAATTCAGGGCAGAAAACTCCCATTCTCAAAGAATTCCTAATTTCACGTGATTTGTTAGTCATTGAACTACTTTTTACATCAAAGAAATCACATATATCAGCAATTGAAGTAAAATTTTCAGAACTTTTATCGAAAAGAAAATTGAGAGTGGCAATCAAATGAACTACTGCAGCAGCCCAAATTTCTATTTTTCCCCGAACAAAAGGGACTTCTCTTTTCCGACCAAGCTTTAAAACCAAATTTTCACAGAGCTGACGAAGTTCTTCATCTAATTTCTGATTGCAAAAATCATTTGTCAAATCAATTATTGATTTTTCAATTTCTTTGATTTCTTCTTTTGTCATATCATATCCTTTTTTTTCTACAAAATTATAAAAAAAATTCAAATCAAAGTGTTTTTAGCTTTAAGATGTGATATGTTACGGCAGATGCAATGACTAAAAGCAGAATTTTGACCCAGATTAAATTTATAATGCAAATTGATAAAAAAAACCTCCTGAAAAAATTTTTAAGGAGGTTTTTGATTGAAATTACTTTAATTTTTATTATGGATTAAATGTAAGCTGCCGCAATAACTTACCATCAGTAGATATTTCATACAAATAAGAAAAGTCTCCATCTGGAGCAAACATTGAAACTGCTAAAGTTGAATCTGTTAAATAATGCGCCCAAATGCCGTAAGAATACATACAGAAATTCTTACGTATATTGATTTTTTTTATTGGAACAACAGAAGGTTTTTTTTGTATTAATTCTTCTACGTCAATAATCCAAATTTCATTATAACGTTGTTTTTCTAAGGGTACATTAGTTTCATCTAAATTTATTTGTAAAATTAAATATTTTGAATTACAAGACCATGTTGGGTCTGATGTTAGATCAAATCTATAGCTTTCATCAAAATTTAAGTAATGTTCATTTAAATAATATTTATGGGCTAATGATTCTACATCGAAAGAATTAAATAATAAGTAAAGTTCATTAGGACTAATAGAACAAATATTATTAGTATAATTAAAGGGAATAAAACTATCTGATTGTAAATGATATTTTCCAATGGAACTAAATAAAATAAAATCATTATTATTTGAAGAACTTTTTAGCCAAGATATTACATTAAAACCAGAAAATGAACCAGCTTTACCCCATAAATTTGGAGTTATTCGAGTAAGAATGAAATCCTTTAAGGATAACAAATATATATTTTGACCATATACATAACCTTTGTTATTAATAGTATCTGTATAAGTAGCTACGTGTAGAAGAATTTTATCATTATCATAAGGGCACCAAATTGCATTTGAAATTCCAAAAAAAATTACATTATAAGGTAATAAGTTTTGTAAATTTATTTTTTCTACATAACCAGAGTTTAAGTATAATATTTGTAAATCAATATCTCCACTTGAAAAAGCTAATTTCTTTCCATCAGTGGATATATCGTGAATAATATGAGTAGGAATCGGAGGATTAAAACCTACTGAATATGGGTCATACCATAAAGGACAATTAAATTCTGGACTTGGTGAATTTGATTCATTGCAACTTAGTAAAATCAAAATACTAAATACTAATAGAAATATATTTGTTTTCATAATATATCACCATTTATTTAATAACTATAAATTTTACGTTTCGCTCTCTTGTTGGCTCTATTATTTTGCAATAATAAATCCCTTGCTCTAAATTGCTAACATTAATTTCTTTGGTATTTATACCGCTTGAAAATATTTCATTTTCGAATTCTTTATCTATATAAGTATGATGCTCTAAACCTAAGCAATGTCCTATTTCATGCAAAAGAATTTCTTTAAAATTATAAAGCCGATAATTAAAACGTTCTAATTCTGTTCTATCAAGATAACCAGGGATTTGCATAAATTCATCATTAATATAAAATTTTCTGTATTTATATTCACTTTCCGGAGCAGCACCTGTAAACTCTACAGTATTAT
>CAZCHH010000031.1:0-43751 GCA_964498585.1 uncultured Hyphomicrobiales bacterium
AAGCTCTAAAAATTGTCATTCCTTGCTGCGGTTACCTATGACATTACTATTTGTCATTATGGCATACGCCAGAATGACACATTTGATGATGTAATCTACTTAAATAAAAAACTTCTTATATCAGAGGATTTGGAATAATAAGATTATTATTTATATATGAATTTTGTGGTCAAGCCCTCGTTCTATATTATTTTTATATATTCAAGTGAATTGCTTTTGAGAAGAAAATGGGATTTATATAAAAAAATTAATAGTTAATAGTAACTTCATTTTTTTATTTCTGGTATTTCTTTCATCTAGGAAAATGAACTATTCAATTTTAAGTAAAATGTATGTAACTTATTGTTCAGACTTTGTAATATGTTGAAATTATTGAGATTATAAAATCAATTTGCGGTCCCGAGAGGACTCGAACCTCCGACACCCAGTTTAGGAAACTGGTGTTCTATCCTGCTGAACTACGGAACCAAAAAATTTAATTGATTGTATCATTACCACGAAGCATAAACCTGCTTCCCGGATTCATCATATATGTATTGAAAACAGAATGAGCAACAAATAGCTTAACCTGTTGGGTATCAATTTGTTGAAAACCCATTAAAGCAGAGCGGTCAATCAGCATTTCAATATTTTCATTTGAAATAATACCGAGTGATTTCATCGAAATAAGTTCACCCCAGGCATCTTTAGTAAAAAGCTCTTTTTCAGTATCATGTAAAACCCTAAAGGATTCTTGGTTTGAAATTTCAGCGACTGGAAATAATCTTTCCGTAATTTCAGATTTATCTATTAGCCAGCTTAGAGCAGTAGAAATCTCAGAATTTGAATAGCCCTTGCTTTGTAATTCTTCTATATTCAAATCATTTAAAGATTTATTCTGTCTAACTTGCTGTATAACGTAAACTATTATCTCTATAATTTTTTCGTACATAAAATTTTCCATAATCATTTTTCTCTAATTATAACGAATGATTAATAATTTTAATGTATTTGCTTTCAGTGTCGTTCATATTTTTTCTTTCATCATAAGTGGCATCGTTTAATCCACAGAGATGCAGTGCAGAATGAGCAGCATACCTCATAAGCTCATCTCTTAATGAAACGTTGTATTCCTTAGCTTGTTTGATTGCAATTTCAATAGATATATATGCCTCTCCATCAATTTCTTTTTCATCATCAGCTAACGAAAAACAAATAACATCAGTAGGATAATTGTGGTTCAAAAACTTTTTGTTTATCTTTTTTATTTCTTTATTATCGACAATAATGAGAGATAATTGAGCATTTGTGTATCCAAAATCAGAAAAAATCGCACCAACAATAGCTTTAATTTTTTTTCTAAAAATACGTTTATAGCGTGAAGTATTTATTATATTTATTTTTATAGCCATACATCAATAAAAAATACTTTCTGTCAGTGAAAGCTGCATTGCAGCAAGAAGAACAGAAGGATCTAAAGTATTGAAGTCTGCATTCAAAATATGCCTGTTTATATTTGAAAATAAAGAACAAGTGCAGTTTTTTCCAATAATCAAACTTGACAGTAAATCATCTTTTTGATTAATAAAAATCACTTCCTCAGGTTCAAAAATCATATAATTTGTGCAATTATGCAGTTCGAAATATCCGTGATTGGTTTGCACTGAAATAAGGGTGCCGAGCAAATCAGCTCCGAGTTTGACTTTATTAAAAATAGTAAATGAAAGGGTTTGCTGAGTTTTTGGATTAGTCAAACGCCAGGAAAAAGAATCTTCAACCTCTTGTGCTTGAGCTTCCAATACTTCTTCAATTTTTTTTATGTCTTGTTTATTAAAAAAAAAGCTCATTCTTCTTTTAAAATTTGTTATTAATTAAATCTAAATCCTCAATCATATCAATAGATTTCAAATGGTCGCAGCAATGATGCTCTTCCTTTGCATATTGAATTTTGCCATTCTTTCGGTATTGCTCGAGTTCTATAAAAGTCAATTGTTTATATGCTCCAGATGCAGTTATATTCAGATAAACAATATTTTTAAATATATCAATTTTGCATAATACTGCTTCTCCTAATGTATCTAAATTTACAATAGAATTAATAGGGGGAAATTTTTTAAATGCTTCTATATAAGTGTCATATTCATATAGAAGGCAGCATTTCAATCTGCCGCAGTAGCCGCTAAGTTTAGCAATGTTATTTGATAATTGCTGAGTTTTTGCGTGGTCTAAGGTTACATGGTTAAAATCGTTAGCAAAACAAGAGCAGCAAATTGTTCTACCGCAAGAGCCAATTCCCTCAATTCGTTTTGCTTCTTCGCGTGTGCTAATCTGTCTTAACTCTATACGTGTTTTGAAATTACGGGCTAATTCCTTTACAAGTTCGCGGAAATCAATTCTTTGAGGTGCAGTAAAGAAAATAGTAAGACGCTGGCGGTCATATTGCCATTCTGCCTCTATTACTTTCATATCGAAAGCATTATGCTTAACGTATTCTTTTGTCTTTTCGACAACAAAAACCTCTTCTAACCTGTTGCGATTGAATTTTTCAAGGTCGTCTGCATTTGCTAATCTAATTACAGAATGCTCTACCTTTTCATTCTTATAAATGCTTTTTAATTTTGATAAAGCTTCTTCGCCGAAAGAATTGATAAATCCAAAGTCAATACCGTTTTCTACTTCTAATAAAACATAATCGGGTTTTGTTATAACTATGCCATAATCATTCCTGTAAATCGCTTTTCTTTTACATTTAAAAACTACTTCAACGTAATCGGGTATTGACTCTAACTCTTGATTTAGTAAATATAAATCCTTTATTTCATCTTTTTCAACTATATTTTTCTTCTCGTCTATTCCAGTTATTGCTGTTCCATTATTGCCGTTTGTCTTTGTCTTGTTACTAAATGTTATCGGTGTATCCTTCTGTATTTCTATCAACGTAGTAATATTGTTTTTATCAAAATGTGAGAATTTGGTATTATCATTATTCATTATTTTACCTAAAAATACATAAAATTTCTTTGTTGTATCATTTTCAATTATCAAAATAACAAAATTTCTCGAAGTTTTAGAAATAAATTTAAAAAAATTAATTGATTTTGCACATTTTTATTTACCTGAGTTATTGCTTTTTCGATTAAGGTGATTGCCAGAGATAAGTCTTTATCGCCAAAATTTTTTGCAAAACTTTGTAAATCGTTCTTTTGGTCTATGTTTATTATATGGCTTGTATTCCCAGTCAGTGATATTGTACTTGCATCTCTAATCCAAACTAAAATATGCAGTAAAACTGCAATATATTTCTTTTTATCTTTGCTACTTAAAATTTTATCAATATTTTTTACTAAATCAAATCTAAAAACTCTTTTTTTCAAAGATGATCGTAGAAGCTCTACTGAATCTTTTCTTAACTTCTTTACATCTTCGTTTAAAAATTCAAGTGCTGATTGGTATGAACCTTGAGCAAAACAAGCAAAAAGCTTTGCATCTGCTTCAGATATATTATGCTTTTTAATTAATAATTGTTCTAATTCTTCCTGAGCAAGCGGCTGGAAATGTATTTGCTGGCAGCGAGATAAAATTGTCGGTAAAACTTGCTCCTGACGGGATGTTATTAATATAATTGTTACGCCTTCGTTCGGCTCTTCTAATGTCTTTAAAAATGAATTGGCAGATTCTTTTGTAAGCTCATCAGCACGTAGAACTATTATTACTCTTCGACCGGCTTGCATTGCCGACATTGATAAATTCTTTTTTAACTCTCGAATTGATGCAATCTTTATTTGATTTGCATTGGAAATTGCAATTTTATGATAATAATCTAGTGCTTTTAATCTGAATTGGACTTGTATTTCTTCTATTTGTTCGTCAGATAGTTTAGAAAAAGAGCTATCGCTTTTGCTGTCCGAGGATTTTCCTGCCGGCAAAGAATAAATAAAGTTTAAATTTGGATGTTGCAAATGAACGAACTGCTTGCAGCTATCGCATTTGCCACAGGCAGAAATAACTTCGTCATTTTCAACTGGCGAAAGGCAATTGAGTGTTTTTGCAAATTCTATTGCTACAGCTTCTTTCCCTACTCCATCATTTCCCCAGAAACAATATGAGTTGGCAACGCGATTTTCCTTAATTGCCCTTTGCAAAATATTTTTTACTCGTTGTTGCCCAGCTATCTCTTCCCAAGCCATAATTAACTCAAAATTAAAAATACAGATATCACAAATTTAATAAAATAGATTGAATCAAAAAAAATAAATAATTTAATTTTCTGTTTTTTTTTAGATAATAACTCTCCTTACGCAATTTCTCTTTTGAGAAATGAAAAATTGTAGTTTAGATACATTTTTTAATCCACTTTTCTTATTCTCCTATTGAGAGGGGTAGGGGCAGGGCTGATACGTTCTTTAAAAAGTGTTAGAATTCATAACGATTTTATTCTTTTTACTCCGTAGGAGTAAAATATTGGTAGAAATTGCATCTATTTTTGTTTTACAACTCCGTAGGAGTTGAATATTAATCAAGATGTATTAAATATTTAACTCCTACGGAGTTACAACAATCAATTCGTTATTTTTCTACCAATATTAAATTCCTAACGGAATTTTATAAAAATGAAAATTGTTACTGAATGTTATAAAAAACAATAATTATAAAGAACGTATCAGCCCTGGGGGCAGGGGTGTGTTCTTTTTCCTTTTTCCAATAATGAATCTGGAAACAAGAAGTAATTCTTTAAACTATGATGAATGTGATTAAAATGCTTTTATTATCATAAGAATCGTACTAATCACTACAATAACATTTTTGAACAGAATTGATTTAATATGAAAGACCAAGAACACACCCCTGCCCCTCTCAAGAGGGGAATGCGTAAGGTGAGATAATAAAATATTTGGAAATTTAAATAAAATTTATTATAATTGCATAGTTAGTTTTTTCATTAAATAATTCACAAAGGAGAAAAGTATGAGATACTTTATTATTCTGATGGCTTTAATGAGTTTTAGCTTTACTTAATCTTTTTCTCAATATCCTGTTGGTTTTCCAGATTGTTGGGAATATCCTGATTCAACTTGCATTGAGAAAACAGCCTACTTCTCTGGAAGTTGCAGTACTAATGATTCAATTTATTGTGTGTATTGGTGCAGTTATTGTATTAGAATGGTTACAGATGATGAAGGAAATGTATTTAGGTACATTTAATAAGATACTATTGGAGTTCTCATTATGATCCTGATTTATATCCAACTTACCCACATCATCAAGGACTTTGCCCTTGTTCTAAAAATATTGAATTACAATTAATGAGACATATTTTAAGTCAAAGAGAAACTGGATTAATATTTGGATTCGATAAAATTAGTGAAAGTGAATTTTGTGTAGATAATTTTAGAGCTTATGTTCATCCTTGTTATAAAGAAATAAATATACACCAACCAAATTGGCAAAGTATTACATGCGATGGCGAACAATGTTGCAGATATAAATATAGAGTATGTTTTATAAGATGGTGCCATGGCGAAAATTGCAGATGGTTAGTTCAAGGAATTAATACTATTGGTTTTGAAGGAGTTACAAATGAATGCAAAGACCCTGATTGTTATTCTATATGTAATAGATTTTTGTTAAACTGGTGGGACCCCAATTATCCATTTCCTATAATTATACCAGACTAACAAATAATTAATATGAAAATTAAGAATATGAAGATAATAATTTTGTTTTTTGTTTTATTAAACTACATCTCCTTTTCCAAATGGGAAATAATAAAGAATTCAAATGATATATTTTTCTGGAATCTTTCTTGCCCTGATAAGAACAATTGTTTTATTGCAGGAGATGCTAATAATCAGAATGAATATATTGAACATACTTCTGATGGCGGCTTAACATGGTCTCAAATTTATTCAGATACTTTATATATGAGTCATCATCCTAAAATGTTATATGGTTTAAACTTCCCAAATAATAACATATGTTTTGTTACAGTTGACTCAGGTGTAGTTTATAAAACAACAAATCTTGGAGTAAATTGGGATACATTAAATTTTGCAAAAAATACGATTCAAACTATATATTCAAACAATGAAAATTTTATTCTAAGAGAGGAATATATCTATGGTGGAATAAAAAATAAATTATTCTATTCAATAGATACTGGGAACACTTGGAACAAATTGGAATTCCCAAAAGAGTTCGATAATTATATCTATACTCGAATCTCAGTTTTTGGAGAATATTCCGTTTTCTTTTCTCTTTTGAGTGAAGATGGCGAATATGTCTTTATAAAAACTACTGATAGCGGAACAAATTGGGAAGTTTTGACTGGTTTTGAAAATATTGGAGTAAAGTTTTATAATTCTAATTTGGGAATAGCACGTATTAAATGCAATGAAGTTCCTTATCAAAATGCATTAAAAATTACAAAAGACGGAGGAAAAAACTGGAGACGCTCTTTCTTATATGAAAATGATGTTAAAACTGAATTTTATTGTGGGATTATGAACGGTCCTTCTACTGCATTTATTTTTACAACAGAAGGTTTTGTTTATAAACTTAAGCCAGATGCAAATCCTGTTGAAGAATTTTTCACTCAAGGAAATGAAATATCTTTTTATCCAAATCCTTTAAAAGCTGGAAGCATATTGAAAGTAAAGAATTTCATTATTAATGGAGATGTTTATAATATCAAACTTTATAATACTATTGGTAATGTAGTTTATGAAAATAAATTGAGTACTTCAGAAATTTCAGAAGGAATAAACATTCCAAACGATATTAGCAGCGGTTTGTATTTTTTAACAATTTCCGGGAATGGTTTTGTGAAAACAGGGAAAATAATTATTAGTGATAAATAATTAATTGTTAATGAGGATTTCAAAAATTGTAATTCCGAGGCAATTATATACGAAGAAATTTACTTTTAGAGAAATGAACTAAATGTAAATATTTTTTTGCGTTCTAACTCTTAACAAGGTGTTGCAATCCCTTGTTAAGAATAATCAACCATAGGATAAATCCGATGGCTGATATATCCATTGAAATATTTGTAATATTAGCAGTTACACGTTTCAAAAGTCAAAGTAGTTCATTATTGGAGCGCAGCTAGGAATCTCATAATTCTTTGTTAACTAAGAGCTTGATATTCTTTACTTTGTATCTGAATGACAGATAAACATATAATATCATAAAAGCAATTTGGTATTAAATTAGTATTTATTAAAAATTAAAAAAGCCCGATACTTTTTCGAATATCGGACTTTTATTATTAATCAGCTAATGCTTATTTTTGAACCATCATCATTGTTGAGACAGTGTTAGAGCCAGAACGTAATACGACATTATAAGCACCGGTAATTAAGTCGCTTGCATCGAAGCTGACTTTGTAAGTACCAGCATTAAAGTAATTATTTTCAATTCTTGCTACTTCTTCACCTCTAATGTTATAGATAATGATTTCAGCATTTTCGTCATTAACCAAAGTAAATTCAAAATAAGTAATTCCTGAAACTGGATTTGGAGTGTTACGAATATTCATTATAGTATTTCCAATGTCATTGACAGAGGATTTAGCCATAAATACAGAATTTTCTGAATAAATGACTGCATCAAGTTCAAGACCACTTGTAGCTTCTGTGATTGAAGTTAAATTCAGGTTTGTATAATTATTAGTTTTTGGATTATACAACTTGACAGTTAATGCTTCACCATTGCCAGCGCCTTCGAGACCTTCAGTTTGAATATCATCGCCCCAAATATTAGCAGCAACAACACTATTTTGAACATAACCGCTACCGATTAAGTTATCTTTAATATCATAAACACCAACTTCGCAACCATCACTTGCACCCTCAATTTGAATTAATAAAGTAGCAGAATTGCCTGTTCTATTAATTGAAGGAATAAGATGTTTTGGATTAGGAGTTTCGAGTACACCAGCAGAAGCTTTTCCTGCTCCATTAGCTGGATATGTTAAGTTAGAATTACTGGTAACATTTAAATAATAACCTTCGCCGGGATTTAAATCACCGATTGAATTCAAGCCCCAAGATGGCACATATACATCACCTAAATTGTTTTTTGCTATCACAAGATTAGTGCCTAATGATTCTAAAGCTATTGCAGCATTTAGTGAACTATTGCATAAGTATGGTGATAAATTCCAGCCAGCAGTTAAAGGAACTGGAGTTAATTCAGGAGCAACAGCATAACCTGCAAATGTAATTTGAGTTTGCTGAGACATATTTGCAAAATAGCCGTCAAATAGATTCCATTGTTCTATAGTATTTACATTATAAGCAGGAATATACATTTCTCCGGCACCGTTCTTTAATATATTCAAATTAGCTACTATTGGAGCAAATAAGTTAACTATATCGTTATCATCAGGATTAATAAAGCTTGAAATCATATTCCAACCTTCAAGTAATAGAATATTTTGCATTTCAGGAACTTCGACTGTTAGCGTACCGACAATTGAAAATCCATTAACAGTAAAGTAACTTTCACCGATAATAAATGTAGCAGTTGCATTATATTCAATAAGAGCTTGTCCGTCCCATACTTTGAAAATATATGGGTCGAATACTTCGAATCCATCTTTAATAGAAGTATTTGGGTCATCACCCCAAACAGTAATGGCTAAGTTGATTCCAGACCAAAGTCCGTAGCCAGCACACTGCCAGTCACCGGGTGTTCTTTCATAGAATAAACCAATTGCATCACCTTCCATAAATGGCCGGTCGCCAATCATAGGATTAGAACTTGCTTGAACAACAATATTTGCATCACTTCCAGTTTGCTCAACAACAACCCACGGAACATTAGGACGTGTTGTAAATGACCAGATTGAAGACCAGGGACCTTGTGTTCCCAAAGCTGTAACTGACCTTACTCTCCACCAGTATTGAGTAGAGAATTCTAAAGTTGTGCCAACCAATGTTTCGGTATTAGGTGTTAAATCATTAACTATCATATTATTAAATGATGCATCGCTTGCTAATTGAACTCTGTAATTTGCAGATTCTTCAACACTTGACCAAATAAGAGTTGGATTCAATATAACATTTGTTGCTCCTTCTTCTGGCAGTGCCAAAGATGGCGCTGGTGGAGGTGGTTCTGTCGGACCACCACTAAACATCATATTAGGTCTATCCATTGATAAGGTAGGAGTTCCGGGAGCTGAACATACAGTTGAAGCATCAGACCTGTACCAACGTACTGAATTATAAGATGTTGTAGTATAATATGTGCTTTGGTTACTAGAATATGAACTATTATTAAAGCATATATCAATAAGAACATTAGAAACGCCGTCCCATGGGAATGGGGTTGTAAACTGATGAGTATTCCAACCGAGAGTATTGGTTAATGAAGGATTTTGATAAACCGAAATAAAGTTATCAGTGTCCCAGATATTATCTAATACTGTGGCTGTAGTTTGCTTTAATCTGATTTCAAAATTTACTAAAGCTGCAGCAGTATTTAGAGCAGCAACATTAAATGATAATGATGTTAAATCGCCAGCCAAACCGCCTGCAGCAGTAATTTCTGAAGCTAATACCAATATTTGATGCTTTGCACCCCAATACCAGTTACCATAAGGAGCTGGATAAGATGTAGTTGAATTAGTCATTGTTCCATCACCAACAACAAAGAATGAGCCAGTAGAGAATGACCAAATAGTTGACCAGGGACTTGTATATGCAAAATTAGATGCACGAACTCTCCAGAAGTAGTTTGAATTCATATCTAATCCCCAAGTTAATTCTGTCTCGGTTGTTGTTTGGTCTAAAACTAAAGTATTGAAACCTAAATCAGCAGCAACTTGAACCTGATAATCTGAAGCTGTTAAAACATCTGTCCATTTAAATTGAATTGTAGCTGGGATACCAGTTGAACCATTTGCTGGAGCAATTAACTCTGGTTCGTATAATGGACCGACAGTAGTGAATCTCCAGGTAACTGACCAGTATGTCCATTCATCGCCAACCAATGCTCTGACTTTCCAGTAATGCATTGTTACGGGGTCAAGGTCTTCCAATTCATAAGAAGTTGTTGTTAGTTCATCGTTATCAACGATTGGTGTTAAGAAGTCTGGTGAATCAGAAGCCATTAAATGATATGCTGTAGCTCCTTCTAAAGTTTCCCAATTTAATGTTACATCAGATTCAGTCAATGAATTATTAAGTGGAGATAATAAAGCCACATAATCTCCCATTGGCATAAACGAGTATTTTTTATTTGCTAAATTAGGAATAATAGAAGCATTAATTGAATTGTTAGATGTTGTCGATGATGCAGTAGCAGGTGTTCCGGGAGTAACGCTAATGTAATCCAGACTTCCACCAAGCAATCCGTTAATACCTGTTGAAGCGGACCATCCAGTATAATTAGCAGTCATTGAACCATAATTAAAAGTAATAAATCCGCTTGATTCATATAATCTAACCTGAAAATTAACAAGGTCAGAAGATGAACCTAAATGATATGTGTTTCTGAATTGAACTGCATAAACCTGGTTAGGAGCAGCACCTTCAACTCTATATGTAATATCATTTGAAACTAAGTCATCCCAAAGAGGAGCTAATATTCTAATATATGTTGTTGAAGCTAAATCATTACCCAATGAATTATGAGTAATACTTCCAAGACCTACCCAACCATTAGAACAAATTCTAATTTGATTAAATTCTGAGCCGGCATAAATAAAAGTGAATGGTAAATCGAAATTTGCCCCCTGGTCATCGCCAGAAACATTAGTTGGAATACCATCAGTAAATTCAGAATAAATTTCATCTTCTTCAACGAACAAATAAGAATAAATATTAACCATTGTCATAGTTGTAAATGACCATATATCCGACCATTCGCCAATGTTGTCGCCAGCATAACCGCGCACTCTCCAATAATAAACAGAATTATTTGCAAGTACATAATCTACTGGTAATGGTAAATTAGTATTCAGAATTTCAGTGGTTGAATAGATAATATTAGCAAATTCAGGGTCATTTGCTATTTGAAATTCATAAGCACCAGCGCCAATTAATGGTTGCCATGTAAATGTAGGCAACACAGGAATACCAGTTGCATAATTTTCTGGATATGTTAATGTTACTGGCGGCAAAGGACCTGTAGTAGCAAAGCGCCATACCTGAGACCAGAAGCAAGGATTTCCTTCAACGTCATAAGCCATTACTCTCCAATGATATAAAGTAGATTCATCAAGAGCAGATGCTTCAGGGACCTGATAGCTTGATGTTTCTAAATCACTTACATCAATTACTGGTGCTGCAAAATCTGATGTTTCAGAAACCTGAATTTGATATGATGTATATCCTTCAAGGTCTTCCCAGTCAAAAAGTGGTGTAATTGGAACGCCAACAGTATTATTATATGGAGATAACAAAGTAGCATAATCTCCCATTGGTAAGAAAGTATATTTCTTATTTGCTAAAGTAGTTACTGTAGCTGCATTAATTGAATTGTTAGATGTTGTTGAAGATAATGTTGCCGGTGTTCCTGGAGTAACGCTAATGAAATCCATATTTCCACCAACTATACCATTAATACCAACAGAAGCTGTCCAACTGGTATAGGTTGCAGTCATTGACCCATAATTGAAAGTTACCTGTCCGGAACCTTCGTAAAGTCTAACTTGGAAATTTACAAGGTCAGTTGTTGCACCCAAGCGATATGTGTTTCTGAATTGAACTGCATAAACCTGGTTAGGAGCAGCACCTTCAACTCTATATGTAATATCATTTGAAACTAAGTCATCCCAAAGAGGAGCTAATATTCTAATATATGTTGTTGAAGCTAAATCATTACCCAATGAATTATGAGTAATACTTCCAAGACCTACCCAACCATTAGAACAAATTCTAATTTGATTAAATTCTGAGCCGGCATAAATAAAAGTGAATGGTAAATCGAAATTTGCGCCCTGGTCATCACCGGATATATTTGTTGGAAGACCATCAGTAAATTCTTCGTAAGTTTCGTCTTGCTCGAAGAATAAATAAGAATAAATATTTACCATAGTCATAGTAGTAAACGACCATACATCTGACCATACACCTATATTACCACCAGTATAGCCACGAGCTCTCCAATAATAAGTAGTATTATTTTCAAGTGCATATTCTGCCGGTAAAGTTAAACTTGTATTAGTTAGACCAGTTGCGCTATATAAGATATTAGAAAAATCTTCAGTATTAGATAATTCTAATTCGTAATTTTCTGCACCTATTAATGCTTCCCAAGTAAATGTAGGTAAAACATTAACACCAGTTGCAGTATTCACCGGAGTCAATAAAGTAACCGGGGGAAGAGGACCGGTTGTTGCAAATCTCCAAGCAAGTGACCAGAAGCTTATATTACCAAGTCCATCCATAGCGTTAACACGCCAGAAATATAACGATGATTCGTCTAACTCTTCTGCTTCAGGAACCTGATAAGATGATTCTAATAAACCTTCCTGAGTGATTACAAGATTTTCAAAACTGGCATCGGTAGCGACCTGTAATGAATAAGCAGTTGCACCTTCAACATCATTCCAGTCAAAGAATGGTGTAAGTGGATTATCAAGCGAATTGTTAAGTGGAGCTGCTAACTGTGGTGGCAATAATCCAGATATATCCATTGTAAAACGCATATTAGGACGATTGGCTGAATATGTAACAGAAGCAGAAGTTGTTGAACATAGATTTTCATCACTATCTGACCTATAGTATCCAACTGTGTTTACTGGAGTAATAGTATAATAATGCGATGCGTTTTGTGTATATCCGAGAGGATAGTTATTAAAGCATGTTTCAATAAGAATATTTGATGCGCCATCCCATTCGAATGGATTATCGAAAGTATGAGTATTCCATCCAACTATTGGTTGATATGATGGTGCAGCAACAAAACAAGTAACCCAGTTATCATATTCATAAGCTGTTAATGTAGTTTGGGTTGTTGGTTTCATTTTGATTGTAAAATCAAGCATTGCATCGCAGTTATTGACTGCATAAATATCAAAAGATAATGATGTAATTAAACCGGGTAAACCACCTGCTGCAATATATTCTTCTGCTGTAATAAGGATTTGATGCCTTGCGCCATTATAAAATCTTCCATAAGGAGCAGGATACCCGCTGGTTGAATTATAAGTTGTGCCATTTCCTATTGTAACAATTGAACCAGTTGAATATGCCCAAATCTCAGACCATGGGCTAATATTAGTGCCGTTAGTTGCAGAAGCACGCCACCAGTAATCAGTTTGTAATGCTAACGTTGATGGAATATAAACTGTTCCTTCAATATTTTCATCAACTAAAATTTCTGTAAACTCTGCATTAGTAGAAATCTGAACGTTATACATATTAGCACCAAATACTGCTTCCCAATTAAGTGGGTTATCAGGGGCTAAACCTTCAGAACCATCTAATGGACTTACCAAAACTGGAGCTGCAAGAGGACCTTCTGTTATAAACTTCCATGCTTGAGACCAGTAACCAATTACGCCTTCAGCTTCGCCTTTTGCTCGCCAGTAAAACTGTGTAGTTGCGGCTAATTGGGTAGCTAATGTGTGGCTGGTACTAGGAACTGAAAGTCCAACAATAATATTTACAAATTCAGCATCTGTTGCAACCTGGAGATAGTAAGAAGTAGCTCCGTCAACAGAGTTCCACTCAAATTGTGTTAATCTTGGAACTCCAATTGAATTATTTAGTGGGGAAATTAATTGTGGTGGTGGTAAATCATCTCCTAAATCTACTTCGTAAGCACCAATTGTTGGAGGATTAATTCTTGGATTACCTAAAATATCAAAAGGCAATGATTCAATAAAAATTCCAGAACCTACAAGTAGTGAACTTGGATTCGGTGCTAAGTTATCATCAGACGTAAAGTCTGGAAATACATTTATTGAATTTGCATCTTGAAGAGTTGCTGTTTGCCATTCTGGAAACGTTTGATACCATGTTCCAGATAATTTGCCAACGTAACCAGTGCCATACTCATCAATATAATAGTTATTATAATCTATACTAGTAAAAACTGAATTTGTTCCGGCATGATATATACAAGTAGGAGTTGAACCTTCAAGACCAACTAATGTATTTGATAATGTATTATCGCGGATATCAAGACCTGTAACTCCAGACGCTGTAACCATAATACAGGCAGACAATGACCCGTTTGTATAGCCACCTGTTCCATCTTGCTGTGTTCCGTATAAGTGAATGCTATTATGCAAAATGCTTATATTCGTTCCACCAACAATTCTAATACCGAAAGGATTATAAGCAGTATTTGTAGCATTATAATTTGTTGTAACTAAATCGTAGATTGCATTATTTGCAATTAAAATATTATCATTACCTGTTGAAGTTGTAATATTTATACCATGTGCACCGCCGTAAGTATAAGCAGTGTGCCAGATAGTATGAATTCTATTATTTGTAATGATTGAATTGCCGTTGCCAGTTCCAATTTGGAAACCAATGCAATAATTTGAAACATTGTATTGTCCAAGATTATGAACATGATTACCATCAATTAAAGCACCGGGGCAATAGTACATAACAATACCCATTTCGCCAAGCGATTCAAATAATTCATCATCACCGAACTCATTATTTAGAATCTGTAAATTATCATAAGTTCCGGCTGATGAAGCATAAGCATTAATACCACCATAATAAACTTTTTTAAACTTGTTATTTTCGATTAAGCAGTTATCGTGGTCATAACCGGTTGGAGCAGTATCAAGTGGAAGCCCACCCAGAACAATACCCATAGAAGTTGTAATAGTTCTATCGTATCCGACTATTTCGCAGTTACGGATAGCAACATCAGTACAACCTTCACCTGCTGCATTACCAATTAAGAAAACGACACAAGATGGCCCTTCAGTAGCAGTATTAATTATATGAAGATTTCTTTCGCCTTCATTTAATTCACCGTCAATAATTACACGGTCAGCACCGTTAAGAACAATGACGCCATTGCCAATAAACTCACCTTGAATTGTGCGGTCGGCTCCTTCAGGAGTGATTGTTAAATAGTAACCTCCATCTCCGATTTCTGGCCATGGATTAATCACAACAGGAGCAGTTTCATACAAATCGCTGATAATTTGAAGGGTAGTATTTCCGGATAAACCCAATACATTTAAATCTGCAGCAAAAGCATTTAAGTCTGGATAATCTCCATCATAACCTATTGTAACATTACCGTTAATAGGACCTTTAATTTCCCTTGCACCTTCTGGACTTGTATTCTCCGGAACTTCCATATTTCCATTTATTGTGTATGAATTACAGGCAGCATCAAGAAAATTACCAAGAGTAGCAGTATTAGACACATCATAGCAAAGCCAGAAGTAATTATAACCACCTAATAATGTTTGTTCGCCAAGAATAATAAACTCACCATCGGGTGCATTTACTGTTAGTCCAAATTGATTAATAGCTTCGAAATTAGGTGAATTGCCAGTATAATAAATTTTTGCATTAATAATATCATCTGCTTCAGTTGTTCCACTTGTATTTAAAACAAATTGAGATAAATTCAAAGGAGTAAGAGAGCCATAAGTTTCGACTCTAATTTGAATAATATCCTGGTCGGTGCTACCCAGAACAACGGCAGTTGAATTTTGAAATACTTCGCCACCAACATATTCTTGGTCAACTAAAGCATATCTGTAAACCAAACCATTATCTGGAAAAGTAGCAGTAGTTAAGGCGCAGGTACTTGTATTTAAAATACCCGGTTCTGAAGTTGACCAAAAGTTTGTCCCTTCTGTAACCATACGGTTATTGAAATCAGTATTAGTTATGCCACGGATTCCTACCTGGGGAGTTCTGTTTGTTGAGTTTTTTGTAAAAGCACCATAAACTATTTCAATCGCATTTGTTGATTCGTAAAGTTTTATCTGAAAGTTAAAGATATCACCTTCGCCAGTTGTTCCATAGCATTTATAATTTTGCCATTGAACTGTAAAAACTCTATCGGGAGCGACACCTTCTAACAAGGACATTAATTCACCTGTTGTTGAACCTTGTAAGTCCATTGAAAGAGCAGCAACAACGTTGTTATATGTTGTTTGACTTATACCAGTATAGGAACTTCCAATAGTAGTTCCCATACATATCCAGCCATTTGTCTGTATGCTGATTGCATCGTAATCAGTTCCAAGCCAATTAAATGTAAATCCAATAGGAACATTTGGAAAACTAGTGTCATCATTTGTTGGGGTACCATGAACAGTTCCGCCGTAAATTGGTGTATAGTATCCATATTCACTTGAAAAGGCATATTGGCTTACTTGTGCATTCGTTAGTAATGGCACTAACAGAAATAATGCACTCAGTAGAAATAAAATTGTTCTTTTCATTAATAATAACTCCTTAGATTGTGGGTAAATTTAATTAAAAAATATATGAATATTTTTTTCATTCTTTTTTCATTTGTTAAAATATAAAATTTTTTTAATAAAATCAAGAAAAAAAAGAAAAAATAATTAAGATTATTTAATTAGAGATTGTGAATTTTTGTAAATATTCTATAATGCAAATTTTTATTTTATTAAATTATTGCTTTTAGTACTATTTTAATTTTCTGGATTAAAAATAATACTATATATTCCATTAATTATTATAACTTAAAACCATTTGAAATGTTTCAAAAAAATTAACGATGATGAAATATTTCTCAAAAAAGGGAAATCACAGGATAGCAGGGATTTATTTATTTTATTGATTGTATTCAAATTCATATAGTTAAATATTTATACTCTTTTTTATAATTACATAAAAATAAATATTAATTTATTTTTTTCTAATTTGCATTTTTTTTTCAAATAATAATGAAAATTATGAATTTTTTAAAAAATTTAGAAAAAATTATTAATGAAATTAAAGTAACTTCAGAATTAATTTGCCAGAGGAACTGGGCTGAACGCAATGCTGGCAATATTTCTTATAATATAAGCGATTTTATTTCTTTCAATGAATTAAAAGAATTTGAATATAAAGAGTATCATTTAAATAAAAATTATCCTTGCTTAAAAAACGCAATCCTTTTAATAACTGCGACTGGCTCTAAGATGCGAGATTTGAAAACAAATCCTGAAGAAAATTTGGTAATTGTTGCTTTTAAAGAACAGACTGATTTATGCTATATATTCAATTTTAACAACTGCAAAAACTGTCCAACTTCTGAACTTCCATCTCATTTGCTAATCCACAATTTCCTTGTTCAGAATAATTCTAATTCCAAAGCTATTCTTCATACCCACCCAACAGAAATAATTGCTTTTTCTAATTCACCTGAAATTAAAAATAAAAAAGATATTAATGAAATAATCTTTAAAATGCACCCTGAAGTTAGCATATTAGTCCCAAAAGGGATTGGCTTTGTTCCATACAGAATTACTGGCTCAAATGATTTAGCAGAAGCTACTCTTGTTGAACTCCAAAATCACGATTGCGTAATATGGGAAAAACACGGCTGCCTTGCTATAGGTAAAAATGTTGTCGATTGCTTCGATACTATTGACATTTTAGCTAAAACTATTAATATTTATTTTTTGTGTAAATCTGCTGGTTTCAATCCATCTGGACTTAGTGATATTCAACTAAATGAATTGAAATCTACTTTTAATAAAAATTGTTATGATAATAAAGATAACAGTTCTTTAAAAAATATAAATTCCATTTTGAATGAAATAAAAAATTCAAAAAATATAATTATTTTATCACATATAAATACTGATGGAGATGCCATTGGCTCTAGCTTAGCAATTAATGAGTATTGCGAATATAAAGGTAAAAATTCAAAAATTTTCATAGATGGAAAAGTAAGCGAAAACTATAACTTTTTAAAAGATATTTCTAAAATCAATACTTTTAATAAGGAAAATCATTCTGCATTTTTTGAAAATGCTGATTTAATAATAGTTCTCGATTTAAATGATAGTTCGCGGCTCGGTATTATGGAATATTTATTTTTAAGTTCTAAAGCAAAAAAAATTGTAATTGACCATCATTTAGAACCAAAAATCAAAACAGATTTATCCTTTATCAATATAAAAAGCAGTTCAACAGGCGAATTAATTTGGTCATTACTTAAATCCGATAATAATTTAAGAATAAATAACAACATAGCTGATTATTTATATTTAGCAATAATGACCGACACAGGAAATTTCACTTTTAATAATACAACTGCAAATACATTACTTGCAGCTTCGGAATTAGTAGCACTTGGAGCAAACCCTACCTATCTTTATAATAGTTATTATAATTCTATCCCGGCAAAACAAATGAAATTATTCGGCAAAGCACTTTCAGAAATAGAATTTTACTTCAATAATAGTCTAAGTATTTTAACTGTAACTAAGCAAATGCTTGATTCGGTTAATGCAACTTTAAGCGATACAGAAAATTTCATTGAAAGATTAATGACTATTAAAAATATGAAAATTGCCATTCAAATTACCGAATTAGATAATAATGAATTAAAACTTTCTTTCCGTTCAAAAGAAGGAATTAACATAAGAAATATAGCAATAAAATACAATGGTGGCGGACACATGCAAGCAGCCGGCGGCAAAACAAAAGATATTAGTATTTTAGAATTAAAAGAATTGCTAATTGATGAATGCAGGGAGTTGATAAACAGCTAATTGAAGATTTTCAATTAAAAAGGTAATTTTTTCAAATCAACGTTTCCTCCGGAAAGTATTATCCCAATTCTTTTCCCGGAGATTTCAATTTTGTTTTCTAAAAGAACGGCAAGAGTAGTAGCAGAAGAAGGTTCAACAATAATTTTCATACGTTCCCAAATCAATTTCATAGCATTAATAATAGCTTCTTCGCTTACAGTAACAATTTTGTAAATATGTTCTTTTATTATATTAAAATTCATTTCACCTAAAGAAGTAAGCAGTCCATCAGCAATAGTTTTAGGATTCACAGAAGGCACAATGTGGTTTTCAATTATAGAGCGGTAGGCATCATCAGCTCCTTCAGGTTCAGCAGCAATTACTTTTGTTTTTGGTGAAATACTTGAGCAGGAAATCAAAGTGCCACTAAGAAGTCCACCTCCGCCAACAGGAGCTATCACATAATCCAAATCTTTTATATCATTCAGCATTTCAAGAGCAGCGGTTGCTTGCCCAGCAATAATATTAAAATTATCATAAGGATGTATAAAGGTTTCTCCTGATTCCAATATTCTTTTGTTTAGTGTCGTTTCTCTTGAAATCAGGTCTGGTTTACAAAAAATAATATTTGCTCCGTAGTTACGAACAGCTTTAATTTTAATATCGGAAGAATTATCCGGCATAATAACTGTTGCATTAATATTACAGATTTTAGCGGCAAGAGCAAGTGCTTGTGCATGATTTCCGGATGAATGAGTAGCAACACCTTTCTTTGCGGATTCTTTAGATAAAGAAAATACTGCATTGCAAGCTCCTCTGAATTTAAAAGCGCCAATTTTTTGAAAATTTTCACATTTAAAAAAAATTTGATTATTTGTAATATAATTTATAGTTTTGCAAGTAAGTATTGGAGTAATGTGAGAAAAGTTTGCTATTCTTTTAGCAGCTTGTAAAACATCTTGAATATTTGGTGTATGCATATAATTACAATAATTTTTTCTTACAAAAATACGTAAGAAAAAGAAAATAAAAAAAAATTGAATTATTAACATAAATTAATTTGACAATTCAAAAAATTGTTATAATTTTGTAATGATTTAATTAAATAATTAAATTTTTTTATAATTTTATGGAGTTATAAATGAAACTCAAAGTTTTCTCAATCTACGCATTAATAGCAATTATTGCAATAAGCTTTTCTTTAACAAGCTGCGGCGGGAATAAAGACAAAGAGAATTTAGTAAAATACTACAATTCTGTTATAGAATTTGTCAAAACCCCAGACTTTAAAGCAATGTTAAAAAATGGCGAAGATTGGTCTGTCAAGAACTTGGAATTATTCAAGAATGCAGGTTTCCAAGTAGAGTCAATGGAAGAAATGCAAAAGATTATCGACCAAAATGCTGCTGACCCAGACATAACTAAGCTCACAGAAGATTTAGCTCTTGCTCAACAAGAAGTTCAAAATCAAGTTATGCAAGAAAAACAAGCTGAAGAAGAAGCCGCTGCTGCTGCTGCCGCCGCCGCTGCTGCCGGACAACCAGTTGATGGTCAACCTCAAGCAGTTCAAGGCCAACAATCTGATAAACCAACCGCGACTACAGAAAAAAAGCAGAAATAAAAATTTTCCGTTAATATGAAAAGCCGAGTTTTGCTCGGCTTTTTTATTTTATACTCACCTTACACAATTTCTCTTTTGAGAAATGAAAAAGATTAGTTTAGATTCATTTTTTAATCCACTTTTCTTATTCCCCTCTCAAGAGGAATGTCACGGAGATAAGTTAATAAATTCAGTTATATTTGACATAAATATTTAATTTACTTATACAATCTTATAAATATAAACTATAATAACTTTAATAATAAGACCTTTTAACACCTCCCCTGCCCCTCTCAAGAGGGGAATGGAACTTGTGATAAAAAGAAAATAGTGCATCAACTTAACTTGTTTCAAATCTTAAAATTGAATAGCGTAAGGTGAGTAAATAAAATAAACAGTTTTTTCATTTTTTTTAAATAGAGAAAAAAACAATACAAAAATAAAAAGTGTAACTAATTTAATTCAATTTTGTTTTAAGATAAACGTCAATAACGAAAAATAGATAGGTTAAGTTAATGAAAATAAATAAATTTTCCTTACTGATAATTATAATATCTTTAATAATTCCGGGTCATATATTCGGACAATTTGGTAAAAATAAAGTACAATACCAAAATTTCAACTGGAAATATATCGAAACAAAGCATTTCGATATTTATTTTCATAATGATGCCCAGTATTTAGCTGAATATGCAGCAATTATAGCAGAAAATTCTTTAAAATCAATAGAAAATACTTTGAATTTCAAGGTATCTAAAAGGAATTCATTAATTGTTTATAATAGCCATAATGAATTTCAACAGACTAACGTTGTAGATGCATATATGCCGGAAGGAGTTGGCGGATTTACTGAATTGCTCAAAAACCGTGTTGTTATTCCGTTTCAAGGCGACTACTCCCAATATAAGCATGTTATCCATCATGAGCTTGTCCACGCTGTATTAAATGAAATGCTATACGGCGGAAATTTCCAAACTGCACTTCATACTGGCAGAAACATTGAATTCCCAATATGGATGAACGAAGGACTTGCTGAATATGAAAGTATTGGCGGATTAGATACTCAAACGGATATGTATATGCGAGATGTTTCGCTAAGTGAACAAATGATTGATTTGGAATATTTTGACGGATTTTTGGCTTATCGGGGTGGACAGACATTTTATTGGTATGTAGCTGAAAAGTATGGCGAACAAATGGTTGGCGATTTAATTAATAGAATTAGGGCCTTCGGTAATTTAGATGCCGCTTTCCAAAGTTCTTTTAAAATGGATTTAAAGGAATTTTCTAAAGAATGGAAAAAAGATATGAAGAAATACTACTGGCCTGATATTGAAAAATTTATTGATGCTGACGACTATGCTGAAAGAATTACTGATATTTCCAAAGAAAAGAATTTTTATAATACATCACCTGCAATTTCGCCAGACGGTAGTAAAATTGCTTTTATTACAGATAGAAAGAACATTTTTTCAGTTTTTATACTTGAATTGAACGAAAAAAAAGAAGTAAGAGAACTTATTAGCAGTTACAGAATGCAGGATTTTGAAGATTTGAATCTGCTTACTCCGGGCATTTCCTGGAATCCTGACGGAACAAAGTTAGCTATTTCTGCAAAAGCTGGTGGCAATGATGCTATTTTCATAGTTGATGCAAAAACAGGAGATTACGAAAAAATTGACCTTAAGATGAACTCAATTACTTCTGTTGCATGGAGTAAAAATGGCGAATATCTCTCTTTTATCGCTACAGTTATTGAAAAAAGTGATATTTACCTTTACAAAATAAATTCAAAAAAACTTACTAATCTTACTCAAGATATTTTCACTGATTTAAATCCTGTTTGGGGACCTAATTCCGATTTAATTTACTTCATTTCCGACAGAGGAGACAATATAGATATTGAAAGCAGAACATCTCCAAAGAAAATGTGGAAATATGATGTTAGTCGCACTGATATTTATTCAATTAATATTAACTCATTGGAAATAAAAAAAATAACAAATAATTCTGAATTTTACAAATCCTCGATGGTGATTTCTGAAGATGGTAATAAAATACTTTATGTTTCTAATGATAATGGAATTGGCAATATCTATCAACTTAATTTAACAACAAATAAAGTTTTTCCCTTAACAAATTCACTAACCGGTATTTCTCAAATCTCACTTTCAAATGACGGAACGAAATTAGTTTTTTCTACTTTAATGAATGGCGGTTATGATATTTTCCTTTTAAAGAATCCTTTTGATATTCGTTTACAATCAGATACTTTACCACTTACTAAACTAAGAGAAAAATATTTTGAACGAAAGAAACTTATAAATAAAATAGATAATCTTGCTAAAAGTGATTCTGTTGCAAAGCCAAAAGAATTAACTGGTTATGGAAATTTTGAAGTTGAGCTTAGCAGGCAGCAGGTTATCAAGCCGAATTTGGATGTGCAAAAAAGAGTAAATCAAGAAGATGAAATGAGTGCTGAAGAAGATTATAACTTTATTCCCAAAGATTATAAAGTGAAATTCAATTTAGATGTTGTCCTTGGGAATCCGGGCTACAGCACCTTATATGGTTTTCAGGGAGTAACCCAAGCGTTATTTACTGATATAATGGGCGACCACCAAATATATGTTCAGGCAAATCTTTTGTATGATTTGAGAAATAGTAGTTTTTATGCTGCCTATACTTATCTTCCGGAACTAATTGATTATCAGGTTGGAGTCTATCATTCACCCGCATTTTTTTATAAAACTGTATACAATGCTAATAATACCAGTAGCAATGATTTATTCAGATTTCGGCTTTATGGCTTAACTGTTTCTGCATCATATCCATTTAGCCATTTTGAAAGAATGGAATGGGGGATTAATTTCCTTAATTCCAATAAAGATAATATAAGTCATCCAAATAATACTTATTCATCAAAATTTTTAATGATTCCGGAAGTTAAATTTGTTTATGATGATGTTTTGTATGGTTATTCTTTCGGACCGGTCAGCGGAACAAGATATTATCTGGGAATGAAAGGGACACCAAAGTTTGGCTCCTCTGGTCTTGGCTTTATGTCTTTTAAAACTGATTATAGAAAATATATTTTCTTTAATGATTTCCTAAGTTTTGCAGCCCGATTTACTGGTGGTTTAAGCATAGGACCAAATCCTCATCTTTACTATCTTGGAGGCACTGAAAACTGGATAAATCCTTCTTTCCGCAATAGCGAACTTCCTTTTGAAAATCCTGAAGACTACGCTTTATCTGAATTTATTATGCCATTAAGAGGAACTATGGTAAATGAAATTGCAGGAACAAAATTTTTCTTAACAAATTTTGAATTACGTTTTCCTCTTTTTAGAGCATTGCTTGCAGGACCGGTGCCTATACTTTTTCAGCATATTCTTGGTGCTTTCTTTTTTGATATGGGAGGAGCGTGGTCTGGGAATTTTACTGATTTTAAATCTACAAGAATTGATAATCAGGGGAAAGTGATTCCTAATAACCTTTTAATGAGTACAGGTGTTGGTATTCGAACAATTTTATTCGGAATACCAGTCAAATTAGACATAGCTTGGGAAAACCTTTATCACACATGGTCTACTCCTCATTATCTGTTCTCTTTAGGTATGGATTTTTAATATTAAAATATAACACTTTAGTATTATTGGTTTTGTCTTTTTGTCATTATACACCCCAAAAAAAATTCTTATTTTTCAAGCTGGGCTCTGAAAAAAAAGACAATAGCATCTAAGTTCTGAATTTGGGAAAAAGTAGAATAAAAATATTTATTGTTAATAATCTTATAAAATATTATCTTTGCAAATAAGACCTTGCAAAATTTATATTGGTTTTTCATCGTCTAATTTAATAAAATAATTGATAAATAACATTAAAATATAAAAATAATAAAGAATAAGATGCCTGTTTCTAAAATATTAAAGTTTATTTCCTCTAAGAGTGTTTTAGGGGCTTTATTCTTTGCGATTTCTTTATGGATATATGTAAGTTTATCAACTGAATATGTAATAAATACAGAGGTTCCCTTAATTATTAAGTTGCCTAACGATAGAGCAATAGAAGTACCGCCACCTGAAACAATTTCGATTGATGTAAAAGGAACCGGCTGGCACTTATTTAATTTTCTTTTTATTGGTTCCAGCGCTAATTGTTTAATCAATTTAGAAAAATCAACTATCAAAGATAGTATATTCGAAATTTCAAGGACAGACCTTTTAAAAGGAATGCAGCATTTAGTAAACGTTCAAGCTATTGATGCTATAGTTGAAGATAACAAATTACGCTTAGTTACAGGGAAAGCCGGGAATTATAAAATACCTATAAATCCAAAAGTAAGAATTCTTCCGAAAGAAGGTTTTATTATTGTAGGAAATATTAAATTTACACCTGATTCATTAATTATTTCTGGCAATGAAAAAATTGCAACTGCTTTTAAAGAATGGAATACTGAAGAAAGGATAATTAAAGATATATATTTACCAATTTCTACTAAAGTTCCATTATCTACTCAATTTAGTAATATAGTTAAATTATCTAACAAAGAAGTAGAAATTTCTGCTGATATTCAGCAGGAAGCATCAATTACTTTTTTTGATATTCCCATTAACATAATTGAAGGAAAACTTCCTAATAATAGCCGTCTTGAGCCGGATTTCATCAGCGTTACTATCACTGGTGGCATCAATGACATTGCAAATCTGACTGATGATAAAATTAAAGTTCAAATACACATAGACAAAATACTTAAAGATTCTACTGGCATTATTATCCCCGAAATTATTTTACCAAAAAATTTAAAAGTAACTAATATCAATCCTCCCTATATTTATCATAAGATAAGAATTTAATTCTAAAATCATCGAATTATTTATTTTCTTTTTTCTTAAAATGATGATTCAATCAATAAAATCAAATTATTTTAAAAAAATTTTTTCAAAAAAATTTCATTTTTTGTATTTAATTTATTATCTTTAAAAAATAGAAAAATACATAAAAATATATTGTGTTTTTCTGATTTAAAAAGTCGATTAATTTCATTTTAAAATGCTTTTAAATATTCGACAAAAAATAATGATGAATGAAGTTTAGCAACCAAATCGAACTTATAATACAATTGAAAACCATCACAGCGTTATTTGCAAATTTTTTTGGAAAGATATAAACTATTCTAAAAGTGTTTTTTGAATATTTTATAACTAAATTATTTATTGCTATGGCTTAATATAGCTTCAAATTAATTTTTTTAAATTTTGTTCTGATTTTTTAAATATAAATAAAAGCATTGATGAAAAAATGGTTGACAAATTTGATAAATAAATAACAATTTTTCTCACAATTTAAAGGATATATAATGAAAAAATTATCATTAATTTTCTTAACTTTATTTCTTTGTTATTCTTTTGGAAGCGCAAAGGAATTTAAGCGAGTAAATGAAAGTGAATTGCAATTACAAACAAAAGCATATTCCACTTTCGTTGAAAATATTGGGCAGTGGGATAACCAGGTTCGTTATCTTACTCGAACAGAAGGACTAAATGCTTGGATAACAAGCAATGGAGTCGTTTACGATTTCTTTACTTTTGTTGATGGTGTTGATGGTCCGCAAATGGAATATGACCCAAATGTTGACCCGGCGATTTTAAACACATCAATCAAAGGACATGTGGTCAATATGAAGTTTTTGAGTAATTCAAAATCAGAATTTTCTGGAAATGGACTAAAGAAAACTTATTACAATTATTTTATTGGTAACGACCCAAGCAAATGGGCAAGCAAAGTACCTTTATTTACTAATATAAGCGTTTCCAATGTTTTTGATGGCATTGATGCTGTTTATTATTACGAAAATACTGGCTTAAGATATGACATTATTGTTAATCCAAATGCTAATCCGGACCAAATTAAGATGCAATTTGAAGGTGCTGATGGCATCAGCATTAATGAGAAAGGTGATTTAGTTTTCTCAACTAGTATTGGCGATAGAAGCCAATGCAAGCTATTTGCCTATCAGGAAATTAATGGTGAGAAAAAGCAGATTGAATGTTCATTTAAAATTGAAGGAAAAGACGTAGTTAGTTTCAATTTAGGAGAATATAATAAGAATTTGCCATTAATTATAGATCCGTTAATCTATGCTACTTATCTTGGTGGAAACAATTTTGATGCTGCTTACAGCTGTAATGTTAATGACGGTTTTCTCTATATTGCTGGTGGGACAATGTCTCCAGATTTTCCGGTAACTCCTGGTGCTTACAAGACTACAATCGGTGCAAGTATGGAATGCTATATTACCAAAATGGATTATAGTGGAACTGATTTAGTGTTTTCTACTTTCTTGGGAGCAAGCAGCTATGATATGTCTTATGGTATTGATTTTGATAGTGACGGTAATATTTATACTGCCGGATACGTTCAATCTACTGATTTCCCAACAACTCCCGGTGTGTTTGATACTGATAATAGCGGTTCAATGGATGCTTTCATCACAAAATTTGACCCTGAGTGTACCGAATTGATTTATTCAACATATTTCGGTGGCAGCGGCTATGATGCTGCAAATATGTGTATCGTTGCTGATGACAACACCTGCTATGTCGGCGGTTTTGCTGGTTCCAGCGATTTACCTACTACATCAATGGGAGGAATTTTACAGGCAACTTATGGCGGTGGCACTTATGATGGTTTCGTAGTAAGAATTAACGCTAATGCTACTGCAATAATAAGATGTACATACATCGGTGGCACTGGTAATGATACTCAACAGGGTTTAGCTCTTGATAGTGATGGTTACGTTTATACTTGCGGCTGGACCGATAATGCAACTTTCCCTGTTACTGAAAATGCTTTCCAAACTACTTATGGTGGTGTTAAAGACGGTACTCTTTGCAAATTAACTCCAGATATGTCTGCATTTGTTTATTCTACTTTTATTGGTGGAGCTGATGATGACCAATTAAGGTTTATGGTTATAGACACAAGTAACTATTCTTATCTGGTCGGTTCAACAAAATCTACAGATTATCCTATTACTGAAGGCGCTTTACAAACAATTTTTGGTGGTGGCACCAATAATGATGGTATAATTACCAAAGTAGATTCTTCAGGAACATCTCTTGTATTTTCAACTTATATTGGAGGTCCTCTCGCAGAAAACACTCGTTGCATTGTTTTAAACGACAATAATGAAGTATTTGCGACCGGAACAACTTCTTGGACAGATTTCCCTGTTACTCCAGATGCACAGCAAACTACAATAGCTGGAAATACTGATGCATTTTTAATCAAATTAAATACAGATGGAACAAATTTACTTTATTCGACATTTTTCGGTGGCACCCTTGCCGATGGCGGCGGAGTTCTTGGATATGATGGCGAAGGGAATGTTTTAATGACTGCTAGCACAGTTTCTACTGACTTCCCAATAACTGAAGGTTGTTTCCAGAATTACTTCGCAGGTGGAAGCTATGATGTGATTGCAGCTAAATTTGAGATTGACCCGGATTTACCTTCTCCACTTCTATTGGCACCGCCAAACCGCACTATTTTTATTACTACTGAACCATTACTTGAATGGAGAAGTGTTCCTGTTGCAGTTGCTTACGATATGCAGGTATCAACTGTTAGTAATTTTTCAACAACTGTAATTGACTTATCTAGCTTGACCGATACAACTTATCAGATACCTGAACCATTAAATGAAACAACCAAATACTATTGGCATGTTAGGTCCCGCGATGCAGAAGGCAATTTAAGTAGTTGGTCAAACGCCTGGAACTTTACTACTCAAGGACCCATTGCTGCTCCTATTTTAGTATCTCCGGAAAATGAATCAATTGACCAAATTTTAAAATTAAATTGTGTTTGGAACTCAACTTTGCTAGCTACTTTATATCAATTCCAATTATCAAGCTCAGAAGATTTTTCAACTACATTATTTGATATAAATCAAGCTGGAACTACTTATTTGGTCGATGGCTTAACAATTAATTCAACTTATTACTGGAGAGTCAGGGGCTATAATGATTTTGCAACAAGTGACTGGTCTGAAGTATGGTCATTCGAAACCGGTAATTTCACATTTGTAGGAACCGGAACAAGCTATCAGACAAGTACTACTGGTTTCACAACTCCATCGCCATACAGCAATTATTATCAACACGGAAGAATTCAATTTATTTACCGCGCTACAGAATTAATCGATGCTGGTGCTTTCCCCGGAAATATCAAAGGATTGGCTTGGAATGTTGCAGTTCTTGGAACTGTTGGTCCATTATACGAAGGCCAATATACAATAAAAATGAAATTAACAAATGCAGAACTAATTAATGCTTGGGATTATGAAGATTGGACAACAGTTTGGGAACCCGATTCTGCATTTGATGCAAAACTTGGCTGGAATATGCATGAATTTACAGAACCTTTCTATTGGGATGGTGTTTCTAACATTAGAATTGAAACCTGCTATAACCACCCCGGTGTTACAACTACTTTCCAAAATCCATCTGTTTATTATACTCCTACAACATTTAACAGTACTGGTTACAGAACAAATAGCACGGACAATCCAGAGCTTTGTAATATTGTTGAGCCAAATGCTCCTATAGTTGGAGTTAATCGAGCAAATACTCTATTTAATTTTGAGTTAATGCCTCTTATGCCACCAACTCCATTACAACCAGAAAATAATGCTCTTAATGTTGCTGTATTACCACTTTTTGATTGGACAGATGTTAGCAATGCTGTTAGCTATCAAATTCAAGTAGCGACAAATCCAGATTTTGAACCTACTGTAATTGATGAAACAGAAATCGAATTATCTGAGTTCCAAGTAGCAACACCTTTGGAAGAAACAACACAATACTATTGGAGGGCTAGAGCTTATGATTCTGAAGGAAATTCAAGTTATTGGTCATACAAATGGGGATTTATTACTGAAGGTCCGATTGATGCTCCAATATTAACATCTCCAGTAAACTATTTAGAAATAGCACCTACGTCTCCAATTTACTACTGGGAAGCTGTGTTTGCTGCTACTGATTATAATCTTCAGGTTTCTGATACAGATGATTTCTCAAATCTAATTGTTGATGCAAGTATTAATACTACTTCTTATGTTTCTACAGTAGATTTAGACAATGCCACTATTTACTATTGGAGGGTAATGGCAAACAACGAGTTCGTTAATAGCGAATGGTCTGAAGTTTGGGAATTCACTACTGGTAATTTTACTACTTATGGCACTGCAACTACATATTATGCTTCCGGTGGTAATCCTCCAGGTCCTTATGGAAACGTCTGGGGTGGTGTAAAAAATCAAGTGTTAATAACAAGAGACGAATTAGTTGCTGCTGGTGCTATCCCTGGTGATATTACTGCATTAGCTCTTAATGTTTTTGCTACTAATAATTGCGACCCACTTCAAAATTTTGCTATCAAATTAAAGCATACTAATGTTAATGTACTCTCTGTTTGGGATTACGAAGGTTTCACCGATGTTTACCTACGTGATATTTATAATCCAACAGTCGGCTGGAACGTTCATGTTTTTGATAATCCTTTTTATTGGGATGGTGGCTCAAATATTATCGTAGATTTCTGTTTCAACAATTTAACTTATTCAACAAATGCTTCAGTCTATTATTCTACAACTCCAGTAGTTCAGGATATTAGTTACTGGCAAGACGGTGAACTTACATTATGCTCTGCACCGGGTAATCCAAATCTTTTAACTACTCGTCCAAATATCAAGTTGAATAGTGAATATCAGGAATTTTTACCACCTGTCCCAGTATCACCAGAACATCTTTCACTTGGCGTTTCTGTTAGACCAACATTTACTTGGGAACCTGCTGAAAATGTTCTTGGTTATGAATTAGCTGTTTCTGAATTTCCAGATTTTTCTATTCCAGTTTTCACAGTTGACGGGATAACAAACACATATTATGAAGTACCTTTAATTGATGAATTATCAGAAACTACTGTGTATTACTGGCGACTCAGAGCTTACAATTCAATTGGAGAAGTAACTAACTGGTCATTAAGATTCAAATTTATAACTGAAGGTCCACTTTCAACTCCAATACTAACACAACCTCTTAATGGTATGACTGAAGTTCCAACAATTCCTACTTTTAATTGGCTCGAAGTCCTTGCTGCAACTTACTATCGTCTGCAATGCTCAACTACTCCGGACTTTTCTGAGAATGTTTTAATTGATAACATTGTTAATACAAACAGCTTGACTGGTATTGGCATCCCATTATCTGCTGAATATTACTGGAGGGTAAAAGCTGGAAATCCGTTTACTGAAAGCGACTGGTCTGAAGTATGGAGCTTTATTACCGGCTCAGATGTTACTCTTGGAGCTGGAACTACTTCAAATCTTTATTATCAATGGCCAGCAGTCTATGGAAATTATTCACAGGCAACAAAAAATCAAATTCTTTACAGAGCAGATGAAATAATGAATAGCGGTGGTCTTCCCGGACAAATATATTCAATAGCATTTAACGTTGCTAATGTGAACACCTGCGGACCACTTACTAATTTCACTATTAAGATGAAAAATACAACTACTGACGTAATTACAACTACTTGGGATTTAAACGATTTGACTGAAGTATTCTTTACTGAATCATATCAGCCAGTAGCAGGATGGAACGTTCATGAATTCCCAACTCCTTTTGTTTGGGACGGGGTTTCAAATATCTTAGTCGATATATGTTTCAATAATTCTCCTACGGCTGCTACTCAGAATGCATCAAATTACTATACTGCAACTTCTTACAACAGTGTCAGATATTATAATGCTAATAACAATACTACATTATGCTCCAATCCGACTTCTGCTACAGTTGTTGCTAACAGACCCAATGCACGCTTCACTTTTGGAACTGTTAATCCACTTTTAAATACTCCAGTGTTGATTGCTCCTGAACTTGCTGAAACAGGTGTTACTATTATACCTGCTTTCGATTGGAGCAATATTCTTGATGCTGACTCTTATAATATTCAGGTCTCTACTAACGCTTCTTTTAGCAACTTAGTTGTAAATGAAACTACTACTGAATCTGATTACACTGGAAGTAATTTAAACTACTTAACTCAATACTACTGGAGAGTTAAGGCAATGAGCGAAACTAACTACAGCCGATGGACACCAACCTGGCACTTTACTACAGAAGAAATGATTCCGCTTGCAACTCCAGTGCTTACTGCTCCAGAAAATGGCAGTTTAAATATGACTGTTGCTCTGAATCTTTCCTGGCTAACTGTGGAAGAAGCTACTTACTATGATATCCTTGTTTCTACCGATGCAGATTTTACAAATGTATTTCTAAATCTTGAATCTGACTTTACAAATGTTGATATTGAAGGACTTGATTACGAAACACAATATTTCTGGAAAGTAAAAGCGCTGAATGATATTGGAAGGATGAGTGATTGGTCTGAAGTGTGGAATTTCACTACTGAACAATTAGCAGAATTTATGGATATTCAATTGAATAGCGGTTGGAATATGATTTCAAGCTACGTAATTCCTGAAGAACCACTTATGCCAACAGTATTTGCAAATATTATTACTGATGTGAATATTGTAAAAAATGGTGCAGGCCAGATGTTTGACCCAGCTTTTAGTATTAATACTATTGGTGATTGGAATATTGACCATGGCTATCTTGTCAACGTTGACAATGACAATACTTTAACAATTACTGGTGAGAAAATTATTCCGGAAAATCATCTAATTGAACTCTACAATGGCTGGAATTTAGCTTCATATTTAAGAGATAATGAAATGCAACCTGATTTGGCTCTTGTAAGTTTAGCAAGTTCAATTACACTTGTGAAAAACAATGTTGGTGGTCTTTATATGCCTGCTTATGGAATCAACACTTTAGGCAGTATGCAGCCCGGCGAAGGTTATTACTTCTATATGAATCAAGCTGCAGTACTTACTTATCCTGCTAATTCTTCAAGAAAGGTTATTGAACAAAACAGCTTAACTCCAAGTGCTAAACAACTTATTCCAGATTTTAAAAATACTGGGAAAAATGCTACTTTGTTATTAAATATTGATGATAGCTTTAACGGCTCTGAAATCGGTATTTTCAATTCTAATAACGAACTAATCGGCTCTGGTGCAATTCATAACGGAATTGCTGCTATTTCTATTTGGGGTGATGATGAAATTACCCAAAATATTGATGGTGCAAAAGAATTCGAATTGTTATATGCAGTTCTGTTAAATACAAGCACGAATAAAGCATTTAACCTTTCTCTTAATGATATTAAGGAAATTACAAATGAAGCTGAATTAGTTAATTTGGTTTACATAACAAATGCTATTTATTTGGCTAAAGCTTCAGTGGTTGAAAATACTAATTCAAACAGTATTGCTGCTGTTCCAAATCCTGCCTCAAACTCAACAGTGTTTAATATCAACTTTGTTGATGAAACAAATGCTGAAATTCAAATTTATTCTGTTACTGGTGAATTAGTTGGTAGTATTAGCAGTAATAATTATTCTGCTGGAAGCCATAAAGTTAGCTTTGATGCAAGTAATTTATCAAATGGTATGTATAACGTTGTTCTACGTTTCGGAAATGAAATCGCAACTACCAAGATGATTATTCAAAAATAATCTTCTCTGATAATTAATGAAAAGTCCGGCACCAAAAGTGTCGGACTTTTTTTTACTCTAATGTTTAGCAAGAATAATTCATCCGATGACTTCACAGTCATCTGATGAATAGATTCAGTAACAAAATTAGAATATAATAAAAATTAGCGGAAAAATGTAGTTTTTTATAGTGTTTTTAGCAAACCATTTATTATCAATTACTACTGAAATTTTTCCTTAAATTTATGAATAATACAAGTTAGAACTCTTTACCATTCGATGTTTATTATTTCGTAATATATATTATTCTGAAATAAAAAAATAATAATAAGTAAAGATATATCCACGTAACTCCCAAATAACTTTGATAGTTATTCTAATAATTAGAATAACACTATAAAAAGTATTATTGTTTTATAATTGTAGAGAATAGCCATACTTGTCCTCTACAAAAAGAAATATAGTAATTACGAAAATTTGCGGCATTAGTGTTTGAAATAGCTTTTCTTCTACTTTTTAAAAATTAAATTAACTGCTTTTTGTTTTTTAACATTAAACAATTTTATTTCAAATTTTTATAATAATTGAAATTTTTTTGAAACAAAATTCATTATTTTGGATTATTATTATAGAAAAGAAATAATTTTAAAATTACTATAAATATAATTATAAAATTAATAAAGTTAACTCTTTTTGTTTTGTTCTGAACGCCCCATTATCCGGCATGAATTTATATACGAGTATCTTCGAGAAATCTCTAATTTATTGGATATTATGAATTACGTAATTCTTTGCTGAAGCATAGAATTAAAAGAAATTAAAATCGGTTTTTAAATGAATTGTTCATAAGTAACAAGACAAATATCTTATGAAAAAAAACATAAATAACTTTTTATTAATTTTAAAAGGGGCAAAAAATGAAAAAGATGTATATTCTAATTTTGTGTCTTTTATTTGGGATTTCTTATTTGAATTCTCAAAGTGTAAATTTAGATTCTTATAAAAACTTCCTTGAACAAAATAAGAATCTTGAATTTAATGGTTTGAATAATCTTTATCCAATAGGATTATACAAAGGTGATTTACAGCAGAGTATATCTGATATCAGGTATTACGATTTGATAAAAAAATCAATTGGAATAACTGATTATGAGAATTCTTTACTAAAAAAGCATAATTTTTTTATTACAGAACGAAACAGTTATTCTACATTTTGGGATGGATTCAAAGACATTTATTACAAAGATTTACCACTATATATATCAACAGATGCTATTCTTCATGCTGTCCATCGTTCATACGATGCAATTTTATCTGATTTAGAACTTGCCTTTATTATTCCAAAATTAAAAGAAGTTCTACCTAAGCTTCAAATCTATACTATTACTCTTTTAAACAATTACAAAAACAATCCGATTTTAGAGCAGTCAATTAAGGATTATGATATTTATATCACTGTTGCGAGAAAACTTCTTGAAGATGAAGCCATTCAACCGATTATATCATCAAACATTAGTCAGATTGATACAATAATGGATGCTATTAAAAAAGAGAATTTCATTGAATATCCACTTTTTTCTTCAACTTCAAAAATGCTTGATTTCAGTCAATTCACTGTTAGAGGGCATTACACCGAGAATATTGATTTAAAAAAATATTTCAAAGCAATGATATGGTTTGGTAGAATAGAGTTATATTTAATAGCCCCAAAACCTGTTAGCGTTAACGAACAGCAGCCGGAAGATATACGCAGACAGATTATTGATGCTATGTTTGTTTTAGAAGCAGTTGAACAAACAAATGTATTAAGTGATTTTGAAGCTATTGACAATATTTTAAAAGCAATGGTTGGAGAATCTGATAATGTAAAGCTATGCCATTTAAGAGAATTATTAAATGAACTTAACATTACAAATATAGAAGAATTTACTGATTTAGAAATTTGTGAAATATTTAAAGAGCGTTTATCAACCAAATCTTATGCAGAGCAAAAAATCCTCTCACAAATGCTCTGGGCTGACCCTTTTGAAGTAGAAAAAATTAAACCGGCATCAGCATTTCTTCTTTTCGGCCAAAGATTTGTTATTGATTCTTACATTACAGGAAATGTCGTATATGATAGAATTGCTGAATTACGAATGCTGCCATCGTATCTTGATGTGCTTTTTGCTCTTGGGAATAATGCTGCAATCAATTTTCTCAAAGATGAAATAGAACAATACAATTATGCACCTAATTTAGCAGCTTTAAGATTTTTAGTAGACCAAAATGATGATACTTTTTGGAATTCAACAATTTATAATAACTGGTTGCAATCTATACGAACACTTAATCCGCCCAGAGAAACAGAGCTATCTCAATACCCTTTGTTTATGCAAACAGCGGCTTGGTGGCAGCAAAAAATGACTACTCAATTGGCTTCGTGGGCTCAGCTTCGCCATGATAACCTTTTATATGCAAAACAATCTTATTCTGGTATGCCTATATGCAATTTCCCCGAAGTTTATGTTGAACCTGTACCAGCATTTTTCAAAGCTATTAGTACTTTAGCTAACAGCGCAATTGAAAAATTTAACACTTATCTCATTATTGATGATGCTCAATCATATTATGCTTACATAAAAAACAGTATTCTTGAGTATTTCAGTAATTTAGATTCTTTGTCAAATATATTAGAAAGTATTGCAACAAAAGAATTTAACAAACAAAATATTAGTTCAAGTGAAAATAGTTTCTTACTTTCAACTTTTTCCCAACTCGGAGGCGGTTGTGTGCCTGATTCATTTCCTAATAGTTGGTATTCAAGTTTATATTATAACAAGGACCCTCAAAAAACTGATTTTATAGTTGCTGATGTGCATACTTCTCCAGCTGATGCTTCGGGAGGTATTGTTGGTTGGGTTTATCACGTTGGTACCGGAAAATTGAATACTGCTATGATTTTAGTTGATGCTCCTGATGGCTCTAAACGCTCTTTTATCGGTCCTGTTATGAGTTTTTATCAAAATACAAGCATTAATTTTAAAAGATATACTGACGAAGAATGGGAAGAAATTTATTTAAATTCTTCATCAACAATGAAACCGAATTTTGTAAATTTATATTTAGCAAGTGCAACAGGCGAGATACTTTCTATTAACCAACCTTCTTTACCTCTTGGTGTTGATGACGATATAATAATTACTGATAATTGTATAAGTTTAAATAACTTTCCTAATCCTTTCATCAATTCTACAATTATAAGCATTAATCTTAATTGTTTAACCAAATCAGCAATTGTTAATGTAAGCATTTTTAATTTAAATGGAGATTTAGTTAATAACCTGTTTAATGGTGAACTATTTAAGGGCAATTATTCTATTAGATGGGACGGATGCGATAATCAAAATAATGAAGTAAGTAAAGGAGTATACATTTACAAAGCAATAATAAATAATGAAAATTATTCTGGAAAGATTATAAAACTTGAGTAATAATTAATTGAAAAATAATTATGAAACAAATATATTTAGAACTCCAGACCTTTTGTAAAAATTCATTTCGTTTTAAATATATCTTAGAAATTTCAAAAATATTGAATTGAAAAAATTATGATAACTCCCAAATAAATTTGAGAGTTATCATAATAATTAGAGTAATACCAAAATTAATTTTGGTGAAAAAAAACGAAATTATTCTTTACGCGGCAAATCTCTTATCATTATATTTACTTTATAGAATCAGGAGTTGTGAAATAAGAAAATTGTAAGCAATAAACAAATTAACAAATCAACAAATTAACAACAAAAGAAAATAAACAAACACCAACGGAAATACAAATAAAATACTGTCAAATCGGTCGAGGACGCCGCCGTGTCCGGGAATTAAATTTGAACTGTCTTTCACTCCAACGTCTCTTTTAATAAGTGATTCTGCTAAATCTCCAATCTGTCCAAATATTCCAATTATTACACCGAGCATTATTGAATGGATATATGGAAAATTAGGAACAAAATAGTAAAATAGTAAAAATGATGAGAAAATAGAAGCAATAAAGCCAGCAATAGCCCCTTCCCATGTTTTCTTTGGGCTAACACGCTCAAACAGCTTGTGTTTTCCAAAATTTTTTCCAATAAAAAATGCAGCACTATCGCAAACCCATATTGTTATTAAAATGATTATTACAGAAAAAATAGAAAATTCTTCTAAATTTTGTTGATTTAAAAAAAATAATGGTAAATTTATATTATTATTTATGAAAAATTCTGTAATTTTGTAAAATTCTCTTATAAGTATAAGAGAATAAAACGGAAAGCAGGCATAAAGAATACCACTTAAAGTCGTAGAAATATTTAATAAACGATTTTCCTTTCTACGCCACATTTCCAAAGCAAAACTGGACAAAACAAGAATAAGAATTAATGCGAATACAATAAATCCGGAATTTATTAAAATCTTAGCATTGCTCAATGAAAAATAAATAAATAAAATAAAAATTAAATTAAATAAAAGTCCTAACGCAATGTTTGAATTTACATTTTTTAATTTAGTTAATGAATGAAATTCAGATAGAGCAACAGAGGAAACAATTATTATAGCAAATAAAAAAGGGAGTTCGCCGTAAATAATTAAGAATAAAGCAATTGGAATTCCAATTATTGCAAAAACAACTCTTTTAAACAATTCACTTTTCATTTTCTTTTTTTCTCAAATAACACAATGGAAAATAACAATATAACAAAAAAATTTGGAAAACTATATATAGTTTCTACCCCGATTGGAAATAAAGATGATATTTCTCTACGCGCAATAAAAGTATTACAAAGCTGTGATATTGTTGTTTGTGAAGAAGGAAAAATTGGTGCACGTCTTTTACATAACTATAATATAAATAAACCACTTGAAATCTTAAACGAACACAACGAACAAGAAAAATCTTTTGAATTAATCAAATTACTTAAAGAAGGAAAGCATCTTGCACTCACTTCTGACTGTGGAACTCCCCTTTTTGCTGACCCCGGCATATTACTCGTTAATCAGGCAATTCAAAATAATATTGAACTTCATTCTATTCCTGGTGCATCAAGCATTATGACTGGACTTGTTCTTAGTGGTTTCACTGTTGATAGATTCTTATTTGCTGGCTTTTTAAGCAGGGATAATGATTCACGTATTAATCAAATTAAATCTCTTTCCAAAGAAACAAAAACAGTTGTAGTTCTCGAAACTCCTTACAGAATTATGCCAGTTCTTCAGGCATTCGCAGATATAATTCCTTACCGCAAAGCATATATTGGTTGTAATCTAACTCTTCCTTTTGAAACAAATCATTATGGTAATTTTAAAGATTTATATGAAAAGTTCCGAGATTTAAAATTCAAAGGTGAATTTATTATCATTTTTGAAAAAGTTCTTAGAAAAATTTCTAAAGATAAATCAGAGAATTTTAATAAAGAAGAAAAAAGTGAATCAAAAAGAGACGGTAATGGAGAATTCAAAAGAGATGATAGAAAAGATTTTAAAAGAGACGGTAATGGAGAATTCAAAAGAGATGATAGAAAAGATTTTAAAAGAGATGATAATAGAGAATTCAAAAGAGATGGTAATAGAGAATCAAAAAGAGATGGTAATAGAGAATTCAGAAGAGGTGATAGAAAAGATTTTAAAAGAGACGGTAATAGAGAATCAAAAAGAGATGGTAATAGAGAATTCAAAAGAGATGATAATAGAGAATTCAAAAGAGATGATAATAGAGAATTCAAAAGAGTTGATAATAGAGAATTTAAAAGAGATGACAAAAAAGATTTCAGAAGAGATGACAAAAAAGATTTCGATAAAGTAAAATACTTCAAAAGAAAAGATAGACAATTAATAAAAAGAAAAAAGAAAAAGTAATTTATTTATTCTTATATTTATTTATAATGTTAATTTGTGGATAACTTTTGTGAATGTTACTTTAAGTAAAAATAAATTAAGAAATTAGCAAAATATTACAATTATAAAAAAGATGTTAATAAAAAGCTAATAACATCTGAATTAAAAAAAAGAGTGTTGAAAATTATATTTATGAATTATTTTTGATAAATTATATACAACTTATTAACATTAAAATAAATTTTACACTTGTGTGTTAATAATTTATTCAACATTGTGAATAACTAATATGAAAATATCATTTGGCTCAGACCATGCTGGCTTTGAATATAAACAAAAATTAATAGAATGGCTGAAATCGCAGGATTATCAAATTTTAGATTTTGGTGCTTTTTCAACTGATTCTGTAGATTATCCGGACTATGCCTATCCAGCAGCAGAAGCAGTTGCCGCTGGTATTGCTGATTATGGGATTGTAATTTGTGGAACAGGAATTGGAGTAAGCATTACAGCCAACAAAGTTGCTTCTATTCGTGCAGCAGTTTGCTATAGTCCAGAGGTCGCTCAGCTTTCCCGTGAGCATAATAATGCAAATGTACTTGCACTCGGTGCTAGATTTATTGATATTGAACTTGCAAAACAAATAGTTACCGCTTTTATTGAAGGTGAATTTCAAGGCGGAAGACATATGATTAGAATTGAAAAAATTCATAATTTAACGGGAATGTAGATAATGATTAATGATTTTGAAAGAAAAATCATTTTTTGATATTTATATTGAAAAATATTTTTACTATTGTAGTAATTCATTGAAAACCTGATAAACATTTCTTGTCATTCCGAAACGAAGTGAGGAATCTCAAGTTTCGTGGTAGCAATGACTTGTGAGATTTCTCACTTCGTTACCAATGACATCTTAGTTTGTCATTCTGACGGATGTCATAATCCATCTTGGTTTTCTCAAAAAAAATGGACAAAGGAATATTTTAGTCATTAATCATTGGTCATTAGTTCTAAGAATACCAATGACGAATTACTAATTACTAATGACCTATAAAAACAATTTTTAAGATGGATTCTGACATCCGTCAGAATGACACTTTTAATGATGTCATTCTCATTTAAATAAAAGTCTTATTTTATCAGGGGTTCGAAATGACACAATATTATAAGTCTTATAACGAATTATTATACTAGATAAGTGGATTTTAATATCTGTTAAATGAAAGAAGATAAAAATATATTAAAACATAAGAGTTTACAATTTTCTATAAGAGTTGTAAATTTATACAAATATTTAATAGAATTTAAAAAAGAGCTTGTTATAAGTAGACAAATCTTAAAAAGTGGAACAAGTAATGGTGCTAATTGTCGAGAAGCAGATTATGCAGTATCTAAAATTGACTTTATTCACAAAATTGCAATAGCTCAAAAAGAATGCAATGAAACAATTTATTGGTTAGAATTGCTTTATTCAACAAATTTTATATCAGAAAAAGAGTATAACAGTATAAATAATGATGCAATTGAAATTATGAAACTTCTAACATCAATAATTATTTCAGCAAAAAAATAATTAACAAAAAAGAATGATTAACATCACTAATCATTAATCACTAATCATTAATCACTATAAAATGAAAGACATAGACGTATTGGTAATAGTTGCGCATCCAGACGACGCTGAATTAAGCTGCGGTGGAACAATTGCTAAACTAACAAAAGAAGGTAGAAGTGTTGCTATTGTTGATATGACAAAAGGAGAACAGGGAACACGTGGAACTGCTGAAATTCGAATAAAAGAAGCGTCTGAGGCAGCTCAAATATTAAATATAATTGATAGAAAAAACTTAGAGATAGCAGATGGAAATATTGAAATAAATGAAGAAAACATTATAAAAACAATACAGGTAATTCGTTATTACCGACCAAAGATTATTGTAATGAATCCAGCATTTGAACGACACCCAGACCATCAAAATGCTCATAATCTTGTAAGAAACTCTATATTTAAAAGTGGCTTAACGAAAGTAAAAACGTTTTATCAAGGTGAAGAACAAATGCCTTATGGAACACGTAAAATGTATTCTTTTATGCAATCCTACCATTTTGAAAAGAGACCAGATTTTTGTGTAAACATAACTGATACTTTTTCAATAAAAATGAATGCAATAAAAGCATATAGTTCTCAGGTTTACGTTCCGGGAAAATCTGATTCTTCAGAACCAACTACAAGACTTTCCCGACCTGAATTCATCGAAGAACTAGAAGCCCGTGCTATTCATTACGGCACATTAGTTGGGGTTAGGTATGCAGAACCATTTTTAGCAATAGAACCTATTATGGTTAGCAGTATGTCATTGTTTTTACAATAACTTATATTACTCATTCTCATCTTGAGAGGGGAATTGGTAATACGTTCTTTTATTGCTTAATATAAATTCAGCCAAAAAGGTATGTTCTTAAATTCTCCTCTTGAGACATGAATAAAGGGTGTGTTCTTTATTACTCTTTATATTTGAAGTAATTATAAGGAGATATACGATTATTAGAAAATGTTTTCTTTTAAGTATTTGAGAATTTTTATATATATATAAAGAAAGAACACACCCCTTTAATCCCCTCTCAAGAGGGGAATTGGATTTGTGGTAAAAAATAAAAGAGCGTATCACTCCTGCTCCTCTCAAGAGGGGAATTGGTAATGTGAGTTAATATTTAAATGTTTTGTAATAATTAATAACAAAATTAATTGTTTTTTTTAAAATAAAATAGTATTTTGCAAAAAAATTGCTGATAGCTCTTCTGTGTGAAATTCTTCATAATTTCAATCAAAAAAAAGAAAAAAAATATAAATAATATATAGAAAGAAGTAAAATGGCATATTATGAAAAAAAAGAAGTTAGCAATAACAACACTAATAATAATAATTTTGAATCACCAATAATAGACATTGCTGATTTAAAGAAAAAACGTATTGCTGATTTGACAACATTAGCAAAAAGTATGGGTATTATGAACCTTAATGAACTTCGTAAGCAAGAACTTATTATGAAGATTATTGAAGTTCAAACTACCGGTATTACTGCAGATATGCAAATCGAAGGTTTAATTGCCGGAGAAGGAGTTCTTGAAGTCTTGCCTGATGGTTACGGCTTCCTGCGCTCCAGCGATTACAACTACCTACCCTCTCCAGATGATATTTACGTTTCACCTTCTCAAATTAAAAAGTTTGGAATGCGAACCGGCGATTTAGTAAAAGGGCAGGTGCGTCCTCCAAAAGATGCAGAACGCTTTTATGCACTCTTGAAAGTAGAACACATCAATTACCAGCATCCTGACACAATTCGCGACAGGACACTTTTCGATAACCTAACACCCCTTTATCCAGATGAAAGGTTAAACCTCGAAGTAAGTCCAAGCGAATATTCAATGCGCGTTTTAAATTTACTCTGTCCAATTGGAAAAGGACAGCGTGGACTAATCGTTTCTCCTCCAAAAGCTGGTAAAACAATTTTACTACAACAAGTTGCAAACAGCATTTCGAGGAACCACCCTGAAATTATTTTAATAGTATTACTTATTGATGAACGTCCCGAAGAAGTTACCGATATGGAACGCAACGTAAAAGCAGAAGTTGTTGCTTCTACTTTCGACGAGCCACAGGAAAGACACGTCCAGGTTGCTGATATGGTGCTTGAAAAATCCAAACGCTTAGTTGAAGCAAAAAAAGATGTGGTTATTCTTCTTGATTCAATTACCCGTTTGGCAAGAGCTCATAATACAGTCGTTCCCCACTCTGGTAAAATACTTTCCGGTGGTGTTGATGCAAATGCACTCCATAAACCAAAACGCTTCTTTGGTGCTGCCCGTAACGTTGAAGAAGGTGGTTCGCTAACAATTATTGCTACTGCTCTCGTTGAAACTGGCAGTAGAATGGATGAAGTTATTTTTGAAGAGTTCAAAGGTACTGGTAATATGGAACTCGTTCTTGACCGCAGAATTGCCGATAGAAGAGTATTTCCGGCTATTGACGTTAATCGCTCTGGTACCCGTAGAGAAGAATTGCTCATTCCTTCTGACGAACTCAATCGTATTTGGATTCTTCGTAAAGTTTTAAATGAATTCCAGCCAGTTGAAGCTATGGAATTCCTTGTCAGTAGATTAAAAGGAACGAAATCAAACAGAGATTTTCTTATGTCAATGAATTCATAATTTAAAGGAAAAATTATGGCAAAACCTATTCCCAAAAAACCGCTCAGCAAATCAAAGGACGCCTCTGATTCTGCTCCATTTATTCCGGAAAAATATCATAATTTGTTTTTTATTATAACGATATTTGCTTTAGTATTTATCTTTTTTGGTTCCGCAATATTTGGTGGCGGTTTTAATGCTAGCGATAATGTTGCTTCTGAAAGTTTTAAAACATATTTGGAAACCTGTAAAAAAGACGGCAATTTCGCCCACTGGATTCCTTACATTTTTAGTGGGATGCCGGGTTATGCCTCTCTGCTTTTAACAGGGGACAGAGTTTGGGATTTCTTTTTTACAATCATTTTTGGTGCTATTGGGATTTTCGGAAAAATCTTCAATAGCGATGTTGCCCGCGTTGTTACTTATTATGCAATTTACGGCGTTGGTATGTATTTGCTTATGCTTACCAAAAAGCAAACGAAATTCATTGCTTTCTTCGTGGCTGTGGCTGCAATATTTTCTACCTGGGTAATCACCTGGGCTATGATTGGGCATAATACCAAACCAATAGTTCTGGCTATGCTTCCTTTCATTTTCCTAAGTATAGAAAAATTAAGGGAGAAGATTTCAATTTATATTGTTGTTCTCTTAGTTTTAATATTGCACGTATTTATTGAAGGTGGGCATTTGCAGATGATTTTCTATTCCGCCTGCGCTATTGGGATTTATTATGTGTTTGAATTTGTTAGCCGATTAATAAAAAAAGAGCAGCCAATTAACGTTATTTGGTCTGGATTGCTTCTTGCGCTTTGCTTTGGATTAGCTTTTTCAATGTC
>CAZCHH010000032.1:0-41885 GCA_964498585.1 uncultured Hyphomicrobiales bacterium
TATCAATTTTTTTGGTTGCAGAAAGAGCTGACATAAGCAAACCATAAGTAACAGTCTGGGCGTAAGCGTCAATAAAATCAGATGGTTTTAAATCTTCAATAAGTGTTTTTGAAAATAAATCGAATAAACCGTGTAGTTTTTCTTTGAATTGTGATTTTTCGCTACTATTCCACAAATCCATTAGTTCATCGTGCAAATATTGAGCGTGCTTTGCGAGTAAAATTGATAGCTTTTCTGTTTTCTCAATTTGCTGAAATTTAGAGTCAAAAAATTCATTTAATAAAATTTTAGTTTTTTCAATATTGCTTTTCTGTAGTTTCTCTTCTCCTTTGAACAATAAATTAGAATTTAAAATTGGTTCGCCATCGCGAAACAAAATAAATTCTCTGTAATTTGTGAAAAGGAAATTTGGAATTATGTTAAGATATCTTTTAAGTTGGGGAGAATCAATATATGCAGACAAATCGTCTTTGAATGGCTTTGTTTCAATCCAGCCAATTTCCAAATTGTTTTCAGATATTTTAAAATCTGGTTTTCCGAAAGATTGCGTTTCAGTTTTCTTATTTTCCTGAATAATTTTGATTGATTTTCTTGGTTTTATAGCATTCAGCAAATTTTCAAAATCTGTTCGCAAAGTGTATTCGGTTGATTGCTCAATCTTTTTTTTTATGCTATCGTAATATTCTACAAAATCCATTTATTTGATTTTTCTTATTTCTTATTTAATCCATTTATTTAAGAATTCTCATTCATTTACGAACAAATTAACAAAATTTTTTTATTCTGTAAAGTATATTTATTGGAAATTTATGTAATAACAAGGTGAAAAAATAAAATCAATTTTTAAGGAATGGAGAACGATATAAGTATGTGAAAGTAATATTAGTACTTGACCACTTTAAATTTATATACTTTTATCTGTCATTCCGACCCCCCAGATAAAGGAAGACATTTATTGAAATAGTAATGACATAATTTTATCCTGTCATTCTGAAGCGCAGCGAAGAATCTCACAAGTCATTGCTACCACAAAGCTTGAGATTCTTCGCTCCGCTCAGAATGACCGACAAACGTAAAGTAGTCATTGGCACCCCCCTTGTAAAGTAAATGCTTTATTTAAAGGGCGATGACATCACTTAAGACAGTCATTCCGAAGCTAAGTGAGGAATCTCACAAGTTTTTGCTAAACAGATTTTTATAATAATAATTACAAATATCTGTGTATCATACCCACCTGTTGTATAAATACCGGATTATACTCTTCGGGTTTTCTACCGAAGCAAAAATCTAAAGATTCGTAAAAAGAAATCTCATTCAAATCTACAAAACGCTGCTTAATTGCATCTTGAGTAGGGATATAAGTGATTTCTTCATGCTCAACTCCAACAACAGTAACGCCATAAATACCATTATTCATAAGTAAAACAGCAGCGCCACCGGCTTGTTTACCAAAAGTAACATCGTAACAGCTTGAGTCTCCTGAACGAACGAGATGTCCTAAACTGATTTCACGGATTTCAGGAAACATATAAATACCATCAACGTAAATACCGTGTTTTTCTAAAAATGGTCTCCAATCCGGGTCCTGATGCATAAAATATTCGATTTGGCTTCTAACGTAAGCGCCGACCCCAGTAAGCTTTTCATGACCGAAAGAATCTTTCTTGCTGTCATCGGAAAAATGCTTCCCTTCCTTGCTTTTGACTCCTTCTGCAGCGACAATAATATAAGTTGAACCTTTTACATCACTTGTTTCCAAACGGCTCATATATCTTTTCTTGAAATGCTGATATACGATTTCATAATCAACGGGAATTTCGGGTATTAAAACGCAGTCTGCTTCAGCACCAATACCACCGCGGAAAGCAGTATGTCCGGCATAACGACCGAAAACTTCAATAACCAAAGCTCTGTTGTGAGTTAAGCCGGTAGTGCGCAAATCCTGAGTGAAGCGTGAAATTCTATTGATAGTAGAATCTCCTCCGACAGAATAAGTCTGCAAATCCAAATCCATTGTTTTTGGGACGTGAACGCAGTTAATTCCCTGATTTACCAAGTCCACCATAACAGAGCCGGTATCATCTCCACCTGCAATAATAAGTCCGTCAATATTATGTTTGTTTAATCCCAAACGAATTTTTTCATATTTTGCAGCATCTTTTATTTTAGCAATTTTCACCCTTGAATGACCAGCTTCAGAGCCGGCAACACCTGAATGGATTTTATCTACCCTATTTTCATCAATTATAATTGGTGTTAAATCAATAAGGTTATAAAGACCAGCGTAACCATTTGGAATAATACAAATTTCAATACCGAGATGTTGAGCCATACGAACAGCACCTGTAATAAAAGCATTTAATCCCCCACAATCACCACCACCAGTGATTAATCCAATTCTTTTCATTCTTGACATTTTCAACCTATTTTTATGTTTTAAAAAAACTCTTTCTTATTGCTATATAAAATAATAACTAATTTAAAAATTTTCATAAACATTTTATATATTTTTTTGAAAAAATCTTTAAAAACATTAATTATTTCATTATTTTTGGATTTATGGATAGAACAAAACCTATTGGTGTTTTTGATTCTGGTATTGGTGGATTGAGTGTATTAAAACAATTCATCAAATTTTTGCCCTTTGAAAGATATATCTATCTTGGTGATACGGCACGTGTCCCTTATGGAAATAAATCTTATCAAATTGTTGAGCAATACGCCAGACAGTCAACAGAATTCCTTTTAGAAAAAGGAGTTAAGCTTATTGTTGTTGCTTGCAATACTGTGTCTTCTATAGCTCTTGAAGCTATTGAGAAAATTGCCGATGTTCCTGTTATCGGTATGATTGAGCCAGCTGTTGACGCTGCTCTAAGAGAAACAAATAATAAAAAAATTGGAATTATAGGAACAAGAGCCACTATTGCAAGCAATGCTTATTTAAATGCAATAAAATCAAAAATTGGCAACGATGATATTCAGGTTCTTGCTAAAGCATGTCCACTATTTGTCCCTTTAGTTGAAGAAGGATTGCTACGTCATTCTGCCACTGAGCTTATTGCAACTGAATATCTTGAAGAATTTATTGAAAAAGATATTGACACTCTGATTTTAGCTTGCACCCATTATCCTTTACTTAACGAATTGATTAGGAACATTCTTAAAGATGTTAATCTTATTGATTCCGGAGAAAATGCTGCTGTGCTGGCTATTAGATTACTCGCCGAGCAGAAAGCATTAATTGATATTAAAAATCAATTTGTCAGAAAACCGAACATTGATTTTTATGTAACAGATGTTCCTTCTACTTTTTTTGATTTAGCTCAAAGATTTTTAGGTTTCTCAGTAGATAAACCTAACAAAATATCTCTTGAAAAAATTAATTGAATATTTTACTTAGAAATACAAAATTACCTGAAATAAAGATATTTAAAGAAAATATGAAAAAATTCTCCAGATTATATAAAACTTCAAATAAAGAAAATATTATAACCATTAACACAAAAGCAATTAACCATTAACCATTAATCATTAACAATTAACTAATGATAGATAGCATAGAAAAAATAATTAAATCAAAAAAATATCCACAAATATTATTACTTTTCGGCGAAGAAGAATTTTTATTGGAAGAAGCATTTAAAAATATTGTAAAACAATCTTCTATTGACATTTCTTCAGAATACGATACAGAAATCCTTGATTCAGAAAATATAAGTTACGAGCAAATAGTAGAAAAATGCAATACTTTTCCGTTTGTAAGCGAGAAAAGAGTAGTTGCTGTTAAGCAGTTTAACTTACTTTTTTCTACAAAACAAACCAAAAAGAAAGTTGCAGATAGCAAGCTTTTTTCAAATTATATTGCTAATCCATCAGATTCAGCTTTTTTAATTTTATCAGCTTCTTTGCCACAATTTGATGGTATTGCCGGAGCATACAAATCAAAAGCCAATGCAAAATATGAAAAAATGCTTAATGAAGCAGCATTTCCATACAATGAAATTCTTTCAAATCATTCATGGATAGAATTTCCAAAAGTAAAAGAGCAATACTTCGGCGCTTGGGTAAAAAAACGTGTTAATTCTTTTAATAAAGAAATTAGAGAAGATGCCTGCGAATTCTTAGTTTCACAGACTAATCAATCATTGCGAGATTTAAGTAATGAAGTGGATAAATTAATTGCATTTACTGATAACAGGGATAGGATTATTCTTGATGATATTGCCGCTGTAACTGGTAGTTCCAGAAAATACAATGTGTTTGAGTTCCAAAAGCAAGTTGCTAAAAGAAATTTAAAACAAGCTGCTTTAATATTAGAGAAAATGCAGAAGAATGAGCAGCAGGAAATACTTATCGTTTCAATTTTAACAAAATTTTTCATTACTCTTTTTAAATTAATTGAAAAATCAAATGCCGGCAATAATTATCAAATTGCTGAACAAGTTGGAATTAGCTCGTATTTCCTTAAAGAATATTTGGATTCACTTAAGCTCTACTCACCCCAAGAAATAGAAAGTGCATTCTTTTCTTTAATTGAAGCTGACGAAATGCTAAAATCTTCTTCTACTGACAGAATGTATATTCTTCAAAAAATGCTTATAAAAATAATGGGAAACTAATTTATGCACGAAAATAAACAAGGACCTGAAAAAGCTATATTAATCGCAGTTGGCAAAAAGTCTTCTGACCGTAATATTGTTTTTGAACAGCTTGACGAATTAGAAAATTTAGCTAATACTGCCGGCGCTGAAATCATTGAAAAAATATATCAGGAACTTGAATTTCCAAATCCGGCTACTGCTATTGGGAAAGGTAAAGTTGAAGAGATTAAGCAGTTAATTGAAGATGAAAATATTCAGCTTGTAATTTTTGATGATGAGCTAACTCCATCACAACTAAAAAATCTTGAAAATGAGTTAAAAGTAAAGATAATGGACAGGTCATCTCTTATCCTTGATATATTTTCTAAGCATGCAAAGACGATTGAAGCAAAAACTCAGGTTGAACTCGCTCAATACCAATACCTTCTTCCCCGGCTTTCAAGAATGTGGACTCATCTTTCCAAGCAATTCGGTGGAGTTGGGACAAAGGGACCCGGCGAAACCCAAATCGAAACTGACAGGCGAGCTATCCGCAACCGTATTAAACTTTTAAAAGAAAAATTAGAACAAATTGCTGTTCAAAGGCATGAGCAGCAAAAAAATCGTTCCAATTTCCCCAGATTTGCTTTTGTCGGATATACTAATGCCGGCAAATCGTCACTGATGAATCTGATTACAAAAGCAGATGTTTTAGTAGAAAATAAACTCTTTGCTACTTTAGATACTACTGTTCGCTCTTATCGTTTTGAAAGCGAGAAAAAAATTCTTATTTCCGATACAGTCGGTTTTATTCGTAAACTACCTGCTCATCTTGTTGCTTCTTTTAGGAGTACGCTTTCTGAAGCTGTAAATTCCGATGTTCTGCTTCACGTAGTTGATGTTTCTCATCCACAGTTTCACGAGCATATTGCAACTGTAAACGAAACTCTTGAACAGCTTAAAATAAGTAAAAAAGAAACAATTCTTATTCTAAACAAAATCGACCTTCTCGAAGATATTTCTATTATTAAATTATTGGAAGCCGAATTTCCCAATTCAATAGCTATTTCCACCAAAAGAGGTATCAACATCAATAAACTTCTTGAAACTATGGAAAGCAAGATTAGATAAGATTTTTTATTTTTCATTGTTTTATTTTACATTATAATCATTTAATAAAATCTGAAAATTATTTTCACTGTTTTTACTGTCAATACATTTGTAATATACTATTCCAACACCGGGAGTGAAAATAAAGTAATTAGATTTATTATTTGAAGTGAATTGAGTGAAATACTTTTTGTCTGGAACTTTATTTTTTATATAAACATTTCCTTCATATTTAGTTAGAGAAAATTTATATAAAACAGAAATAAAATTATTCCCTTGGCTTTTATATCCAAATCGTTTCTTTGTTAAATCATAAAGAATACCCGGAGTACCTGTAAAATCAAGAGTTTGTACTAAACTATCGTTATCCTGCCATTTCTCACTGCTTGATTTTACTTTATAACTTTCAATTCCGCTTGGGTTATTGCTGTAAATATCCAAATTACCTCTATACACCCAATATTTCCATATATTACTTTCATCTGACGGGATTAATGCATCTGGTTCTAATTTGGAATAGTTGATTCCATCGGTAAATTCAACCTGATTAATATCTGTCTTTTCAGTACAGGAAATTAAAATTATGCTTATTAATAATAGAAGGGCTTTTAATGTTTTCATATTGTTTTCTTTCAGTTAGTTTTTCAAATAACGTTTATTTTACAGATTTAATCTGTATAGCAAGCCCAAAGAAAGCGATGGGATAAAAGAATCATTGTTTTCAATTTTATAATAATACTTTCTCCCATATTGGCTAAATTCAAACTGGTTGTAATCAAGGAAATGCAAATAACTTATCTTCGGTTCCACAATTAAGAAAATTGAATTAACAATCTTATACTGGTAAAGAAAAGATAAATCAAATGAAATTGCAGGTTGGTTCAAATCTTTTTTAAAATCAATGTAATCGTAAGAACTGCTATAAGATATATCATAATGATAAGACGCTAAATTGAAATTAGAAGCTAATTTTAAAAACATTTCTGATTTTCCAAAAAGAAAAGAATTAGGGACATAATCAAATCCATAAACCAGCTCAATACCAGAATTAAAGAAATAATTTGGTTTTACAGTATCTAAATTGGTATGAATTGGAAACCCATAAGAACTATGGGCATTTAAAGAGAAATTCTTTGATAACTGAAAATTATAAAATACATTTAAGAAGATGCAGTAAATCATATCATTATTTTTGAAATCTCTGCTATCGGTTTGTTCCCTGTATGAATAAATCAAATCAAAATCCTGATTGATTTCAAAGTTCATTAAACGTGAACCTATTTCAAAATTAAAAGAATTATCAACAGCATTTGCAACGTCATCAAAAGTCGAGCTGGGCAATTCTTTGCTTACAAATTCATTTTTTTTCTTTTCATAAGCTGATAATAATTCAGGAGGCAAGGCAATACTATCAATCTGATTGGAATAATCGAAACTGCTTTTTAAATCGGTTGTCGGTTATTGGGTTATTAAGTTATTGGTTATTAGGTTATTGGTTATTACAAACAATTAAACAAATCAACAAATCAACAAATCAGCAAATCAACAAATCAGCAAATCAGCAATAAAAGAATATTTGCTAATCGCGGGTTAGTTCTTTAATTTTTTCTCTTTCTCCTACAACCCAAATAATATCACCTTTTTCGAAAACAGTTGAAGAAACCGGATTTAATATTTTTTTGTTATTTCTTTCTATACCAATTATTAAACCATTTGCCTTTTCGCTAATACCTGAACTTCTTAAAGAAATTCCTATAAGTTTACTATTCTCATTAATAACAATGTTTTGGATAGCAATATCTTCGCGGGCATTGGTTGTAAAATTCATTTTCTCGGAAGCTTCGAATACTGGGTTAAAAGTTTGTAATTGTTCATCAGTTGCAATTATTCCTATCCGGTCAAAAGGATATAATTTATTATCTTTTTTAGGTGCATATAAAAGTTCTTCACCACGCTTTATGTATGCTATATTGATTCCATATTTTTCTCGCCATGAAAGAGATTCAAGTTTTTGTCCAACACAAACTGCATGCGGTTCAACTTCAAGTTCTACAATATGTCCATCCCAGGAAGATAAATTAATGTTTGAAATTAAGGATTCTGTGGAACTAATTTCATCATCAACTGAAGTAGTTGTGCTTAAATTAAATAAAAACCTGTCTTGGAGTCGTTGGTGGAATTTATTAAGTTGCTTGGACGAAATTATTAATACTATAAAAACAATAGGAACAAGAATTAAAATTGATATTATTGTATGAAAAAACATATTTATTAAATAACCAATAAAAAATAATCCGATAATAATTCTCATTAGTTCAATGAACAACAAAGGTACTTTGTTATTTTTTGCTTTAATCCAGAATTCTTTATGAGTAATATTGCTAGGGTGTTTTGCCATTAAACCCCATAAAAATGGAGCTATAATACTTATTGTTGTAATTAATCCAATAATTCTGGCTAAAAGATTATTGTCCACAATCTCACTAAAAAAAGGAATTAGAAATTGATTTGAAATAAGAACAAGAGCAATAATTATAATGCTATTGATAAATATCATTGATAAATACCATTTTAATATTTTTTTCCATTCTTTTTCAGATTGTATTACATTTGTGCTTACTGAATAGTTTTTTAAGGTGTTAAGCCATCTTGCCGGTAAAATATTTGCAACGTGAAAAGACAATCTATCAGAGTATTTAATCATATATGGAGTAGTGAAAGTAGTTATTGCTGAAGCTCCGACTGCAACAGGAAACAAAAAATCGCTTATAACTCCTAACGAAAGTCCCAAAGTTGCAACTATAAAAGCAAACTCACCGATTTGAGCCATACTCATACCTACCTGTATGGATTGTTTAAGAGACTGTCCCGATATTAATGCACCTCCAACAGTGCTAAATAATTTTCCAAAAATGGTTAGCAATGTAACTGCAATAACCACCCAGCCATATTCAAGAATTATTTCAGGGTCAATCATCATTCCTATTGAAACAAAAAATACTGCTGCAAATAAATCTTTAACCGGTTTAATAATATGTTCTATCTTGTCGGATGAAGTTGATTCAGCAAGAATAAAACCCATAATAAAAGCTCCTAATTCGGCAGAAAAACCTACATTAGTAGCCAATACAACCATTCCAAGGCAAAGCCCTATAGAAAATACTAATAATGTTTCATCGTTTAAAAAAGATTTTGCTTTTTTCATAAATGTAGGCAGTATAAAAACTCCTATAACAACCATTAATATAAGAAAGAAAAATAATTTTAACACAGTAAGCAATAACTCAACTCCTGCAAACTGTTGAGCAACTGCAATTGTAGGAAGTAATACTAAAAGAAGAATAACCATAATATCTTCAACAACCAGAACACCAAATACAACCCGTACATAATGTTTTGTTTTTAAGCCCATATCGTCAAAAGCTTTTATAATTATGGTAGTAGAGGAACTTGCGAGCATTCCTCCCAGAAATATGCTGTCAATTGTTGACCAACCCAACATTTTACCTAATGCATAGCCAGTAATGGTAATAAATACTATTTCAACAAGTGCGGTAATTGTAGCGGAAGTTCCAACATGCAGTATTTTCTTTAGGTTAAATTCGAGACCTAAACTAAATAATAGAAAGATAACTCCTATTTCGGCAAGAGTTTCAATGTTTTCAGTATCAGCTATTGTAGGAAATAATGACAAATGAGGGCCAACAAAAAAACCCGCAATAATATAACCTAAAACCAAAGGTTGTTTGAGTCGTTTAAATAATAAAGTTACAACTGCTGCAACAATAAGTATCAATGCTAAATCTTCGATCAATTTGGGTAAATGATCCATATATCCTCTACTTTTTAATTAGTTATGCAAAAATAATTCCTCTTAATGTTTCTTTAACAATCTGGTGGAAACCAGAATTCTCTTGCTTACTGATAAGTATTAGCACAAATCTATTTTAAAGTTGAATTTTTACACCCATCAAAATTATAGGATTTTACACTTATTTCTATAAGATTGGTCAGGTTAGCAATAACTTTTTATAGTGTGAAAGGGTTTAAACCTCTGTCTACTGCATCCAAAACACAGTGTTCTTGTTTAGCTGTGCTAAACTCCAATAATTTTTACAAAATTAAAAAATTTTTCTCTCTTTTTAACTATTTTTCTTATACATTTTCCTTATGCTCTCTTTGTTGCTTTAATACAAACTTTGCTTTATACCAGAACGAAAAATTATAACCTCAGAACTCCTGGCGCCTCGTAATTTTTTATTTCGCATATTTTGAAATGTGAAGTAAAATTTTTAAAGAATTACAGATTGGTTATTGTTTTTTTACTAACAACTAATAACTAATGAACGATAGCCGACAGCCAATTCTCCTAAAACTGCTTTTTATTGAAAATTAAAATTGAGATAAAAACTAATAAAGCTGAAAATACTATGCTGGAAAGTATTGTAATTAAGTAAGCATTTTCTAACTGAAGCATTGTCGGCAAATAAAGAATGAGCGAAGTGAAATTTCCAGCAACGAAAATAATTAGAATTATTCCCATTAAAACTGTTGGCGAGATTATTCCTATAAAAATACCAATGCTGCAGGATACCGCAATAGAAGCTAAACTTAAGCCAAAACTTTCTGCTGTCATTAGCAGTATATTTTCAGAAAGAGCAGAATTTTTTACGAAGTCCAAACCTACACCGAAAGCAAGCGAAAGAATAATTGCTATTGCAGTGCAAAGAAACACAGCAAAGTATTTTGAAATTAATATGTCGCTACGTTTGATTGGTCTTATTAAAAATAAATCATATACTTTTCTCGAAATTTCGTGAATGATATTCACAGTAAGCATAATTGAAGCAAGTGTGCCACCAAAACTCGCAATAATAGATGCAAAGAAAAAACTGAATGACATTTCATTTGTGCTTGGTGTGAACCAGTATAGAATTAAAGAGAGCAGTGGCAACCCAATCCACATCGCCACCATAACCTTGCTTTTGTAAAATCCATTGAATTCATCGGAGAGCAAAAGTCCTAATTTCATTATTCTGCACCTTTCACATAATTTTCGTAAATTTCATCAAGAGTTGGAATGACCGGAGCTATTGAACGAATACGGCTACCAGATTGAATTAGCTTTTCGATTATTATATGCGTGATTTCGTCTAAATCGACCGTATTTTGAAAATGCAAAATATAATGAGAATCATTCTTTTCTTCTACTTGATTTAAATCGGAAAAATCATTGAATATATCTTTGCATATTTCATTTTTGGAGATTTTGATTTCCAATCTGTTTGCCTTATGAAGTTTTTCCATAAGTTCAGTTTTAGTGCCTGTAATAAGGATTTTTCCATTACTTATAATGCCAATTCGGTTTGCAATATCTTCAACATCGCTTAAAATGTGAGAAGAAAAGAAAACTGTTTTTCCCCGCTCGCTTAAATCTTTCAAAATTGCTTTTACACTTTGACGGCTTACGGGGTCAAGCCCATTAAGCGGTTCATCAAGCACGATAAAATCTGGGTCGTGGATAATTGCCTGTGCAAGTCCAACTTTTTGAATAGTGCCACCGGAAAGTTGCTTGATTTTTCTGAAGCGGTATTCAGTTATTCCAAGCATTTCGAGTGTTTCTTTTATTCTTTTATTGATTTGGTTGTCTTCCAAACCAGACAATTTAGCAAAAGAAAAAAGTGCCTGGTTCACAGTTCGCCATTCCTGAAATGCTACATCTTGCGGCAAATACCCTAATAGTTTGTGAACGTTCAAAATGTTTTCGGGCATACGTTGTTCCTGAAAAAAGTAATCACCGGAAAAGCTTTTAATTAGCCCGACTATTATTTTAATAGTAGTAGTTTTGCCGGCACCGTTTGTTCCGATATAGCCGAAAATCTCACCTTTTTTCAAATCAAGAGAAATGTCGTCGAGTGCAGCAATTTTTCGATAATATTTGGAAATGTTTTTTAATTCTAACATAGTAATTTATAATTTTATATTTATTGTAAGTGTATGTAATATAAAAATAGTTTAAAAATTTATTTATGTGTTTAATAAACCAAAAATACACCTCCCCTTTCTCCTCCTTGTTAGGAGGGGAACGCTTATAACTCAGTACAGCTCTTGTCCCCTCCTAATAAGGAGGGGCAGGAGAGGTGTCAAAAGGTTCTATTAAATATGTATTATTTTCAAAGAATTTTAACCTATTTTCTTATTTGTAATGCACCACTACACTATATTAAGTATTTTTATTAACTAGTAAAGTTAAGATATTTACAATTTTTGAATGTCTTCTTTGCTTAATCCGGTTAAAGCTATAATTGTTTCAACAGGAAGATTGTTTTGTTTTGCCTTGATTGCAATTTCCTTTGCTTTTTTAAGTTCGCCTAATTCTATCCCTTCTTCACGTCCTTCTTGCCTTCCTTTTATGTTTCCTTCAATATTACCGAGCGTATATGTTGATAAAAACATACTTGCCTGATAATGCAGTTCAAATTGGTAAGCGTCGTATATTTCGCGTTCTTCTTTGCTTAATTTTAAAATATCTAATTTCCGTTTGGCTTCAGATAGACCTTTAGCACTGAAGTTATCTTTTATTTCTTCATTCTTTAGGAAAAAGACCCATTCGTCTAAAGTGTTTTTTGCAACATCATCAAAATTATTTACTTTTATAATGTAGTATTCCGGAAAGATTGAGGATATTTCCTCTTTTTTAAACAGGATTTTTTGTTTATCACTTAATTTAAGAGAATCATTTTTGTTTAAGCCGATGAATTCAGTTTTTCCTTTGTAAAGATAGTCATCGCCTTGTCCTAAATCGAAATAGACGATGTTTACTGAAATAATTTTTTTGATTTCATCGAATGGTTTGCCTTCTATTATATGGTCAACGACAAGTTTTGAAGTGCTATAAAGCATCCTTTGCATAAAATCCATTTGCCGTTGGTTTTGCACTTCTATAATTATTAGCTCGCCTTTTGTATTTTCAACGAGGAGGTCAACCCGGTTGAATTTTGCAATAGAAGTATCTTTATTGGATTCACTTTCAAGAAGTTGCTTAATTTTTATGTCTTCTTTCAATAATTCAGAAAGAAAACCTTCCAAGATTCCGAAATTAGCTTTGCTTCGCAATATTTTTTTTACTGCCCAATCGAAACTAATTAGTTTTCTCATTTTACCTCCTGATTATATTCTTTAATCATATAGCAAATATAAATAAAAGTATCAAAATAATCCTATAAAAAATTAACAATTATCATTAATAATTAAATCCCCGTGCTTCCGAAACCTCCAGCTGCCCGGCCTGTTTCTGGCAAGCAGTCAGTTAGTTCCCAATTAATTTTTTCGTATTTTGCAATAACAAGCTGGGCAATTCTATCGCCATTATTAATAGTAAAAGAATTTTTGCCAAAATTTGCAAGAATGACTTTTATTTCGCCGCGGTAATCGCTGTCTATTGTTCCGGGCGAGTTCAGGCAGAAAATACCATTTTTAGCTGCAAGTCCGCTTCGGGAACGCACCTGACATTCGTATCCCTTAGGCAGTGCAATAGAAAGTCCGGTTGGAACAAGCGAAACGCTTCCGGGAGCAATTTCAGCTGATTCGCTTAAATAAGCTGATACGTCCATCCCAGCAGAGCCATCGCTAGCATAAAAAGGAAGATTTGGCTCAAAACCTAAATATGCTTTTTTTGTTATTTGTATGTTCAAAGCTACTCCTCTAATTCAAATGACAATCCGGACAAGGCGCATCCATTCCACATTGCAATGGAGCAGAATTACTGCTGTGATTGCTTGTTACTCCGATATTTGCTGCTGTTATTAGTTTTGTTGACGATTTTGAATTGCAAGACGGACAGATTACGTCATCAGGATTTTCTTTTACTTTATGAAATATTTCATATTTTGTGTTACATTCATTACATTTATAATTATAAGTTGGCATTTTTCCCTCAAAAAAAGTAAAAATTAAAAATGCAAAATAATACTCAATTTTTAAAAATCACAATTTTTCTTAAATTGCATAATTAAAAATTTAAATTTTATTATTATGCTAAAACAAAACTTTCCAAAAATAGTTGGAATACTAAACGTTACACCTGATTCTTTTTCCGATGGCGGAAAATTTTTAAAATATGAAGACGCTGTTTTTCAGGCATTTAGGTTATTGGAAGACGGAGCAGATATAATTGATATTGGAGGCGAAAGCACCCGTCCTTTTGCAGAGCAAATTGATGCTTCAACAGAAATTGAAAGAGTTGTTCCAGTAATAAAAGCAATAAAAGAAAAAGCACCAAATGCTTTAATTTCTATTGACACAACAAAATATGAAGTAGCCGCTGAAGCAGTTAAAGCAGGTGCAGATATGCTTAATGATATTAGCGGTTTAACAAAAGATATTAGATTAGCAGAGCTTGCTGCCCGATTCGATTTGCCTTTGGTTTTAATGCACATAAAGGGAACGCCACAAACTATGCAAATTAATCCGGAATATAAAGAAGATGTTGTAACTGAGATAATTGAGTTCTTAAAAAATCAAATTGAACTTGCAAAAAGCTATGGAGTAAAGCGTATTATTGCTGACCCCGGAATAGGATTCGGCAAAACAGTTGAACACAATCTTGAAATATTGAAAAGAATTGATGAATTTGAAGCACTTCATGTTCCGATTTATCTTGGATTTTCCCGGAAAACTTTTATCGGAAAATTATTTAATATAGAGAATCCAGCGGAAAGAGATGTTCCTACAGCATTTTTCCATTCCCTGCTGCTAGCAAAGAAAATTGATTATATCAGGGTGCATAACGTAAAGATAATTTCAATGCTGAAAAAAGTATATGAGCTAATTGAGTGAGAAGCAGTTAGAGATGAAATCTTGTGTCCTCTGCCAGCGTGGGGTAAATACTTACAGGAGATTTGAGATGGACTCCATCTTAAAGATGAAGTCCATCAATTTTTATCATCTTGCAACAATTGAAGCGGTTCCGTATTTGGTAAAGGATTGCTCAATAGTTTGATTTTGCGAATTAACTAATGTGTATGTACCTTGAGCTATCACATCAACTTCATTTCCTGCTAATCCTATAATAAAAGAATTGTTCACAACATCATAACGGCTAAAAGTAGCAGTAAATTTGTTGTGAATATAGCAAAAATCGAATGCAATTGCATCACAAATAAATTCTCCTTCTATTAATAACTGGATATCAAAATCAGAAATTGAGTATCCGCTTGGAATAGAGCCGGGGAACATTCCCTTGATAAAATTGCTGCTGCTTCGAGAGTTTAGTATTATCTTGTATGGATTTACCGACATATCGTCATTTAGAATGACCGGACCTTCTTTGTCCTTTGAATAATCATTAGGAGTAAAAGGAACTACATCCACAGGTTCCTGATTACAGCTAAAAATTAAAAATAAAGGAAATAGAAGTAGAAATTTAGTAAGGTACTTTAACATATATCACCTCAAATTAATGGTGAATAAAAATTACATTTTAAATTAACAAAAAAAACAATACAAAGCAATTATTTTATTACAAAAAAAGATGGACTTCAAGAAAAACCCATCTTTTTAAGTAAATAATTTATAACATCTAATATTTAAGCAGCTTATTCAATTCCTCATATACTTTATTTTCATTAGGAAGCACATCTGCTTCATAAACAGGATTATATGGAATATGCGAATCCTTGGCAGCAAGCCGCATAACTGGCGCATCTAAATCTGAAAATGCCTCTTGAGATATAGTGGCAGAAATTTCGGCACCGAAGCCACCGCTTAATGTATCTTCGTGAACTATCAGAACTCTGCTTGTTTTTTTGATTGAATTTAAAACCAAATCCTTATCCCAGGGAACAATCGTTCTTAAATCTATTATTTCTATTGTTTTATTGATTTCCTTCTCTATTTTCTTAACAGCATTAACAGAATCTTTGACCCCCATTCCATAAGTAACAATAGTAGCATTTTCACCGCTTTTTACTATTTTTCCCTTACCAAAAGGAATAAGGAAATTTTCATCTGGTTCTGGTGCGGTTGCAAAAGGAAGACGATACATTCCCTTATGCTCACAGAAAATAACAGGGTCTTGGAGACGGCACGCAGTTTTAAGCAAGCCCTTTGCGTCTGCTGCATTACTCGGATAAGCAACGAGCAAACCGGGAATATGAGCAAAAAATGCCTCTATATTTTGTGAATGGCAAAGTCCGCCGTGAATATAACCACCCACAGCAACACGGACAACAACCGGACAGGAAAAACCACCATTTGAGCGGAAACGAAGAGTTGAAATTTCATTTTTGAATTGCATAAAGGCAGGCCAGATGTAATCGCCAAATTGTATTTCAACTACCGGCTTGTATTTGTGCGTAGCAAGTCCGAGTGCAACACCAACAATTGAAGCTTCAGCAAGCGGTGAATTAAACACACGGTCAGAGCCGAATTCAGAGGACAAGCCCTTTGTAGCAGTGAAAACTCCACCTTTGGGGTCAGCAACATCTTCACCAAAAATCAGCATTTTATCATTTAAACGCATCTCCTCTTTTAGTGCATGATTCACCGAATCAACTAAAACAGCATTGGTGCCGGCTTTATAATTTGATTCATCAGAATAATTTAGATTTCTTGTTTCAAGAGGAGCAAAAATATGATTAGTAGAATCTTCTGCTTTAGCATCGGGACGCTCCCAAGCCCAGTCTGCAGCTTCGTCAATTTCTTTTTTTACATCTTTTTGCAAAGCATCAATTTCCTCAAATGTAGCAATTTTTTTCTCAATAAGAAAACTGCTTAATTTTGCTATGCAATCTTTCTCTTTTTTTGCTAATTCCAATTCTTCTAAATTTCTGTATTTACGTTGGTCATCGCTTGAAGAATGAGGAAGAAGACGTTCTACCATAGCGTGAATAAGGACTGGACCACGCCCTGAACGAATATGCTGAATAGCTTCCTGCGCTGCTTTATACGAAGCGAGAAAATCAGTACCATCGAAAGTAATCATTTTTAAATTATCATAACAGCAAAAAGTATGTCCAACTGAGCCGCCCATTGATTGAATTTCACGAGGAACAGAAATAGCATATCCATTGTCCTGAATGCAAAACAGCACAGGAAGTTTTTCGCGTGAAGCCCAGTTTACTGCTTCATAAAACTCACCCTGAGAGGTAGTGCCTTCGCCGGAAGCAACGTAAGTAATTTCATCAGTTCCATTTTTTTTACTTGCTAAAGCAGTTCCGACAGCATTTAAGAACTGAGTGCCAGTCGGCGAAGATGCAGCTGGCATATTGAGTTTTGGGTGTCCGAAATGCCCCGGCATTTGTCTGCCACCTGTTGCTACGTCTTCAGGTTTTCCGAATGCGAGAAGGAAATATTCACGGGTGGTAAAACCAAGAGAATATGTAATTGCAATGTCTCTGTAATAAGTCCATGCCCAGTCATAACCGCTTTTCATTGAAAGTCCGACTGCGGTTTGAACTGCTTCGTGTCCGCTTCCGCCAATATGAAAAAAGGATTTGCCCTGCTTTACTAATGTCAGATGCTTATCGTCAGAAAAACGTGCAGTCATCATAATTCTTAATGCTTTTAAAAGAAATTCCTTTGATAGAGAAAAATCCTTTATTATATCTACATCAGCTTTAATATATTCATTAGAGCAGCCGGGACCTTTATTTTCAACGCATTTAGAACCGTTTTTTGCTTCTTTAATTGCTTCCATCATAATTTCCTGCTCTTCGTTTTGCTTTTTGCTTTTAGTATTACTTTTCATTTAATTACCATTTATTATTAATAATTATATTTCTTTGGATATTCAAAAAATAATAATTTAGAGTTACTTTTTGAGATTGTTTCCCATTTATTTGTTTCAAACTCAATTCCAATTGCGGCACAGGTTGGAAGATTATCAATTTTTGCATTACTTAAAAAACTTGCTAATTCAGTAATAGTTGGATTATGACCAACTAAAAAGATTAAATCATTTTTTGAATCTATTTTTGAAACAATTTCCAACACTTTTTGACGAGAAGCTAAATATATTGTTTTATCTTTAATTATGTTTTCCTCGGGATATTTATAGGCAGAGGCAATAAAATTTGCTGTAGTTAAAGCTCTGACGGCAGAACTTGTTATAATTAAATCCGGCTTCTGTATCTTTTCAGTTAATATATTTGACATTGCAGGTGCATCTTTCATTCCTCTTGGGTTCAAAGGTCTTTCAAAATCATCTAACCCGGAATTGTCCCAGCTTGATTTTGCATGTCTTATTAAAACTATTTTTTTCATATTATTTTGTTTAGTAATTAATAAAAATTTTATAAATATAATAAAAACTAACAATATAAAAAAGATAAGATTGATTTGAAGGTTTATTGAAGATATTTAGTTTTGGAGGAATGAACTTAAACGTTTATTTATATTTTCTGATTACATTGCTATTTTACTATACAAAATTTTACGAAAGTTGAAAGCCAGATGTCTTACATCTTCGAAATGTAGGACATCTTTATCTTTGTGGTATCAATGACGTGAGATTCCTCATTTCGTATCGGAATGACAGATTTTCACTTTCGTAAAGTTTCTCGGGCTTTGCGAAAGTTGAAAATCTAAACTATCTAAACTATCTAAACATTCTATCATCTCAATATAAAAAAAGTATTTCATTTATCGAAGTAACCACAATGAGAGGAAAATTACGCTAAAACTGGTTTAGTACTCTAATATCGTTTTGATAGAATAATCGAATATCATCAAGACCAGTTTTGAGCAAAGCAACTCTTTCAATTCCAAAACCGAAAGCGTAACCGGTATAAATTTCAGGATTAATTCCACATTCTATCAATACGTTTGGATGAACCATACCGCAGCCAACAATTTCCAACCAGCCGCTATGCTTGCAAATACGGCAACCCTTTCCGCCACACAGGAAACAGGAAATATCCATTTCAGCGCTTGGTTCTGTGAATGGGAAATATGATGGACGGAATCGAAACTTAGATTGCTCCCCATACATTTTTTTTGCAAAAGAAATAATAGTACCTTTAAGTTCAGCAAAAGTAACGCCTTTGTTTATATAAAGCCCTTCAATTTGATGAAATTCAGCAAGGGAGCGGGCGTTAATTGCTTCATTTCGATAGACCCGTGCTGGCATAATACAGCGAATAGGCGGCTGCTGAGATTTCATTACCCTTATTTGCACTGGAGAGGAGTGAGTGCGCAACAGTGCATTATTCTTTGATTTAATAAAAAAAGTATCCTGCATATCGCGTGCCGGATGGTCTGGAGCAAAGTTAAGTGCATCAAAATTATGATAGCCATCTTCAATATCCGGACCTTCGGCAACATAAAATCCCATTGAAGTAAATATATCAACCATACTTTGCATTATCTGATATACCGGATGCTGGCTGCCAACGAAGTTTGTTCTGCCGGGTAATGTTAAATCTATATCTGGAACTACAAAATCATCGTTTTCATACTTTTCTTTTAATTCTTTATATTTGCTTTCAGTAAAATTTCTTAATTCATTTAAAACTTTTCCTATTGCTGCTTTTTGTTCTTTTGGAACTTCTTTCATCCTATCGAAATAGCTTTGGATTTTTCCTTTTTTCACAAGATATTCAAATCGAAAAGTTTCTAATTCAGCAGCATTTGCAATTAATTTTACTTTTTCCTCAATTTCTGCTCTTAAAACTAATATTTCATTTTGCATAATAATTTCAATTTTGTCCATAATTTTTTTGTAAAATTACGAAATATTTCAATCTCATTTAATCAATTTATTGTATTTGAGAAAGCTTATAATCACTCGCTTACTTCAACTAAATCGTCAGCGGGCGTATCTCTCATTCTATATCCTACTCCACGGATACTTTGAATAAGTGGCTTTGAGCCATCTTCATTTTCAATTTTAGTTCGCAGGCGTTTAATATAAACATCAATTATGTTGGATTCGGGGTCGAAATTATGTTTCCAAACATGCTGAGTGATGGTGCTACGACTTAATATTTTATTCTTGTTTCTCATTAAATATTCTAAAAGTGAATATTCTTTTGTAGTAAGTTCAATTTCTTTACCGAAACGGAATGCGAAATGAGAAACAGTATCAAGAACAAGGTCAGCGCATTGTAGTTTTGTAGTCTTTTCTGGACTTAATCTACGTAATATTGAGCGGAGTCTAGCTGCAAGTTCTTGGAAACTGAATGGTTTAGGCAGATAATCATCAGCGCCCAAATCTAAGCCCTGAACTCTGTCTTCTGTTGTGCCTCTTGCTGTTAGCATAAGAATAGGAGTAGTAATCCCAGCTGTTCTTAATTCGCTTAAGACTGTAAATCCATCTTTACCCGGAAGCATTACATCAAGCAAAATAGCATCATATTGGTTATTCATTGCAAGCTCTATACCAGTTATGCCGTCATTAGCTACTTCTACGCTATAGCGCTCTTCTTCCAATCCACTTTTTATGAAACTTGCTACTTTACGTTCATCTTCTATTACAAGTATTTTCATTTAAACCTCATAAATTTTTTCTAAAATTAAGAAAAAATATTCTTATTTTCTAATAAAAAGTAGATAAATTACATAAACTCCTTTAGAAAGTTCAAATGAAATATAATACATAGCATTTTTAGCAGTAGAACTACTGCTTGCTAATCCGTTAGTTGCACTACGCTTACCAATGACATCTTTGCTCTAAGCTTGCGGAAGGGCTGATACGTTCTTTATATTTATTATAGCACACGAAAACTAAATTTAGTTTTTAAAAAAATTCCGTTAGGAATTTAATATTGGTAGAATCCTACGAAGTTGTTAATTAAGAATAGATACAATTTCTACAAAGATTTTACTCCTACGTAGTATTTAGAATGAAATCATTATGCACTACAACAATTTTCAAAGAACAAACCAGCCCTGCCACTAACCTATAACCTTTCTAAATTAAAAGAAATATAGGCAGCCAAGGATATATAGAATGGGATAATAAAAGTATTTTCATTGAAAATATCTGGTGGAGTATCGAATTGCTCTTTTACTTTCCCAAAAAAATCTACATTTCTATGAATATAAGTAGTTGATACTTCGAGAATAAAACTATTTACAACATTATCCTTTTTTTTGTCGTCAAAACCGAGTTGCACACCTACATAAGCTTTTGCAGCAGGAAAAAATAAGTTATCGTCTATATGCTTTCCGCCAGTGCGAATATCATCATACAAGTTTGAATGAACTTCTTCCCACCAGGTTATATACCCGCAGGAAGCACCAATACCAAAGCCGCAATAACTTTTAAATTGAGAAACAACGGGAGAAACCTCACAGGTAAGAAAAACTGGTATTGTGTTTACAATAATACTTTGCATATATAATCTTGAATAAGGAATACCTCGGGAAGAAACATAATCAATTGAGTAAACATCTTCAATTTTAGATTGGAAAAAATCCGCAGAAATCCCGAAAGTGTAGTAATCTGAATAAAGCCACTTGAAAGCAACGTGAAATTGAACTCCCGATTTAAACTGGTTTTTTGTTCCTTTTAAATACTGGCTTTGGTATTTATCGAAAAATTCTGTTGAAGTTATTGCAATCGGAGTTGCAATACCGACTTCTAATAGTATTTTTTCTTTTTTAAATACAGAATCAAGAGTTAATTGAGAAAAAGTAATATTCGGAAAAAATACCTGATAAATTATCATTAAAATTATGAAATGTAAAAATTTTTTCATATTTTTATGAGCTATTTTTTTAAAATAGTTTAAATTTAAAAAATTAATTCAAAATGATTTTTTGAATTATTACAATTGTAATTTAAAAAAGTTACATTTATAATTAACATAATATTAATTAAAATTGTAAAAAAATGGAAAATAATAAAAATAAGGAAGAAAAAAATAAAAACAGGATTTTTATTGAAGTAGCTCCTTATATGAATTTAAGCTGGCAAATGCTTATTACTATTGGGCTTTTCATACTTTTAGGTTGGTGGTTAGATGGTAAGTTTGAAACGAAACCAATATTAATTTTAGTATGTGCTTTTCTCGGAATAGCATTAGCATTTTATAATTTTTTCAGAACTATTAGTGAATTAGACAAAAGGGAAAAAGGAAAAAAGTGATTTGGTTATCAATTATTATTGCTGTTATGATAGCTTTTGCTAACATCTTTATTTCAATAAGCATTATAAAAAAGAATCTAAATAAACCTTCAGCACAGTTTAATAAAATATTTTTTACATCATTTTTAGTGCGATTTTTTACTGTTATTATTATTTTAACACTAATTTTGAAATTTACAGAAATTGATAAATTTGTGTTTGCTTTAACGTTCATAATATCAATATTTTTATCAATAATTATTGAAATATTATACTTAAATTTTAAAAAAAATTTGATAAATTTGCAAAAATAAGAAAAGAAATAGGAAAGAAATGTCAAATACAACAGAGCAACCACAAACAGAAGCACCGGCAGAAGGCAATGTATTTCTTGAACTTCTCGGAGAACTTGGCGACCACCACGGACTAATCATAGGTCCATACCACGTTGCTGACCTACCACTAATCTTTTATGATGAAGGTTTCCATTTCTACCCAACTGTAAATAAAATGGAAGAAGCTGGTATCTTTACTATGCATAATCGCCATATAGTGAAAACATCTGACCATACTCCTCCTGCACTTGATTTGTCTATAACAAATTTCGTTTTCTTCCAGTGGTTGGTGATGATTATTCTGTTCATCTTTTTCAAGAAAGCAAGCAATGCTTATAAAAGAAAACCAAATTTTGCTCCACGTGGAATTCAAAATATGTTTGAAGTTCTTGTTACCTACATAAGAGATGAAATAGTTGTTCCAAACATACCAAGCAAAAATGCTGTATATCGGCTTCTGCCTTATTTTGTAACTTTATTTTTCTTTATTCTGGGATTGAATTTAATTGGATTAATACCCGGTGGGCATACTGCTACAAGCTCGCTTGGAGTTACAGCAGCCCTTGCTGTTACTGCGTTTATTGTAATAAATATTACATCAATAAAAGAAGCCGGGCTCGTGAATTATTTTAAGCATCTTCTTGGAGGTGCTCCGCCCTGGCTGTTCTTTATAATGATACCAATTGAAATCCTTTCGATGTTTATAAAACCCTTTGCATTAACAATTCGTCTTTTTGCAAATATGACTGCGGGGCACGTGGTGCTTTTTGCTTTGCTTGGATTAATCTTTTATTTTAAAACCATACTCATTTCGCCAGCTATTGTCGGCTTTTCTGTTTTCATTTATTTCCTTGAGCTATTGGTTGCATTTATTCAGGCATACATATTTACAATGCTTACCGCAATATTTGTTGGTTTAGCAATAGGCGAGCATGGCTCTGACGCTCACGCAGAGCATGCAACACATTAATGAATAAATTTTTTTATATAGATTTTTTTAGTTTTTTTATTAATAATTATGGAGATTTAAATGGACGCAGCTTCATTAGCTTATTTAGCCGCAGGTCTAGGCGCTGGTATTACAGTAGTCGGCGCTGGTTTAGGTATTGGTAAATTAGCCGCCGCCGCTTTAGAGGCATCTGGCAGGCAACCCGAAGCAGCCGGTGCGATTAGAACATCAATGATTATCGCAGCAGCTCTTATCGAAGGTGTTGCATTCTTTGCAGCCGTAATTTGTTTAATGCTTGCTATTAAGTAAAGCAGCTATCTACTTAGTTCTCCTCAATTGAGGAGAACTAAGTTTTAATTAATTATTAATTATTAATGACCTATTTGCTTAATGAAAGAGAGATAGTAAACAGGAATTTGGAATTTGGAATCAGGAATTTGGAATTTGGAATTTGGAATTTGGAATTTGGAATTAGGAATTAGGAATTAGGAATTAGGAATCGGGAATTTGGAATCAGGAATTTGGAATTTGGAATCGGGAATTAGGAATCGGGAATTAGGAATCGGGAATTTGGAATCGGGAATTTGGAATTGAGTTTTAAAAATATATAATTAACAATTAACAATTAACAATTAATAATTAATAATTAATAATTAATAATTTATGAAAGAGAATGTGATAAAACAGAAAAGTTTTGAATTTGCAATACGAATAGTAAAATTGTATCAGTATTTACAAAATGAAAAAAAAGAGTATGTTTTATCTAAACAACTTCTTAGAAGTGGTACTTCAGTTGGTGCAATGGTAAGAGAAGCAGAATATTCTGAAAGTAAATTAGATTTTATACATAAATTGGCTATTGCTCAAAAAGAAATCAATGAATCATTATATTGGATTGAATTGTTAAAAGGCACAAATTATTTAAATGAAAAAGAATTTATAAGTATAAACGATGATGCAGTTGAAATAATAAAAATGATAACAAGTATTATTAAATCAACAAAAATTACTTTAAAAACAAACAATTAATAATTAATAATTAATAATTAATAATTAATAATTATAAAAGGATTTTTATGGATAGCTTACTGAGTGTAAATCCGGGACTAATAATCTGGACAATAATAAACTTCTTAATATTTCTTTTTATCATTATAAAATTTGGTTCAAAACCAATAATGAATGGTTTAAAGGCAAGAGAAGAGCGTATTAATTCTGCAATAGAAACCGCAGAAAAAACAAAATTTGAGGCAGAAAAGCTGTTTCTGGAATCTGAAAAACGCATTAATTCTGCTAAAGATGAAATGTCTCAAATTGTTGCAAAAGGCAGACAAAGTGCAGAAGAGATTATAAAGAAAGCAGCCGAAGAAGCAGATAGTATGAAACGCACTAAACTTGATGATGCAATAAGAGAAATAGAAAAGAGTAAGAATATAGCATTAGGAGAACTTCGTAAAGAAGTTGCACAAATGGCTGTAGATGCTGCCGAAAAAATCATTGACGCTAATCTTGACAAGGAAAAGCATTATCAGTTAGTGGAAAAATATATTGAAAAATTACCTAAGAATTAAATATGTTAGAACAGAAAGTTTCATATAGATATGCCCGTGCATTGCTTGATACTGCAAGTAAAGAAGGAATTGCTGAAACAGTATATAATGATATTAAAAGAGTACGCGCTACTCTTAATTTATCAAAAGACCTGCGTTCAATGACTGCAAGTCCTATATTTCAACTATGGAAAAAAAAGAGAATATTTAAGGCAATTTTTTCTGAAATTAAAATATCAGAATTAACCCTGAATTTCCTTATTCTACTATTAGAAAAACGAAGAGGTGAGCTTATTCCAAGTATTGTAAGGCAGTATGAAATGCAATATAATTTGCTTATTAATCTGCTCGAAGTTGATATTATTTCTGCGATTGAACTTACAGAAGATATAAAGAAGAAAGTAATTGAAAAATTATCTATTTCGACCCAAATGACGATTTTGCCTACATATAAAATTGATACAAATATCAAAGGTGGCTTGCTTGTCAGGATTGATGACTGGGTTTTTGATGCAACAATAAAACGTCAACTTGAAACATTATTTAAAAAACTTACAGAAGGTATTGATTAAAAATAAATAAATGAAGGAAAATTTATGATAGAAGTAAGACCAGAAGAGATTTCTGCTATTCTTCGACGACAATTATCCGGCTTCGAAAAAGAAGCGGACATTTATGAAGTTGGGACTGTCTTGCAAGTTGGAGATGGAGTAGCTCGTGTCTATGGTTTGACAAAAGTAATGGCATCTGAACTTGTGGAATTTCCAAATGACGTTTTCGGAATGGTGCTTAATCTTGAGGAAGATAACGTTGGAATTATGCTTTTTGGTGATGAGCGACTTGTAAAAGAAGGCGATACTGTTAGACGCACCGGCAAAATTGCTTACGTTCCAGTAGGGACAGAGCTACTAGGAAGAGTTGTTAATCCGCTCGGCATTCCTATTGATGCTAAAGGAGAAGTGCATACTACTCAAACATTACCAATTGAACGAAAAGCACCCGGTGTTATTTTCCGTCAACCTGTAAAAGAACCATTGCAAACCGGCTTAAAAGTAATTGATGCTCTTATTCCAATTGGCAGAGGACAACGCGAACTTATTATCGGCGACAGACAAACAGGAAAAACTGCTATTGCTCTTGATACGATTATAAATCAAAAATATACTCATTCCGAAGATGCAAAGAAAAAAGGCATTAAGCCGGTATATTGCATCTACGTTGCTGTTGGACAAAAAGGTTCTACCGTTGCTAACGTTGTTTCTTATTTAGAACAATTTGGTGCAATGGAATATACTATTATTGTAGCTGCAAATGCTTCAGACCCTGCACCACTGCAATTTATAGCCCCTTTCAGCGGTTGCTCTATGGGCGAATATTTCCGCGATAACGGTATGCACTCCCTTGTGATTTATGATGATTTATCCAAACAGGCAGCTGCATATCGTCAGGTATCTTTGCTTTTGAGACGTCCTCCCGGACGCGAGGCGTATCCCGGCGATATTTTCTATCTTCATAGCCGTTTGTTAGAAAGAGCAGCAAAATTTTCTGACGCAATGAAAGGTGGTTCCTTAACTGCATTGCCGGTAATCGAAACTCAGGCAGGAGATGTTGCCGCTTATATCCCTACAAACGTAATTTCTATTACAGATGGTCAGATTTATTTAGAGCCAAACCTCTTTAACTCTGGTATTCGTCCAGCTCTTAACGTTGGTATTTCTGTTTCCCGTGTCGGTGGAAATGCACAAATCAAGGCAATGAAGAAAGTTGCCGGACCTTTGAAGCTTGATTTAGCTCAATATCGTGAACTCGAAGCGTTTGCTAAATTCGGCTCCGATTTGGATAAAGCAACTCAGCAGCAATTAAGACGCGGAGCAAGATTAACTGAAATTTTGAAGCAAAAGCAATTTGTTCCTATGCCGGTAGAAAAGCAAGTCATTTTGATTTGGACTGCTACAAATGGTTACCTTGATGAACTGCCGATTGAAGTGCTTGATAAATTTGAAAAAGAGTTGTTCCCTGAAATTGAAAATAAATACCCGGATTTATTCGAAGATATTTCTGTTAAAAAAGAATTAACTCCGGAGATAGTATCAACTTTGAAAATTGCTTTAGATGGTTTTATTGTTAAATTTAAAGAAAAGAACGACATAAAATGATTATTGTAACTGGCGGTGCTGGATTTATTGGTTCTTGTTTCGTAAAGAAACTGAACGACGAAGGAATAAAAGATATAGTTATTGTTGACCATCTCGGAAACAGCGAAAAGTGGAAAAACCTTGTCAATAGAAAGTATTTTGATTATATAGATAAGCACGTTTTTATTGAACTTCTTGAGGCAGAGCGTTTAGATGATTTGCCAATAGAAGCAATTTTTCATTTTGGTGCCTGCTCAGTAACTACTGAAACAGATGCTGACTATATGATGGACAATAACTTTCAATATTCCAAGACTTTAGCAATGTATTCAACTGAGCATAATATTAGATTTATTTATGCAAGCAGCGCCGCAACTTATGGTTCTGGTGAAAATGGGTATAGCGATTCTGTCGTTCAAAACTATATTCCACTGAATGTATATGGTTATTCAAAGCAGGTATTTGACGAATGGGCAGAAAAAAATGATTTGTTTAAGCAGTTCATTGGTTTAAAATTCTTTAATGTTTTCGGGCCAAACGAATACCATAAAGGAAATATGGCGAGTATGGTTTTCAAATCATACAATCAAATAAAGAATACCGGCAAAGTTAAGCTGTTTAAATCGAACAGCCCTGATTTTAAAGACGGCGAGCAAATGCGCGATTTTGTTTATGTGAAAGATGTAATAGATATTATTTGGGAATTATATCAAAAGAAAATTTGCGGTTTATTTAATCTTGGAACAGGGAAAGCCCGCTCATGGAACGATTTAGTAAAGGCAGTATTTACAGCAATGGAATTAGAACCGAAAATCGAATATGTGGATATGCCGGAAGAATTAAAAGAACAATATCAGAACTTCACTGAAGCTGATATGAAAAAATTAACAAAAACAAAATTAAATATAAAATTCAATACATTAGAAGATAACATAAGAGATTATGTTACGAATCATCTGCAAAAGAGATGGAAAAATTATTAGGGATTTAATTTTTAGGAGGGTATAAATGCCAACACCTCGCGATATTCGAAGAAGGATAGCAGCAGTAAAAAATAATGCAAAAATCACACAAGCGATGAGAATGGTCGCTGCATCAAAACTAAGAAGGGCACAGGAAAAAATTTGGTCCAACCGGCCATACTCGGAAAAACTTGAACTCGTTCTTAGCAATCTGATTCATTCTGTAGGCGAAGATTACAGCAGTCCGTTAATTCACACACACAACGAAATTAAAAATATTGCTGCAATTGTGGTCGCTTCAGACAAGGGCTTATGTGGTAGCTTCAATTCGAACATCTTAAGATTTGCTCATAATTACATTAAAGAGGAAATTATTAGCAAATATCCAAATGCTAATGTTATTCTTATTACTGTTGGAAAAAAATCTTTCTCCTATTTTAATAAAACTAATATATTTATACTGAAAAATTATTCCGGTATCTTTCAAAAATTGGAATTTTCTACTGCTAAAGATATTACATCTTTAGTAACAGAGAAATATATTAACGGTGAATTTGACAAAGTGATGATTTTCTTTAATGAATTTAAAAATCTGCTTACCCAGGTTCCCAGAATGAAAAATCTTTTGCCGATTGAACCGGTGAAAGCTATTGCTGAAAAAGCTAATTCAAAAATAAATTTAAATTACATTTTTGAACCTAATAAAGAATTAATTTTAGATAATCTTTTACCGCTTCAGTTAGATATTCAAACCTGGAGTGCTTTGTTAGAATCCAACGCTGCCCAGCAAGCTGCTCAGATGATGGCTATGGAAAACGCTACAAATAATGCAAACGACTTAATTAAATACCTGGAATTAGCTTATAACAAAGTCCGCCAGGCATCTATTACTAAGGAAATGCTTGAAATTGTCAGTGGTGCCGAAGCAATGAAGAAATCGTAATTCTATAATAAAAAAAAGGAGCTAATTTCTCCTTTTTTGTATTTATTCTAAGGGAAGTGCTTATATTTTAATGTAGATGACATAAGTATAAACTTTTGCAAAGTTAAGAAACTCGTGCAAAAGTATTTATTCTTTTACTTTGCGAAAGTTTCTTAACTTTCGTAAAGAAAAAGTAAAATTGTAATTTCGAATCCCCTTGTGAAGCAAATGCTTTATTATAATGGAGATGACATCACTTAACACAGTCATTCTGAACGAAGTGAAGAATCCAGAAAAATACCTTTAAACCACAATTCTCTGGATTCTTCACTTCGTTCAGAATGACCGACAAATAACGATGTCATTGGTAACGAAGTGAGGAATCTCACAACTACTTGTTATCACATAGCTTGAGATTCCTCGCTCACGGTATCGGAGATTATACTTATATTGTTAATCTTGGATAAGTTTAAAAACTACTTCTTTAAAATAGTATCCAAAACTTTTTGCTTATCTAATTTTTTAGTGCAGAAGAACCAATCGTAGCAATGAACGTCCTCATCTTTTGATTCCATTCTTTCTTTAGCAACGCCGCAAGAGCCGGCAGTTGGAACAATTACGTCATCGCCGGGATGCCAGTCTGCGGGAGTAGCCACTGAAAATGCATCTGCAGTCTGAAGTGCGATTAAAGCACGATATAGTTCATTGAAGTTGCGTCCCAAGCTAAGTGGATAATAAATAATAGCTCTTATAATACCTTTGGGGTCAATAAAGAATACGGCTCTGACTGCTTTTGTGTCGCTTTCGCCGGGCTGAATCATACCATATTTTTTTCCGACTTCCATTGTTATGTCTTCAATCAAAGGAAATGTTACTTCAATATTTTTCATTCCTTTATATTCAATTTTTTCTTTAATAGTGCGGAGCCATGCGATATGGCTGTAAAGTCCGTCAACGGAAAGTCCAACGAGTTTGCAGTTTGCTTCGTTGAATTGTTTTTCCATATTTGCAAAAGTCATAAATTCAGAAGTGCAAACGGGTGTGAAATCGGCTGGATGGCTGAATAAAATCACCCAACTTCCTTTATAATCTTCTGGGAAATTGATTGTCCCCTGTGTTGTTACAGCAGTGAATGCTGGTGCTGGTTCATTAATTCTCGGCATTGAGAATACTTCCTGGTTTTCCATAGTTTTACCTTTATATATTTGTGAAAAAATTATTTAAATATTCTTAAATTCACCTATAATTTGAAGTTTTATATCTTTTATTTCAAAATTATTAATTTTCTTTTTTTTGAAATATTTTTCTAAAAGGGAGTCTAACTCGCTATCGTAATAATCCTGGATTTTATTGCACTGAAGACAATAAATGTGATGGTGCTTGTCTAGGATCGAATCGTATCTCATAACATCTTCATCAGTTTTTACTCTTTTAATTATACCTTTATTTACGTATAGTTCCAATATTTTGTAGACCGTTGCCGTAGGAACATCATCACTTATACTTTTGATATATTCAAGAATTTGCTCTGCTGTTGGATGATTTTTCAAACTATACATCGCATCTAGAATTAAAATTCGCTGTGGAGTTACTTTTAACTCGTGTTCTTTTAAAATCTCTTTGATTTCTTCTCTATTCATAATAATTATTAAACAATAATAATTCTCATTTAATAATAATTAAGTCGTATGAATAATTATATTATTGTAAAAATTTTAAAAATTATTGAACTCCTTCTCAAGTTGAACTTGGGAAGGAAGATTTCTTTTCTAGCTGTACTTTACATTTTTTAAGAATTAAGAGTTTAAGCATAGCTTTTGTGAATTACATTCCCAAGTGCAACTTGGGAATGAGTGATAAAGAATTTCCTTTTTTATTTATGAATAATATAGGTTAATTATTTGTCAATAAAATTGAATATTTTTATTATATTTGAATTTGATTAAAGAAAATTTATGAACTTAAGATTTAAATAAAATAAATTTATTAATGTTTTGTCATTAATATATTGTAAATATTATGAAATTTTCTGAATTAGTTCGGCTTTTAGAAAGAAATGGATTTTATCTGATAAAAGAAAAAGGTTCAATAAGGTATTATTTGAAAGAAGGATGTCCGAATCTGATTAGGATAGATTTTCATGGTTCAAAGGAAATTCCCAAAGGAACATGTGAATCAATTTTAAAAGCAGCGGGTTTAAAATAAATGGAGTTATTATGTTAGATTTACAATATTCACTAGTTATAGAAGCAACAGAAGAATCTGATTTCTTTGGATTTTATTCTCCTGATATAATTGGTTTTTCTGGAGTGGGTAATTCAATTGAAGATTGCATCTATAAAGCAAAGTACGGTATGAAAGAACATATTGAATTATTAAAGCTAACAAAACTTCCTATTCCACCTGCTAACGCTAATCCAGAAATTATTATAAGAAATCAATCATTACAAATTTCTGCTTAAAACGAATTTATAAATTTTTATTTTTCTTTCATACTGAACTACCATTGTATTAATTCGTTAAAAGATTTATTATATTTTGTCATTTCGACCCCCAAGATAAAGGAAGACCTTTATTTAAATGGAGATGACATCACTAAAAGTGTCATTCTGACGTATGTCAGAATCCATCTTAAGAAAGCAAGTGAGCTTGCTCACTTGTCACATTTGGGCAAGCCCAAATGCTTCTTTGTAATATCTAATAAGAATAGCAACTGCACAATTATAAGATGGATTCTGGCATACGCCAGAATGACAAACTACGATGTCATAGGAAACCCCCTGATAAAAGAAATACTTTATTTAAATAGAGATGAAATAAAGTTTAGATAGATTAGAAAGATTTTATTTTTTTATTTGGATTGTATTTGTTTTCTTTATAATTTTGTAGAATGAAAAACGATATTAGTCGAATAACATAAATAAACAAATAAAATGGCACGATTAAAGAAAACAGAAGAAGAAATCAAAGCTGAAATAATAGAAGCAGCAAGGCATTTGTTTATGAAGTATGGTTTTTTTAAAACTACTATGGAAGACATTGCTAAAGCCGTAAAAAAAGGTAAAAGCACCCTCTATTATTACTATAAATCCAAAGATGAAGTATTTTTAGATGTAATTAATCAGGTGGCAAAATCCTTGCTATTCAACATCAGAGAAAAAGTAAATCAAATAAGTTCTGCTTCAGAGAAATTGCTGGGATATTTTGAGATATTAATCGAAGAAGTAAGGGCAGTTCTTGATTTATACCGGCTAATCCTCGAAGAGCTAAAAGATAATGATTATTTAAGCAAAAATATTGACCGCTTGTTCTACGATAAAGATATTGAATTTCTCGAAAGCATACTTGTATTTGGCATTAACAGAAAAGAGTTCCTTTCGCTTGATATGAGCAATACCAAGAATTTAGCCGAACTGCTAATTACTATCAACCGCGACCTTATTTCTAATTATCTGCTAAAAAACAAAAGAATCGAATGGGAGCAATCGGTCAGATTTTTAAGCAGTATTATATTAAGGGGAATAAGATAAATTGCATTTTTTTTGCAACATATTCGACCAATATACGTTATTAGTTTTGTATTTGATATGAAAATAATTTTAAATGGAATGAATATAAGGGAAAAAATTCAGGATACATTATTTTATCCTGTCTTTCCGAATCCCCAGATAAAGCAAGACCTTTATTTAAATGGAGATAACATAAGTAAAAGTGTCATTCTGACGGATGTCAGAATCAATCTTAAAAATAGTTTTTATAGGTCATTAGTCATTTGTTATTAGTCATTCGAATTTTGCTAACAACCAATGACTAATGACTAAAATATTTCTTTGTCCATTCTCTTTAGGGAAAACCAAGATGGATTCTGACATCCGTCAGAATGACAAACTACGATGTCATTGGTAACAAAGTGAGGAATCTCACAAGTCATTGCTAACACAGTGTTTGAGATTTAGAATAATGGTTTTTTCAGTCATACTATCAACAAATTGATAGCATGACAAGAAAATTAAAAAGTTTAACGTTCTCCTTCCCAAGTTGAACTTGGAAAGGAGGATAAGATGAGAAAATTAAAGTATTATAAATTCCATTATAAAATGTCATAAACAATATGAAGTGTCATTCTGACGGATGTCAGAATCAATCTTGTTCTTTTAGATATTAAAGATAGATTCTGACATCCGTCAGAATGACATTATACCACAAAATACTGGAAATTGTATAAGAAATTAACTAATAGTAAATATTTTAAAATATATTCGACTAAAATACGATAAATGTTCAATATTCATAAATAAGGGAAAATTATGAACTTACAAAAATTAAAAATTCTGGGTGCGGCTTTCTTAAGCTTGCTCGTCCTTCAGAGTTGCAATAGAAGCAAGTCTGAAACGCTTTCCGAAAGAGATATTAAAATATTTCCGGTAAATATTGCTGAAGTTACTATTGATACTAATATTAACTCTAATTATTATATTGGAAACGTAGAAGCATCGCTTACCGTTCCATTAAATTTTTCAATGCCCGGAACTGTCGAAAAAGTCTATGTTTCAGAAGGGCAGTTCGTTTCAAAGGGGACGGTTCTGGCAGAAATGAATAACGAATCAGCAAAAAGCAGCTTAAAAATGACTGAAGCAATGGAAAAGCAAGCCCGTGACGCTTATGAACGCTTAACGAAAGTTTACAAAGAAGGAAGTTTGCCGGAAATTAAATATATTGATATTGAAACGAAATTGCAGCAAGCTGAGTCATCTGTTGAAATGGCAAGAAAGAATTTGAAGGATTGCGTTTTAAAAGCTCCCATAAGTGCTATGGTCGGCAAAAAAAATATTGAACCCGGTTCAAATTCATTGCTTGCCGGCTCGGCTTTTACTCTTTATAAAATAGACGAAGTGCTAATCAAAGTGCCAATCCAGGAAAATGAAATTTCAAAAATTAAAAAAGGTGAAGTAGCAAAAATTCTTGTTCCAGCATTAGACAATCAGGAATTTAATGGAACAATACAGGAAATTGGCATTGTCTCCAATCCTATTTCTCATACTTACGATATAAAAATAAAAATTCAGAATCAAAACAATTTGCTTAAACCCGGTATGGTTTGCAATGTCTATCTAAAATCCAATTCAAATAACGGGACAATTTCAGTTCCAAGCAATGCAGTTGTTAGCCAAAACAAGAAAAATTATGTTTACCTTGTAAATAGTAATAACAGCGTTACCAAGCAGGAAGTAAGCGTTGGAGCATATCAGGGGAATAATATCATTATTCGTAGCGGACTTGACGCAGGCAATAAAATCGTTATTGCTGGTCAGCAAAAACTGTTCGATGGTGCTTCTATTGTAGTAAATCAATAAAAGAAACGGCAAAAGATGAAGAAAAAATTTAATATAATAGAAGCAGCAATAAAATACAAGCAAATTACGCTTTTAATTACTGCTGTTCTAATGATTTACGGAATATACTCCCTTGTTGTAATGCCACGTCAGGAATTTCCGGATTTCACAATTCGTCAGGGGGTTATTGTTGCTGCTATGCCCGGCGCGACATCGGAGGAAATGGAGAATCAAATAGCTCAGCCAATTGAGGATTATCTTTTTACTTATAAGGAAGTTAACAAGAAGAAAACATATTCTCAATCTAAAGAAGGCATTACTTACTTTTTCGTTGAAATTAACGATAACGTCAAGAATCCACCAGATTTTTGGGCAAAAATCAAACACGGGCTTAATGTATTAAAAGCTCAGCTGCCGAACGACTTATACGATATTTTTGTTAATGACGATTTTGGTAATACCTCGGCAATGCTGATTAGCTTGGAATCGGACACAAAAAGCTATAAAGAATTAAATGATATAATGAAGGGTTTGGAAGCCCGTTTGCGTCAAAATCCTTCGGTTTCTAAAATTAATCGCGTTGGAATGCAAAACGAGGTAATTAATATTTATTTGCAGCCGGAAAAAATGTCATACTACGGCGTTAAACCGATGATGATTATGATGTCATTCCAAACTGACGGCGCAATCACTTATGCTGGTAAAATCAAAGATAATACAATTGAGATGCCCGTTCATTTTTCATCTAAATTTAAAAATATTGAAGATATAAGCGAGCAAATAGTTTTTAATGACCCTGTTACTGGTGCCGTTGTTCGTGTGAAAGATATTGCTTACGTGAAGCGTGAAATGAAAGAACCAGACAGCTATATTACGAATAATCAAACTAAGTGCCTGATTCTTTCAATTGAAATGCTCGTTGGAAACAATATCGTTGATTTTGGGCACGAAGTGAAAGAAGTCATTGATAATTATGAAAAAGAATTGCCGGGCGATGTTAGAATTACCCGAATTGTAAATCAGGCAGAAATTGTTGGAAATTCCATTGAATTTTTCTTAAAAGAATTTGGAATTGCAATTCTTTCAGTTATTCTTGTTACAATGCTTTTGCTACCTTTCAGGGTTTCCTCTGTTGCAGCAGCGACTATTCCAATCGCAATACTCATTTCAATCGGAGTAATGTATATGATTGGAATGCAGCTTGATACAGTTACGCTTGCCGCATTAATCGCGGTGCTTGGTATGGTGGTGGATAATTCCATTGTTATAATAGATAATTACGTAGAAAAATTAGACCACAACATTAAACCTTACAAAGCTGCATTAGGCAGTGTGAAAGAATTGTTCTTACCTGTTTTTACAGCAACTCTTGCTATTCTATCGTGCTTCACCCCAATTATGTTTGTTATGAGTGGCGTTGGAAAAGATTTTATTGGCAGTTTCCCAATGTCAGTTGCTATTGCACTTGGAGCTTCAATTCTCGTTTCTGCGCTGCTCGTTCCTTATTTATGCTATACTTTAATAAAAAAAGGAATAAAAGAAGAAAAAAGCAGTGATGGAAAGAAAAAATTCAATATTTTGGATACAATGCAAAATTCTTATAACTTTTTATTAGACAAAGCGTTTAAATTTCCCAAAATAACTATTGCCGGCGGAGTGCTTTCTATTGTAGTTGGTGTAATATTAGTTGCTTATGCAGACAGGGAGCTTTTCCCTAAAATGGACAGAAACCAATTCGCAGTAGAAATCTATTTGCCTGAAGGAGCTACATTAAACAAAACAGACAGCATTGTCAAAGAACTTGAAACAGTTTTGCTGAAAGACAAGCGGGTAACCAATGTATGTTCTTTTGTTGGAGGAAGTTCGCCACGTTTCCATACTCTTTATGCTCCGAATATGCCTTCGAAAAATTATGCTCAAATGATTGTAAACACAGTTTCAAATGAAAAGACTGTTGAAATGATTGATGATTACTATGCAAAATATGCAAATATTTACCCGGAGGCACACGTAAAATTTAAGCAAATTGATTTCAATCCCAGCAAAGGACCAATCGAATTACGTGTTTCCGGCGACAGCATTCATCAAATAAAAGAAGCAGCCGAACAAATATCTGATATTTTCAGAAAAGATGAAAGAGTAACCTGGGTTAGAGATGACTTCCTTGAAGAAGTGCAAAGTGTGAAATTTGAGTTGAATAACGTTGAAGCTTCGCGGCTCGGACTTTTGAATTTAGATTTGTCAACTTCTTTCATCATAGCTGAAAGCGGTTTGCCAGTTACTAAAATATGGGAAGATGATTACCCAATAGGTGTTCAGCTAAAAAAACAAAAAGACGAAGTAGAAAAAGATTTTTCGCTTAACGATATGTATATCCCGACTATACTTACATCGAACCATATTCCGCTCCGTTCAATCGCAACAGCAAAACCGCAATGGACAGAAGGGCAAATCGTAAGGCGCAACGGAATCAGAACAATTGCTGTAATGGTCGATGTTGACAGGTATGTGTTTGCTTCTAAAGTGCTGGAAGACAATATGAAAAAAGTTGCCGAACTATCTCTTCCTTCGAATGTCAAATTAAGCTTCGGTGGCGAAAAGGAAAATGAAGATGAGCAGTATCCGGCACTTGGTGGTGCTTTGGTTGTTGGTATTGTGCTGGTGTTCTTTATTTTGCTTTTCCAGTTTAAAAGCATAAAAACTTCAGTTCTCATTATGGCGACAATTCCTTTAAGCTTGCTTGGTGCCGACATCGGACTTCTTGTTATGGGCTATCCATTTGGGTTCACTGCCTTTTTCGGTATAATTAGCTTATCTGGAATGGTGGTTCGAAACGGAATTATTTTAATTGATTATGCTGTTTCGTTACTTCGGGACAATCCAAATATGACTGTAAAAGAAGCATCTATTGCAGCGGGAAGACGCAGATTAAGACCAATCTTTCTAACGTCATCAGCCGCGGCTGTTGGTCTTGTTCCTATGATGCTCAGTGGTTCTACACTTTGGGGACCATTTGCCTCAACAATTTCATTCGGAATTCTTGTCTCAATGGTGCTTACTTTATTAGTTCTGCCAGTGCTTTACTGGCTCATTTACAGGAAAAGAGACAGAAAATTAAATCAAGTTGCTTTGGAAGGAGAATCAATATGAAATTAAGAAAATTATCCGTTTATTCTTTATTGCTTTTAATCAGCAGTGTAGTTGCTTTTTCTCAGAATAGCCAATATACTTTGCAGCAATGCAAAGAATTAGCACTGAAAAATAATGCAAAAATTCAGAAATCGCAATTAGAAATTGAAGCAGCAAATGAAACGAAATCTGCCGCTTATACTAAATATTTTCCAACAGTTTCAGCATCTTTAATTGGTATGCAGGCAGCAGACTATTTAGTGAATATGGAACAAAAAGGAGGCGACCTTCCTGTTTACGATGGAAATCCTGATAATATTTCAAAAGCAACTCAGTACGCATATTTTCCTTCATCAAAAATTGAAATGCTTGATAACCTTTTGGTAGGTAATCTTACGATTATGCAGCCAATTTATGCCGGAGGCAGAATCAGAAAAGGCAATGAATTAGCTTCGCTTGCCGTTGATATTAATAATGACAAATTAAACATAGAGAAATACTCTGTTCTCGAAAAAACAGAAGATTTATACTGGAAATTAGTTTCTACAAAGCAAAAAGTAAATACATTAGATTCTTATATCGAATTTTTAGATATTTTATACAAAGATGTGAACTCGGCTTATAACGCTGGTCTTGTTGATAAAAGCGATGTTTTGAAAGTTTCCATTAAACAAAATGAATTGAAAATAAATAAAATTCAGCTAGTAAACGGTTTGGATATGCTACGCGAAGCACTCTGCCAGCACATCGGAATTGCATTCGATAAAAATTTCAATCCCATAGATACTTTGATTGATATTCAGCAGCCGATGTTTTATTTCAAAGATGCAGAAACCGGTGTTGCCAGCAGATACGAAATGAATTTACTCGAAAATGCAAAGAAAGCAGCTGAACTTGAAACAGATTTGGAACGGGGTGAATTTTTGCCTCAGGTCGCTGTCGGTGCAGTGCTTATGGGAATGAATGTAATGGAAAAAACAAGCTATAACGCTCTTTTAGTTGGAACTGTTAGTATTCCAATTTCCGGCTGGTGGGAAGCTTCACACAAAATAGAAGAAAAGAAAATTCAGGAAGAAATTACAAGTATTACTAAAAAAGAAACATCTGAACTGCTTTCTCTTCAAATCAGCCAGGCGTGGAAATCGCTTTCTGAAGCATACCAAAACATTGAACTCGGCAACATTATGATTGAAGAAGCAAAAGAGAATTTTAAAGTAGTCGAATCTAACTACAAATCCGGGGTGGTTGCTCTTTCTGATTTCCTTGAAGCAAAAGCGACACTTCAGAAATCGCAAGACCAGTTAATCGAATTTAAAACCAACTATAAATATTTAACTACTAAATATTTGCAGGCGGTAGGGAATTATTAATTATTAATTGTTAATTGTTATTTTTTCTTTGTCATTCTGACGGATGTCAGAATCCATCTTGGTCTGTCATTCTGAAGCGAATATAAACGAAGACGTTTACTTTTGAGAAAATGAACTTTTTAGTCATCGGACATCTGGCAGATGTCCGATGACTTTACTCAACATATAAAATCAATATAAATATATGTTATACATATTGTTACGTGCAAAAAAACAAAGTGGTTCATTAGGAACGAAGTGAAGAATCCAGAAAAAATTCTTTAAATCACTATCCTCTGGATTCTTCGCTCCGCTCAGAATGACCGACAAATGTAAAGATGTCATTGGTAAGCGCAGGGAAGAATCTCACAACTCAATGTTAAAATTGTACTTGAGATTTCTAACAAATATTTAAATTTTTCGTGAGGTTATCAACCATCTGGTTAGTAGAATAATGCTTTTATTATCATATTATCAATTACAGGAATTACAGGAAAAAATATTTTTTTTTTATTAACATTTTAACAACTTATTCGTATATAAATTAAAGAGAAACTTATTTAATGCGAGAATCATTATTTCAGAAATAAATGAAATTTCTCTTGAATAATTTATAAATTATTTTTGATTTTGAACCATTAGATTTAACTATATGGTTAAAACTAATGATTATATAAAAAGCGATAATTGATTTTCTTTTTTTAATAATATTATTTGAAAAATTAGCTTGTGTAAAGGTTACGCAAGTTTTAATCAATAATTTTAGGAGGAGTTATGAAAAAGTTCAGTTTGCTAATACTTTTAGCTTTATTACCGATATTAGGAAGTCAGCAGGTATTTGCTGAAGGTGGATTGAAAGATAATATTGGTATTTCACTTTATGGTGGATTAGGTATTCCTACAAACGGTGATAACAGTGCTAATTTAAAAACAACTGATATGCTTAATTTAGGTCCTCAGTTCGGTTTGGGAGTAAGCTACTTTTTTACAGAGCAAATCGGAATTGAAGCGATAGTGAATTATAGTTTCAACTTCATTAAAGATGAGCAAAAGGGATATTGGAAAGACCCAGTTCTAACAAATATGGCAATTTCATTAAACGGAGTTTATTATTTTAATGAAATGATGATGGAGGATTTAATAAGGCCTTTTGCTAGAGCTGGTATCGGACTTTACAACTGGGCTTATCGAAGTGATGGAGTTGGTGGCGATGTAATTAAAATGGTTACAGAAGAATTAAAAGGAACAAGCTTTGGTTTCAATGTCGGAGCTGGTGTCGATTGCAAATTACTTGATAATATGTCTGTCGGGCTTTTGTTGGATTACAATATGTATTTCCCTAAAGACGAAGAAAAATTCGGCTCATACTTCGCTGAGCAAGGTTACTTATCACCACAAATAAAAATAAGCTATTATATTCCTACAAAGTAGTTGTTTAAGAAACAAATAGTAGATTAGAGAAATATAATAAGCCACATCGCAAGGTGTGGCTTTTTTATAATTTATAAACTTATTGAGGAATCTAAAATGTTATATTTCAACTTTAGTAAAGTTACGAGTAACTTTAAGAAAGTAAAAAGAGTAGTGTTATATAATTTCCAGTATTAAGTGATAAAAATGTCATTCTGACGAATGTCAGAATCTATCATAGAATTCTAAAAATAACGATATGGATTCTGGCATACGCCAGAATGACAATTCATATATTCATATTATTTATGACAGTTTATAATGTAATTTGTATCATACTATCAACAAGTTGTTCAAATGACTTTCTATTCCACATTTCCCCAGCACCTTTTTTGCGGAAAGAAACGCCAGTTCTTCTATGAATTTAATTAACAATGGCAACACATCACAAAAATTTGTATATTTGATAATTAAAATAGGGAAAAGATTAAAAAAGTGGAAAAAATAAATATAGAAGCGGCAATTGAAAAATTCCTTAACTATTGCGAGGTAGAGCGTAATTATTCTAAAAATACTATAGTAACATACAGCATTGCATTAAACCAGTTAATTGATTATTTAACCAAGGAATTTGATGAAATACCAGCTCTCGAAGAAATGAATTATAAAACACTTCGTCCTTTTGTTCCATATCTGTATCATCAAAAGAAATCAAAAATATCATTACGGCTAAAAATCTCAGCAGTAAAATCTTTTTTCAAATTTTTACTAATGAAAAGAATAATTGAAAAGAATCCCGCTAGCTTACTTACTTATCCCAAAAAGGAAATAAAACTGCCCTCTTATCTTGTAAAGAGCGAAACTGAAACGTATTTTAAAAATTCTGAAAATTTAGAAAATATAGATAATCCTATTGAAGCACGCAATTTAGCTCTATCTGAATTGCTATATAGCTCTGGTCTGCGTATTTCGGAAGCTCTTTCTTTAACAAAAAAAGAAATTGATTTTCAAAATCACACTTTAAGAGTAATTGGTAAAGGCAGAAAAGAACGGGTTGTGCCGCTTGGGGAAAAAGCAATAAAAGCACTCAAACATTATCTTTCACTAAGAAATAAAATCAAAGACAGCAATCAAACTGATTTTATATTCATTACAAAAAACGGAAAGCCGTTGACTGCTACAGATGGTTACCGCATTATTCATAAAAAAATGCTTTCAGTTACAGAAGCAAAACAGAAAAGCCCGCACATTTTCCGCCACAGCTTTGCAACTCACTTGCTTGATAATGGCGCCGATATTCAATCTGTTAGCGAAATGCTCGGACATTCTTCGCTTTCTTCTACTCAGGTATATACTCATTTATCAATAGAAAAATTGAAAGATGCATACAAAAAAGCACATCCAAAAGCTGAAAAGGACAGTTAATAAGGAATTATTTATTCGTAAGATTGGAATTGAAGATTGTTTCCAAATTTCATCTTGGGAAATAGAAGTAAAAATAAGCTAACAAGATAAAATAGGAATTGATGCTTATTTCTACTGATGTTAAGACAAAAGAAATTAATCATAGAAGTCAGAACCTTGATTAAAAGATTACAGGATTTCCTGATTAATAAAGAAAGAATAATCAGGAAATCTTTAAATCCTTTCAATCACAGTTCAAAGAAAAAGAAAATGCAAACTATCCCGCCAGGGATTAAATTTTGCAAACAATAATATAAAAGGAAAATAGATGGACTCCACCTTGGGGCGTGGAGTCCATCTGAAGAATAAAAACTCAACTATCCTAGTTGTAGTAAGTGTATGTAATATAAGAATAATCTTAAAGTTAATTTAAGTGTTTAAAAAGACAATAATACACCTCCCCTTTCCCCTCCTTGTTAGGAGGGGGAACGCTAAAACTCAGAACAGTTCTTATTCCCCTCCTAATAAGGCTAACGATTATACACAAATATTAGTTCTTGTATAAAAGGGTGTTATAGTAATTTTGTTCTTTTAAATTTATTCCGTAGGAATTATATATTTGTAACAAGAATAACCCTTGACTGTGCT
>CAZCHH010000033.1:0-673 GCA_964498585.1 uncultured Hyphomicrobiales bacterium
AGTTCAACTCAACAAAAAACAACGTATAGTAGTGGAATAGCCACTTATACTGTTTACTGCAGTAAGATTGGAAGTTTTACTAATAAATTTCAAGCAACTAAAACAGAATACAACTCAAGCTTACAGGTTGAACGTCAATTAACAATAATTGATGTACCAAAAAAATCTTTAATTATTGAAGTATCCCCAGAAAATTCACAAACCAGAGAAATAGGCAAGTATGTGGGCTATGAGATAAAAGTTAGAGATAATCAAGGAAATTTTGTAAATGGTGCTAATGTGATAATTGGAGATGATATTCTTGGTTCAACTCAACAAAGGACAACAAATAGTAATGGTATTGTATATTATGAAGTCGATTGTAGCAGAACTGGAAATTTCAATATAAGCTTCAAAGCTGAAAAAACAGGTTACATTTCAAGTCAAGCTATATATAGAAATATAGAAGTAATTGAACCTCCGAAAAAGTTAGATGTTTCTGTTTCACCTTCAGTTCAATATTTGAAAGGTGGTGATTTCTATAGCTTTAATGTTTTAGTAACTTCTGGAGGAGTGCCCGTTCAAGGTGTTAGTATTCATTGTACTAATCCTTTTGGAACTTCTTATGATGGAACTACAGGAATAGATGGAATTCCATCTCCACCAATAAGTAATTGGAGAGTTCCGGGAAATC
>CAZCHH010000033.1:712-19491 GCA_964498585.1 uncultured Hyphomicrobiales bacterium
AGCAACTAAATCGGGTTATGATTATGGAGAAGCATGCGGAACAATTAATGTTAGTGTTCCTGGTTCCTTAGACTTGGATTACAATTGTCCTCCTTCACCAGAAAATCCGGGACAAGAGCATATTATAACTTTTACAGTTAGAGATGAAAATAATGTTCCTGTACCAAATGCGACCATTACAGTTACATTAGCTTGGTATCGTGATAGATTTGAAGATTTAGTAACTGATTCTAACGGAAATGCTACTTTTTATGGTGCTGTTCCAGAAGATAAAGCAGGTGTTACAGGTATTTATTATTTTTATGCTCGGAAAGATGGATACACAAATTCATCAAAATATTCCTGTGTTGTAAATGTAAATAATTAATTAGAAAATGTAAAATAAAATCATATTTTAGAATCCTGTCTTTTATGAATTAAAATAGTAAAATGATAGGATTCTAAATTTTATTAAAAAATCAATTAATGAGTCCACTCTAAAAAGTGTCATACCAATGAAAACGGGTATCTATAAACCAAGTTGGGAGTGAATTTCCGATTACTCGGAAATGACATATTATCGTTTTTAGTGTGAACTCATATAATACTACACTACATTATAAAACAAGTATTGTTTTTGACAAATCTCTTATATAACCTCATAAATACGAGTTGCTATTAGTTGCAATAAGTTTATTTTTAATGCAATACAAATCAATACACTTCAATATAATTGATTATCCTTTAAAACGTTTATATTTAATGCAATGAGTTTATATATGTTTTAAATATTTTGAGGTAAAATATGTTAGGAAAAGAATATTCTGCAATTAGACGTTATAACAGAATAACTCAGCGAAAAATATCAGAAAAGATGGGCTATAAAACTGATTTTGTTATTTGGGATATTGAAAATTCAACTGCTTTAGTCCCGAAACGCTTTATTAAAGTTCTGGCGGAGCTATGTGAATTAGATTTAAAAGATTTATTAGATGAGAAGTGGCTGGCAGATTATTATGAGCTAATACCTGATTATTATAAATATAGAAATAATTATAATCCTCGTGTATTTCGTAATGTGACTATACCTATAGGACCACGAAAGAGACGAGGTCATTAAATATTTAAATGTTTAGATGGTTAAATGTTTAAGCGTTTTAATGTTTAAGCGTTTAATTGAAAAATATTAATAATGGATTGGAGGATTATAATATAATGACAATAAAAGTTATCGCACTTGATTTTGAAGGAACATTGGTATCTAGTGCTGTATCTTTGTTTCCAAGGCCTGGCTTATTTGATTTTTTAGAATTTTGTAGAGTAAGGTTTGAACGGATTGTAATGTTTACTTATGTCGATGAAAACTACTTAAGAAGATTTATCAAAATTCTATATGATGAGGGAAATGTTCCTGAGTGGTTTGTCAATGTTGAGTATGTAAATTGGCAAGATCGACCAGAAAGTATAAATAAGAGATACAAAGATTTGACATGTATACCTGATTCAAAGCTAGCAGAGGTTATTATTGTTGATGATATGGAAAAATTATTCAAAGATGAACATAAACAGAATCTTGTTTTAATTGAGAGTTATTCTCATCCTTACACAGAAGATGATAATGAATTTGAAAGAATCAAAAAAGTTTTATCTGAAAGAATAGGAATAAGCAATTAAATGAAATAATAAATTTATCATTTAATAACAAATTTATTTTAAACAATGAATCTAATAATTGAAACAGATTTAGGAGGAGACCCTTAAGACTTTTTTGCAATACTGTACTTAATTTCTGCTGTGATTAATATTAAGGCAATTTCGATTACACTGGGATATCCAAATCAAATTGTAATAGCAAGAATGATTTGTAACGAATTTATAAGTTCTTTGCCCCAGTTTTGATTATTTCATATTGGGGCTTTTTTATACATAATCCAATAGAATTCATATAATAACTATACTACAAACATAAAAACTACTTGCATAAACAAAAAGAACATATTATATTTGTAATAAAATAAATAAAAAACATATGAATAAATGAAAAATATAAGAACTTTTTTACATACTATACTTGAAAAACTAAATAGAGCCGATGCATTGCCCGAACTCAATCCAAAGGAACACGGACGCTATATCTACTTAAAATGCCCCTCTTGTAATCAGGATACTGCTTATATTTCTCAAAATGGTTATTATATTTACTGCAATCGAAAAAATAAATGCGGTTACGTTCAAGGTATTGTCGAATATATTGCAGAACGTGATTCTATAACAAATGAAGAAACAATCAAACAATTAGCAGAATTAACAAATACTCAGCTCCCTGAATTATCACCTGAAGAAAAGGAAAAAATTCAAACCCTAAAATCAAGAGAAAATTTACTCAAAGATATACTTTCAATAGCAAAAAGTGGTTTATGGCTGCGTCCTTCAAAGCGAATCCGTGATTATCTTACTGAGCGTGGCTATAGCGAAAACGAAATCCTTTTAATGGATTTTGGTTTCCTACCAGTAATTGATGAATTAAAAAAGGTTTTACTCAAAAAAAATCATTCACCCTTACTCGTTGATGAGGTTCTTAGTTCTTTTCGCAATACCCACCCGCTTTTAATTCCTGTATATAATTCATTCGGCTATTTAGATGGCTTCATTTCAAGAACAATAAGTAATGAAATAACTCCAAAATATCTATACCCCATAGGATTAGAAAGAGGTGCTGAATTTTTCAATTTTTACGAAGCAAAAAATGAATTTACCATAATTATCGTTGAAGGAATAATTGATGCCTTGCTTTTAACAACTCGAGGAATAAAAGGCGTTGTTGCTTGTGGTGGCGACTCCCCTACTCAAAATCAAATCAATCACGCATTGAAATTTGGTAAAGCAGAAAATATTATTTTATGTCTTGATAACGATGAAGCTGGAAAAAAAGGAACTGAAAGAGCTTTAGAACTGCTTAAAAATAAAAATATTTCTGTTTATGTTGCAAATACTGAACCACACAAAGACCCGGACGAGTTTTTAAAATACAATTCTGTTGAAGCATTACAAAAAAGAATAGTATCTGCAGAAAGCTGGGTAAAATGGCAAACGAAAAATGTGTTAAACAAGTTTGATTTAACTAACGATATTGGACGGGAAAACGCTCTTGAAGAGCTTTTACATTTAGAAAGCAAACTAAAAACAGATGAAATTGAAAAATCACAATACATATTAGAAGCCATTGAAAAACAGCTTAATTTTCCACGCAATTTGTTAGATGCAAAACTATTTTCTTTCCACGAAAAGCGTTCAAAAGAAAAGCAGGCAGAAACCTACAAAAAGTTATTACAAGATGCTTTAAAACTCAGTTCACAAGGCAAATTTGATGATTTAGCGAATTTCCTTTCTGAAGGAATTGCAAAAACAAAAGCTCTTGTCGTTAGCAATATTGTTACTTCATATAACACTGAAAAAGCTCTTCGTGATATTCAAAACCGCCAAGAAGGTCTTAAAACCTGCTATGAAAGTATTGACCAGTTCGTTAGTATTCCAAGCGGTGCAATTACTCTTGTTGCAGGGCGTCCAAGCCACTGCAAAACTACATTTTTACTTAATTTAATGAATAATTTAGTCGCTCAATACCCTGCTAAAAGTTTTTTCTTTTTCTCTTATGAAGAAAGCAAAACTGCTCTTTATATAAAAATTATTAATCTTATGAGCGAAACTATTATAAATGAATCACTCAAATACAAAAACACACAACAAATTGAATATTACTTAAAAGGCGGCTTAAAACAACAGGAAAAACACCATAAAAGCGGCTTGAATAATCCTTTTTACAGAATAAATCAAAGCGTTTCATTATATGATGAATATGTAAATGAAAATCGCTTGTGGCTTATTGATACTCCTTTAGAAGTCGAAACCCTTTCTGGTTCTTTGGAAAATTTAACTTATAAATACGATGTAGGAGCTGTTTTCATTGACTATGCTCAAAGAATCAAATTTGGTGGTAAATACGAAAATGAACGTGTGAAAATAGCCCGTATTTCAGAATCGCTGCGTGAAACTGCTACCCGCTTGGATATTCCGCTAATTGTCGGCTGCCAGCTTAATCGTGAAAATGCAAAAGCCAAACCACAACTTGATAATTTAAAAGAAGCTGGAAACCTTGAAGAAGACGCAAATGTTGTTCTCGGTCTTTATAACTGGAAAACCGCAATTGACAAAGAAAAAGCCGATGAAGATAGCACAAAAGACGGAACTAAAAAGAAGAAATTAAAAAACTGCAAAGGAGATGATATTTCAATTAATGACAGAACTATTGACTTTGAAGTCCATATATTGAAAAATCGCAATGGAGTTATAAACGAAAGTGCGTTGCTTTCTTTTGATGCTCCTATACTAAAGATAAAGGAAAAATAAATATTAATTATACAACAATTATTTTAAATATTTTATAATAAAATTATGCCGATTACATTAGGAAATATAAAATTGTTTTCTTTAAAAGAACTTAGTGAAACATTGTCAGTTACTGATGTTACTCTTCGTTCTTATATTTCAAAAGGAAATTTGAAAGCCCGCAAAGTTGGTGGGAAATGGTACATTTCTGAAGAAGCCCTAAGAGAGTACTTTAATCCAAATGATATTAAGAAAATAAATGTTTAGACGCTTAAGAGTTTAGACGCTTATATATTATAGTGTTATAATTTATTGAAAACCAGATAATAATTTCCTGTTATTCTGAACGAAGTGAAGAATCTCATTTTCTATAGTTACAATGAGTTGTGAGATTCTTCACTTCGTTCAGAATGACAAATTATGATAATTATTTTTACAATTTACAATACTAGAAAATTAAACATTAAAACATTAAAACATTAAAACGTTTAAGCGTTTAGCCATTTAAATTATTACATAACAACTAATGACAAAAATATATTGCTTTGCCAATCATAAAGGTGGAACTGGAAAATCCACTACAACTTTAAATATAGCTGCTGGACTTACAAACAAAAAGAAAAAAGTCCTACTTGTTGATTTGGACCCGCAGACAAATTTAACTATTATGCTGGGTATTTACCAAAAACAAAAACATACTTTATACGAACTTATGTCCGATGAATGTCAAATATCAGATTGCACATTCAAAATAAATGACTATTTGAATCTTATTCCTTCTTCACTTGATTTATCAAGCATAGAAATTGAAATTGCCAATACACGTGGACGTGAAAATAAACTTAAAAACATTTTAGTTCAGGTAAACAGTTCTTACGATTTCATTCTTATTGATGCTCCACCTTCAATGGGACTTTTAACAATAAATGGATTGGTTGCTTCAAAAAAAGTATTTATTCCCGTTCAAACCGAGTTTATTGCTCTAAACGGATTAACTAAATTTGTTGATATAGTTAATAAAGTAAAAGCATTAAATCAAAATTTGGAAATAGGTGGGATTATTGCAACCCGTTACGACAATAGAAAAATACTAAACCGCAGTGTAGTTGAGCATATTCGCTCTCTTTACGGTAATATTCTTTTAAAAACTATAATAAGAGAAAATATCGCTGTGGCAGAATCCGTTGCTTCCGGATTAGATATTTTTAGCTATGCACCAAAAAGCTATGGTGCCGAAGATTATTTATCTTTAGTTAATGAAATTATCAAATTAGAAAGATAAAGATATGAGTAAAAAAGAAAAATTAATGAAAGGTTTTAGCAATCTTTTGCAATCAACAGAGATAGAAGAAAATAAAACTGAAAATAATATTAGCAACAAAAATCAAACATCTAAGAGTTTAAACATCAAGACGGTTAAACGTCTAGACAGTAACACAGCTAACTATTTAGACGTCTCACCATCTAAACAGATAAACTCTCAAACTGCTAACCATTTAGACGCTCATACATCTAAACATTTAAACACTAATACTTCATTACAGATACCACCTCTGACGTCTGAACTCTTAAACGCTGAGACGCCTAAACAGATAAACTCTCAGACGGCTAAATATAAAGAATTTAAAAAATGCACCCTTTATCTTCCTTCTAATTTAATGGACAAATTGTCTTATATGAAAATTTTAACAAAAAAAGACCTGTCTGTTCTAACTGCGGAAGCTATTCAGGATTATTTAATTAAAAACAATGTTAAAGATATTATTTGATTTTTATGAAAAAAGAAATAATTATAAATGATAATCAAGATATTGAAGATATCTTGCAACAAATCAAAATTCAAAATATTGATTTAAGCAATAATCTAATTCCTATAAATGATTTACACAGAAAATTAATTGATGAATTAATTAAGTTTTTTATGCTTTACTTCCAAATTGAATCATTTCAGTATAATATTTCTTCTATAATTAATTTTGTCAATGAACACCCAAATATAAAGGAATTACTTAATTACTACTCTATTATTGTTGATAAGAACACTATTTCTTCTCCTAAATTTACAAATATAATTAGCAATTCGTTTTCTGTTATTCCTGAATACATATTCAAAATTAATAATGATTCCTTAGATAAATTATGCAAAGATTTATTTGAACTAAACGATATTTTATATAAAATTGTTGCTCAACTTCAATTAACTCAAAAAACAACTTTTGCTATTCCTTCCACTCTTTATATGCTCACTTTGCTACCGCTTTTCACTGGTAGGGCAGACAGGATACCAAAAAAACTTATTACAATGAAAAACGATGATTTGAATGAAGAAGAAAAACAACAAATTAATCTTTACTTAAATTCTACTTTCAATCGAAATACATTAATTGAAATGCTACCAAACGGTGATAGCATAGAAAATGAAACCGTTACCGCAATCATCACAGACAATCCACGCATTAAAGCTGTTGCTCAAATTGATAATTCTCTTTTTAGTGAAAATCTTGAATATGCAGAAAAAGAATTAGCTTTATACATAAATAAAACATTTGGTTCTGAAGGAATTAAGCATTTTCTCGGATATTTGGTTGCCCTTGAAGAATACGGAAGAAACGGCACTTTTTACTGGAATGTTAATGAACATTTAGAACGGCTCGGCTATAAACGCAAATCTAATGGCAGTTTCAAACCGGAATTAAAGAAAAATGCTATTGAAATTATTAAATTATTAAACAGTTTATTTATTACTGCTACGAAAGTTGGCGATAACACTAAAAGCGTTGAAGCCCGCAAGCTGTTTTCTATTATTGGAATTAAATTAGAAGAATTGAATCAGGAAATTATTAATGAATCAATTGAAATAAGGGCAGAGGATTACTGGTATAAATCTGCTTTCGATTCCGATGACAATAAGTCTCCTCAATATTCTAAATTGCTTCGGGACGTTGTAAAAGAACATTCAAAAGACCATTCGTTAACGCTTTATCTTGCACCGCTTCTCGCTGTTTTTTGGAGAATAAATAAAGAAAACGGATATTTTGAACTGACTGTAAATAACCTTTTAGAGTGGTGCAATATTGATATAAAAAACGACCCTACGCATAAAAAAGTCAAGTTGCAGGATATGGAAAAAGAATTTAACTATATGACAGAAAAAAAGTATATTGGTAAATGGGAATGTAAAAATAATACGCCGCTGCCCTCTAATTCTAACAATCCTTTTGATATAGTTCTCCGATTTTATGCTCCGGACTGGCTTAAAAATGAACTTGACTTAATAACAATGAAGCAGGAAAATTATTTATCTAAGTTTAACAATTTCAAATTATTAAAGAATATTCAAATTGTTACAATAAATGAACTTCAGAATATAATTCAAAATTCTGGCTTAAAAAACAAGGAATTTGCAGAAAAAATTGGTTGCAGTGCTTCTCTTTTGTCATTATATTTGAAAGGAGAGCGTAATATTTCTAAAGATATGAGTATTAAAATAAGAGATTTCGCAAATGAAATCAATAAGAATTGAAATTGGTATATATTTTAAAAAATATATTAAAATTATTTTAAAATAATTTACAAAAAATTTACATATCGCCCCCCATTTGGTAATACTAATAATTCTAATGATTCTAATGAGTTATATAATACTAATCACTTATATGATTCTAATAATTAAAATTACTCTTGTTGAATAAATTTATATAAATACATCAATAACTAATTATAAATGATAGATTTATGTAATATTTAGAGTTAAATTTTCTATTTTACTAATAATTTACAAACCGACCCCCATTCGGTAACCAATCGTCCCCTATTTGGTAAAAAACCGACCCCCATTCGGTAATTTGTCATTTTTTCGCCTTTATGTATCAATAACTTACAGCAGATTTACAAACCTAATAATATTAAATAATATGTAAATGTGTAAATTTTCTAAGAATCAAATTTACACACACTCAAAATTTTAAGATTTTGAGTGTGTAAAAGTAAAAGAAGTTATCGTAAAATTAAATAAACTGTATAGAACAAACATAAAAAAAACATAAAAAAAGTGTAAAAAAAACATAAAAATAATATAAAAAAAACATAAAAAACTATATAAATTTTATAGAAAACTTTTTTACTATTATATTTATTTCTGGATTATACTAAAATGCTAATAAAAAAAGGAAATTAAAATGTCATTGGTAACGAAGTGAGGAACCTCAAATTTAATGTTAACAAGGATTTGTGAGAATTCTCGCTGCGCATCGAAATGAAACTTTAATTGTATCTACGAATTCAACTTGGTAAAAAAATGAAAAGAAGAAATCAACAAAAGACAGTTAGTTTTTTTTTATTGCTCTTTTTTTTTTAATTTATTTATTTTTATATAAAGAAAAAGAAAAACTAATTGTTGAAATTGTGTTTATATTTTTTTCTTTATAAATATCATCATTTTAATTAAAAATTTAAATGTTTAGATGCTTAAACGTCTAAATGTCTGAAATTATAAACGATTATTATAAAATTTAAATAAATATTATTCTTAAAGTTATGAAACCGTTTGAAGAATCGAAGAAAAAGAAATTTTTTGAAGTTTTAAAAAACATCTTTATTGGTGCTCAGATTGAAGGTGATTCCGGATATGTAAACCTGATGAGAATTAAAAGTAAATACTACAATGAGTTTAAAAGTCAGCTTAATAAAGATATAAACTCAAAATTAAAAGAAGTTGGTAACAATTTTGAAGAAGAGCTATATAATAAACTTTATACTTTCTTCAATAAGTATTTTTCAGAATCCGGCTCTATTTACTTTTCTTATACTCCACTACAGGAAAAAGTTTATGAACGTGTTTACCGTGATGATAAAGATGTTATGCTGTTCTGGAAAACTAATATGCTTTACTATGTTAAAACTGAACGCCTTTTCAAAGATATGGAAGTATTTGAAAGTGAAACTAAAATTAAATTCTTTTTCGATGTTTCACAGCTGGAACTTAAGAAAAACAATGAAAAAAAAGAGCTTGTCTTTGAATTAAAAGATGCAGTATATGAATTAAACAAAGAAAAGCAAATTCATTTTTACGTAAAATATTCTAAAAATGGTTCAAAAACTAAGATTGATGATACTTTAAAAGAGTTGAAGAAAGTAGGGAATTTTAAGTATATACTTAATGAAAAAATTATTGAAAGAGTTTTTTCTATTTTCAGGAAGCAATCGGAAGTTGATTTTTTCATCAATAAAAATGCTAAAGAGTTTTTACGTGAGCAGTTTTTGATTTATATTAAAAATTATCTCGTTGATGATGAGACGATTTTTGAAGAAAAACGGCTAAAACAAATGAAAGCTATAAAAGATGTTGCTTTCTATATTATTGAACTCGTTAGCCAATTCGAAGATGAACTCGTAAAAATTTGGAACAAACCTAAATTTTCGTATGCTTCTAATTATGTGATTACTCTTGATAAAATTGCAGAAAAGAATTTTCATTTTATAGAAAAAATTATCAAACATAATAAAATTAAAGAGCAAATAGAAGAATGGAAGCAGCTTGGACTTGCAGATGAAAATTTTAATATTAACCAAATATTTGAAGATACACTCGAAGGAAAAAAGATTGCAAAAAAATGGCATTTTCTGCCGATTGATACTAAATATTTTAAAGATATAGAATTAGATATTCTTTCTCTTTTTGATGATTTGGATAATCAATTAGACGGCTGGCTGATTCATTCTGAAAACTATCAGGCACTAAATACGATTAAAAACAAGTTTAGAGAAAAAGTGCAATTAACTTATATTGACCCGCCGTTTAATTTGGAAAGCTCAGACCAATTTGATTATAGAACAAATTATAAAGATTCTTCCTGGTTATCTTTGCTTGAAAACAGGTTGAACATTAATAAAGTTTTACTAAATGATAAAGGTAGTTTTTTTGGTAGATGCGATTATAATGGTAATTATTTATTAAGACAAATTTTAGATAATATTCTAGAAGAAAATAATTTTAAAAATGAAATTATTGTAAGTAAATCTGCAAAAATAACAGAAGAGTTACAGAAATATCATAACGACCACGATACAGTATTTTTATATTCAAGGAATGGTAAATTTAAATTTTCTGCAGTAAAAAATAAAAGAAAAGAAATTGGTTGGCAAACAATGCATTTACCTGGTGTACGATGGTCGCCTATTAACGAAGAAACTGCTAAATTATATTCACCTAAAAATGTAAAATATGAACAAGGTAAGTATAAGTCTATTGCAAGAATAATACTTGGAAAGGAGTATTTGCCTCCAAAAGGGAGACACTGGGCTTTATCACAGGAAACAATATTTTTGAGAGAGAAAGAAGGAAAAATAAGAATTAGTGAAAATGGACAACCTGAATCCTTACAAGCACCTGATATGAGATTAACAGACAATTGGACAGATATACCAGGATATTCTTCAACTCAGGGTTTTCCAACAGAAAATGCAGAAAAACTATTAGATAGAGTTATTAATACTGGAACTGATGAAAAGGATTTGGTTCTTGATTACTTTATGGGAAGCGCAACCACACAGGCAGTAGCACAAAAACTTAAAAGAAGATGGCTTGGAGTAGAAATGGGCGAGCATTTCTTTAATGTTGATGTTCCGAGATTAAAAAGAGTGGTAGCTGGTATAAAAGAAGGAATTTCAAAAGAAGTAAAAGATTACGAAGGAGGCGGTTTCTTCAAATATTTCTCTCTTGAGCAATACGAAGAAGTACTTAGAAAAGTAAAATATGAAGACAAAACCGAAATACCAACAAAAAGCATTTATAGTCAATATCTTTTTTTGAAAGACATAAAACTTGCAGACGAAGTAATAAAACTTGACGAGGAAAGCGAAAGCATAAAAGTAGATTTAACAAAACTGCATAAAGATATAGATATACCGGAAACGCTCAGTCATTTGCTCGGCAAATTCATCAGCCGAATAAAAAAAGACGAAGTTGTTTTCACTGACGGCACTTCTATTGATTTAAACAACATAGATTACAAAATTATAAAACCTTTGATTTGGTGGTAAATATGGACGGCAGTTATCTTGATAGTATAGCAAAAAATATTGATTTGGAAAGCATTCCGCTACAATGGAAAAACATAGATTTTGTAAAGTTTTCAGAGAATAAATCGCTTTATCCATACCAAAGAGAAGCACTTGAAAATACATTAAAGATTTTATACAGATATTTCACTGATTTCAATAAAAAAGACACAAAATCATTGAAAGAAACTTTTCTTCGTATTGCTAAACAAAACAATTTGACTTCAGAACAGTTAAAAGAAAATTTTGCATATACCGAGCCGGGTAGCAAAGCTTATGAAATATTGGTAGATTATTTTGAATCGGAATATAGAGTGCTTCCAGCGTATAATTTTATCAACCGAATGTGCTTTTGGATGGCAACCGGCAGTGGAAAAAGCATAGTATTAATTAAATTAATAGAGCTTTTACACGATTTAATGAAAGGCGGCTTAATTCCTAAAAATGATATTCTATTTTTAACACATCGTCAGGATTTAATTGACCAGCTAAAAGCACACATAAACGAGTTCAACACTTATGCAAGAAAAGAAAGAAGTATTGAACTTGTAGTTCGTGATTTAAAGGAATTACCAGATAGAAAAATCGCAAATGAATCATTTAAGGATTATTATATTGACATATACTATTATCGTTCAGATTTAATATCAGATGTTCAAAAAGAAAATATAATAAATTTCAAAAACTACGACAACGAAGGGAATTGGTATATTATTCTTGATGAAGCACATAAAGGCGACAGCGACGAAAGCAAGAGAAAGCAATATTACAATATTTTATGCAGAAATGGTTTTTTATTCAATTTTTCTGCAACATTTACAGATGAAATTGATGTTCTTTCAACGGTTTATAATATAAATTTATCAGAATACATTAAAAAAGGTTTTGGAAAGCATCTTTTTGTATTGCAGGAACAATTTAAGAATTTTCAGACTTATCAGGTTCAGGAAGGCAGAAAGGTTGTATTGGATTTCGTTGAGGAAGAAAAGCAAAAAATCGTATTAATGTCTTTAATATTGCTAACATTTATAAAGAAAAAATATAAGGAATTAAGCAGTAAAAAAGTATCTTATCACAATCCGCTTTTATTAACGCTTGTAAATTCAGTAAGTGCAGAAGATTCAGATTTGTATTTGTTTTTCAAAGAACTTCAAAAAATAGCTAAAAAAGAACTCAATAATGAAATATTTGAAAAAGCAAAATTTACATTAACATCAGAGTTTTATAATAATAGTTTGGTAGAATTTGAAAAAATAACTGTTTTAAGCAATAAAGAAATAGAAGAAATAAAAGACATTACAATAGATGAAGTTCTGTATTATGTTTTTAATTCAGCTACGAGTGGCGAGTTTGAAGTAAGGCGTAATCCGGGGAATGAGCAGGAGCTGTCTTTCAGGGTGAAATCTGCGTATGCTTCTGAACCATTTGCTTTAATCAAAATAGGCGATGTAAAGGAATTTGAGAAAAATAATTTAGCAAAATATGACATAGAAGAAGAATTTGAAAATATTAGTCTTTTTGAAAATATAGATTCAAGTTCAGTAAATATTCTTATGGGCAGTCGTGCATTTTACGAGGGTTGGGATAGTAACCGCCCTAATATCATCAATTTCGTAAATATTGGAACACAAAAAGAAGCTAAAAAATTCATTTTGCAATCCATAGGAAGAGGAATAAGAATCGAACCAATAAAAAACAACAGGAAAAGATTTGAACCTCTAATAAAAGATAAAGTTATTGAAGATGATTCTTTAAAATTACTCGCAAATAAGGTTAAACCTATAGAAACCCTATTTATTTTTGGAACAAATAAGAATGCAATTTTATCAGTTCTTGAGCATTTAAAATCGGAGCAGTTAGAAGAGGAATACCAAATTGATTTATTTGAAAAACAAGACCAAAACCGAGAACTTTATATTCCAAAATACAGGCAGATTCAAAGCACAGAGCAAAGAGACAGAAAGATGCTCAAGCTTAAAATTAATAATGATGATTATTTAGTGTGTAAAGATTTAGTAAACACGATAGATAAAAGAGTATTACTCCTTAATTTTAATCTAAATTATTTTGAAGTAAATCTTTTAACTGAAAAGCTTAAAAATGAGAATAATTTTGAATTAAGCGATGAAGGAAAAATCGGTAGAATAGAACCACTTGTAAAGCATATTTTGAATTATTACAGAATACCACCTGAAGAAGTAGAAGATTTTACACTTTTAAAAGATGAGATTTGTCATTATAACTATATCAAAGTAAGAACATCACTAAAAGGTACGGAAACATCTATTGAATTTAGTCGTTTTGAAGAATTGAAGAAAAAAATAGAAAAAGCAAAGAAACCAGTAGATTTTGAATCAGAAGAAGCAAAACTAATGGAAAAATATAAAGATGATATTAAAAAATTTGCACAGGAACACAGAAACCTTATAAATAATACATCTTTGGGTGAAGAAAAGTTTGTTTATAGGAATGAAAGAATAAAAATCAAAAAGTTGATGAATCACTATTATTTTCCTTCAATTATTTCAGAAAGCGAAAGAATTGTGTGGATGAAACATATAATTGATACGCCAAGCGAAGTATATTTTATAAATGCACTTGAAAAAGAACTCAAAAAAGGTGATAATTTCTTTACAAAATTTGATTGGTGGTTATTCAGTAAAATTGACCATACATTAGACAAAAATATTCGTATTCCATACATTGACCCTTCAATAGGCAAAAGGAATTTTCTTCCCGACTTTGTTTTTTGGTTGCAAAAGGGAGATGATTATCATATCCTTTACGTTGACCCGAAAGGAGCAGGTAGAAGAGAATATCAATATAAAGTAGATGGTTATCGCAGTTTATTTGTTGAAAATGAGATTGTAAAATCATTTAAATTTATCAAGAAAAACTTCTATGTTCACCTTAGATTTGTTACAGAAGATACCAATGCTTTTGCAGAAAAAGATTTTTATAAAAAATATTGGGTAGATATTAACGATATGAATTTTGGATTTTAAAAGAACTTAGTATTACTGGAATAGAAAGTAGAATTTAAATAAATAATCCAGACATCTGGACAATAGAAAAATTATTTTTGAATTAAAACCGCTTAGCTTGTCTCATAAGCGAGACGAGTTAAAGCGACTTGTCTCAAAATATTAATAAAGAGATACAAGTTGATCTATTTATTATAACTCAAAATACTTCATTATGAATTTTTAAAGACGTCTAAACGTTTAAACGCTTAAACATCTAAGCATATTTTATTTTATAATAGATTTTTAGAATTTTTATTAATTGTTCAGAAGTCTTACAAATTGAAAAAAATGATATATTTGTTTGCGTCCCATTTTATTCAATATTTGGAACACAAAATAGTTTGTGTCCCAAAAATGAGAAAAAAAAATAATCATCTTGTCTCATAAGTGAGACGAGTTAAAGCGACTTATCTCAAATATTTGCGAATGTGAGACAAGTTGATTTAAATTTTTGGAATTTCTTCTGTTATATCTAAAAGCTGGTTAAAAATGTAGATAGCAGAATGTCTTGGCCTACTTTCCTGAATGTTTGATATAATATTGTTATTAACAAGTATTTTCAATATTCTTAAGGCAGTAGCTTTTGATATTTTAGAGAAATTAATAAAATCAGAAGTATTAAAAATGGGCATATAAAACAATGTGTCTAAAACAGGGAAAGAATCTTTAAAATTCAAACTGTGAATAGTTCTTTTCATATTTTCATAAAGTTTAATAATTTCCTCAGCTTTATTTACGTTGTTTTTTGCTTGAAAAATAAACGCTTTTAAAAAGAATTCAATCCATTCCTGCCATTCATTATTATTGGATATGTTTCTAAGAGTAGAGTAATATTCAGAACGATTTGCTTCAAGATACTCACTCATATAAAAAACCGGATTGCTAAGTAATTGCTTTTCAAATAAAAATAACGGAATTAAAATCCTTCCTAATCTGCCGTTGCCATCTAAAAATGGGTGAAGGATTTCAAATTGAGCATGCACAATAGCAAGTTGGACGATTCTATCCTTTTCATCAAAATGAATGTACTTTTCAAAATCTGACAAATAACTGTTTAGCTTGTTTGGTTCAGGAGGCACAAAGTAAGCTGAATCAATTGTGGAACCGGGAGCACCAATCCAATTTTGAACTTTTCTTAGCTCTCCGGGTGTTTTGTTTGCGCCTCTAACAGAATAAAGTAAATTTTTATGAATAGTTTTAATAAGATTAATGCAAATAGGTCTGCTTTTCATTTCCTCAATAGCTATATTTATGGCTTTTCTGTAGTTAAGAACTTCCTGGATATCGTGATATTTAGGATTATTAACGTTAGGTGATGCTTCAAAAAGTAGTACCTCCTGTAAAGTTGCCTGTGTTCCTTCAATTTTTGAAGACAAGACAGCTTCTTTGGTAGTAAGTGGAGAAAGCAAAACATTAGGATTTACTATAGCTTTAAGCATACTGTCAAATTTAGCTAATTCTCTGTTTGCATCTCCAATTAATGTAATTAATCTTGACCAATCTATATTTTCCAAAGGCAATTTGTGAGGTACAAAAGGTTTCATATAATCTACTTATAATAAATTTTTATATATCTTTATGCAAAAATATAAAATAAATATGTTAGATATTGAGAAAAATTGGATTTATATGAAATGAAAAATTAAACTAATTCTTTACTTATAAGAAAAAGTTTTTATATATTTGCATAAAGTTTTACTTATAAGAAAATGTTTTTTAATTACTGCTATTTAAATGAGAGAAAATTTTCAATCGAATTATTATATAAAAATCTTATCCAAGGGAACAGGTAATTATTATGATATATGAGTTCTTCCAAGCATTTCTTCAACATTTAGCCACCCTTTTATAGCATCTTTGACATTTTCAATAACTTCGTCCATTGTTTTGCCCTGGCTCATACAACCGGGCAATTGTGGCACATCAGCAACGTATCCTTGATACTCATTATCATAAGTAATTAAAATTTTATAATTCATATTTAGAAACTTTTTTTAAATTTATTATTAACGAAATAAATACTAAATCAATTTTATAAAATCATTAGTAATGAAAGATATTACAATTCACCAAAGCCATTTTGCTTGAAGTTTCCTGTGATTATATCATTTTTTACTTTTGAAGCAATTTTTGATAACTGAATCTGAGAATTATTGAACTGCGAATCCCATAACAAACTATCTTCAATTTCTTCTAATATAATATTTCCAATAGAATCTTGTTTTTCTGCAGGAAGTGTTATTACCTGATTCCAAGCTTTTTCTAAAGTGTCGGTCATAATTGTTTTTAATCTGTCGAAAACAATACAATAATAATTATATTGACGTTTTTTTTATTTACTTTATTTCTTTTATAAAATTTATAAAGTCAAAAGAATAATTGGTTTTAAAAGGAATAAAATTTCCTTTATTTTATTCATCAAAAATATTGAAATATCTTGCTATTTTATACCTTTTAAAACCTTTTTGTAAAACACAAAAAGGTATTGCAGGGAATATTTTGCTTTTTTATTCCTTTTTTGAACTAATATATCCCTTTTAATAGCTTTTATTTTTACGATATTCTATATATTTGCTCAATTTGTCGGACGCTATTGGGATAAAAGCTATTGCCACGGGTGGTGCGAAAACCAGCTTCATTTAGCTTATCTGCAACTTTTCTGTAGCTGTTTTTTTGTTCTCTAAGTGATTGAATAAAAGCGAAAGCACGGCGATTATTCTCATTTTCTTTAGCAAGTGAGCTGTATTTTAATCTACCTTGCAAGCGGGCATAGTCGGTTAAATTTTCTGGTTTGCCGAGTTTGAAGCCCAGACGTTTTTTTTCTGTGAGAGCATTTTTTGTTCTTTCAGAAATGAGTTCTCTTTCCTGTTGGGCGAGCAGAGCGAAAATGCCGATTGTCATTGTGTTTGCATCTGGAATATCGCAGCAGGTAAAATCCACTTTAGAATCACGCAACTGAAAAATGAAGCTGACATTTCTGGATAACCTGTCTAATTTGGCAATGAGCAAAGTAGCTTTTTTTTCGTTTGCAAAATCAATAGCTTTTTTGAGTTCGCTTCTTTGATTTTTCTTACCAGATTCAATTTCAGTAAATTCTGCAATAATATTATGATTTTGAGCGAAACGCTTAACGGTATCTCTTTGGGCATTTAAACCTAAACCTGAAATTCCCTGCTTTTGAGTAGAAACCCGGTAATAAGCAACGTAATTTTTCATAATGAAACAAAAAATATCAAACAACCTCTTTATAAATTGCAAGATACGGAAAAAGTTGGGAATAGAAAAGAGAAATGTAATATTTTATAAACGGACGTTTATGAAATATTATAATATTTATTCTACATATTAAAGGTTTGCAAAAGATTTAGAAAAAGTTGAATATGGGAATAACTTCAAAGACTGGAGAAAGTAGATAATATTTATCTGTCTTTCTCAGTATAACTAGATACAAGGATACTATAATAGAATATTTGAATTTATTTAGTAATTTTAAAAAGAAACAAATATTCCTTGTATTTAACATAGTATTATTCATTAAACATTAGGAGGTAGTATGTTTTTGGGTTTTATTTTATTATATGCAATTTTGTTCCATGTTATAGATAATTTTGATTTGTTGAAGTTTTTCCAAGAGATATTTGGGAAAAACTGGATAACTCAAGATGTATCATTTCTTAGTTTAGCTATAACAGTGGTGTTGTTTGTTATAGGCATCGTTGCGTATATTTTAATGACAGTATCTAATAGCAATAGCTCGTATCCTATTAGTAGCTCATCAATCCAATCATCACCAAAACCATTAGATACAAAATTGGAGGATAATCTCAAGCTCAGTGACACGAATCGTCCTGGTAATTATCAACAACAATTTAATCCAAACAATTATATTGACAGGAATATTGGCGGGACTTTCAGAGGATAGCTGTAGAGTTACTAGATAAAACTAACAATGGTGATGTGGCAAATGAGATAATAGAGTAATTAAATATTTTCGGGGAGGTTTTCTCCCCGAAAATAAGGAGAGAAATGAAATATTTTAAAATAGCTATTTGTAATTTTCGCAGATGATATGAATAGCTATTACAAAAGAAACAATAACAGTTCAAGAGAATTATTTAATAAACGAGTTATGCTATCTATCTTTCTTAAAATAACTAAAAAGGAATTATTAGTAGAAATGTTAAATAAGTAAATGGAGAAAAATGATTGGGACAGAGATTAAAAAACCTTATCTAACTATAGAAATATTATTATTAGTAGAAATGTTAAATAAATAAATGGAGAAAAATGATTGGGACAGAGATTAAAAAACCTTATCTAACTATAGAA
>CAZCHH010000033.1:19591-39952 GCA_964498585.1 uncultured Hyphomicrobiales bacterium
AATGATTGGGACAGAGATTAAAAAACCTTATCTAACTATAGAAATATTATTATTAATAGAAATGTTAAATATTTTAAAGGGAGAAAAGAAATGGAGATACTGAACTACAAACAGTCCAAAAAAAAATCAGATGGTACGGTTAGCTTTCATGAACCAGCTAGAAAAAAAAGCTATAAGTACACATCAAAGAATTCCCGGAACATTGCATCTGGCACAACTTGCTGGTTGCAGATTGGAGTAGATGATTTTATTCTCGTGAACTGTATGTTTCTTATTGCATTAATACTAGAGTTTATTGGATTTAGCTTTATTTTGCAATGGACAAGAATACCAATTTATATGTTGTTGGGTGCTATTCTAATTGAAATCATTGCAAGTATATTAGCACATTTATACCATTCAAAGATTAATAGAAATAAAATGGATGCTCTTTTTGGAACAATTGAGGAGCAGGATGTGCTCAGAAGAAGAAGTAGAATTTACATAATACTTTTTGGTATTTCGAGCTGTCTTGTTTTATGTGTAGCTGGTTTAAAATTCTACACATACATGAATCTGGTTCCATCAACACAGTTTATACTAAAAGCAGTAATGTTTATTCTTTATTTGACTATAGGCACATTACATATTTTATTTACCGGAAAGTTTGTGTTCAATATGATTGCGGCTGTTAGTATAAAATTATCTCATATGAAGTGGCAGTCAAAAAATAAAAATTATGTTTCGTTGGGCCGGGATTCTGACATTAACAAACAAAATTTTACTTCGAAGATAGAGCTTCCCGACATTGATTTGATGGCAAGCCATGGCGTTAAGCTGCGCAGTTTGGATGCAGATAATAATTACTTAGTCGAAAACTGTGGACTTATCTATAACAATAGCGTTTTGGCGATAATTAATATGTTACCGAGAGTCGAGCAACAGTCAATTGTGTTGAGAGTTTTAATGCAAATTCAAGCTCAACAGTTGAACCATACATATCCTTGGCAATCTTGGAATTTATAAGATTTGAAATGAATAATTTAACAAAATTTGTAGGAGGTTAAAATGAAAAAAGTTATAATAATATCAACCATTTTGGGGTTGTTTTTCTTTAGCGGATGTAGCGAAGCTGATGAAGAATTAAAGCTAGTGAAGCAGCAAGAGCATTTCAATATAATTCTCTGTTTTCCTGAGGGCTATAACAGTAAGTGGCTTAATAAGCTACTTGGTGATTTGGCATTGCCATACGATTACGAGAACAGTGAATTTGGATATATCCCAAGTATTGATTTAAAGATCAGTAGTGATTCGACTTTGCATATTTTGTTTGATTCAGAATTGGAAAAATTGAGAGATGATGAGAATTTTTTTAATGTAAAATCGGTAACTGAAAATATGAAGCAGTACTTTGCTGATGAACAGCGATATAAAATGCTGAAATTAAGTAACTTAGAAAAAATTAATAAATTTGCAGACAACGTTTTCATACTTGATGAAAATCAACGGTTTGAATCTAAAGAAAAATTTAATTATGGATATTTTACAGATGTAAAATCACTACGAGATTCTATTTCAGCACTCATTGAGAGTAGAAGCGGAAGTGTAGCAGGTTTATGTATTCAAGTCGTTGTATACAACAACCAGAATCTAACGCAAAAAGGATATAGTGAACTGAATATTTTGAAAATTCAGCAATCTGATGAAACAAACAACATTTCTGTTTTGGAACAGGAAAATAAGTATTCAACAGATTCAACTGTAATTAATAATTATAAAGTTACTGTTGATGACAGGAATATTGATAAGTCAGCAGAAAAAAGCTCAACTGCCTTGTCTTCTGATATAAATATCAACCAGAAACAGAAAGCGAAACAATCTAATTATTCAATACCTAAGTTTGAAGGGCAGGTATTTAAAAAAGATTTCATTTTAATCAAGAAGTAATAGAAGGAGTATAGTAATGAAAAATCTCATTTTTATTGCAATTATTATTTGTATTGCAGTTTCGGCTCCCAATTTATATTCTCAAGGAGCAGTAGCAGGTCTTCCTTATGAGCAGGTTCAATCTACTGAATATGACATAGTAGTAGATAAAATAGCTGATTTTGTAGGCAGTGAGAAGCTAGCTGGAGACATAATAGTATTATCATGGAGACAAACTACATTGTTCTATGAACAATTGAATCGATTGGAAACTAAAAATCTCGAATGTTTAAAGGATATATTAATAAATATGATGGATTCTGAATGTTTTGTTGAAGTGCAATCTTTGAATGGGCCAGTTATGCGATATTCTGGAATTGAGTACATAAATTCAATTTCAAGAAAGAGAAATTCAAACACTAACTTTAATATTTCGATTTCACCGTATATTGAGATTGACACTTCAGGTATTTTGTTTGCCCGTTTTGAAGAAGGGGGCGAATCAAATACATACTTATTTCAGTTCCCAATAATCGTTACTCAATACTATCAACGCGGAAATTATGAAGATATAACCAAAAAAGAAGTTGTATTTTCGTTAGTTCTTAATTTTAGTAGATTGAAGCAGTTAGAAGGCAAAATAAGATTTGTCAGAGTAAAAGAAGTTATGCCATATAATTGAGATTAAATATATTCGGGGAGGATTTTCTCCCCGAATATTTATAAGGACTGATTATTGATTTGTTTTATACTTTTTTTATCTTTTTTCATCCATGTTATTCTAATATTTGCTCTTTGGAACAACAAATTAATTCCAGTATTACTTATGTCTTTACAAAGATTTGGAATTTTTTCTCTTTCCCATGTTGTAATTGGCAATGTTCTAATTTTGAATGCTTCTAATTCATAATCATAACCTTTTAAATAATCATAACAATCTTGTTCGAATTTGTTAATTTCCATTTCCTTTACTTTCTTTTCATCTTCAGTACTTTCTTCTTCAATTTGTCCTTTTCTAATTCTTCCATTTTCGTTATGAAAGCTTTCATTAAATTTACTTTTTTTTCGATCAGCAGATGGATGCACATAAGCAACAAGGATATTAACTAAAGCAGAATAGATAGGTCCTGATGTAGGAATATCATAATTATCAATATTTGTTATTTGATACTTTATTTTTATATCCTTAACTGATTGATTAATTTTATTGTAATTAGGTTCTATACCATCTGCTTTATATAGCCATTCGATAACTTCTTTAATAGTCATATTCATACCATAAATTATTGATTAATGTTTAAAAAATTTTAGAAGAGATTCGAATTGTGTTGAAAATCCGGTTAAATTTTCATCATTATTTATTGCTTCCAATATTTCTTGAATAGCCTGTTTAATTTTTTTTAAACCTTCTGTGTGTTTGTTTTTATCAAGGAAATCATATAATTTATATAGAACATCCCTACCATCTTTGAAAAAATGGAAAATGGGAGTATGATTATTATCTGTAGTGAAGTAGTCTTTATAATCCTCATTTTTTTCAAGAAAATCATTAAAACACTGTGGGCATTGTTTTATAAATCTTTTTAAACCTTCTTCTAAGTGAATATGAGCTTGAGATAATAATAAAATATTATCATTATTGTCGTCAATGTTATAACCAATTGATTTTAACCATATTATTTCTTCTATAAGCAAGCCAAAAGGAATACCTGGTGGAGTAAGAGCTAAAGCAATAAATTTTTGTTTACCTCTGTTATCAAAATTTTTCCTATTAGTATTATTTTCACAAATACATTTATCTACATCCAAAAAGCCATAAAAGCAAGATAATATTTTCATAGTCTCAAACCTCATAATTAATTTCATCCATATCATTATTCTTCTAAGAATTAATATATTTTTAAAAATATTGAAATTTTTGATGTTATTATCAGATAGATTTTTTTCAATATTATCAATATAAGTGGGTATAACGAATTCATAGTCCCTATTTCTTATTGCTGTTTCAATTATTTTTATATAATCAGAAACTTGTTTACATATATATTTTTCAGTTTCTTCATGATTTTGAGTACGATGATATAGATAATGCTTTTGTATGTTTTTCCAGTTTCCTGTTATTGGCCTGTTTAAAATTATTTCATGCATTTCATTCCCTTGGTCAAGAATCATATCTGCAAGCATATTTACTGCATTTTTGGACTGCTCTAAATCAGTTTTAGAGAATATGAAAGGTTTTCTTGGATATCCGGCAAAACTTTGAAGCAAAAAACTTCTACTTAATCCACTAAGTACAAAAAGAGCATTAAATCTACTAAGTTGCGAAACATCATTGATAAAATCGTATCCCTGTTTTGATTGCTGTCGCTTAGTAGGTTTTTCTTCAGTTCCATTCCATTCTTCTTCTAATCTGTAATCAGCCAAAATAACTGTAATAAAATTAAATTTATCGTTATCTATTGCAATTTTTGCTTCTTCGTATGTTTCTGCAATAATTATGCTATCATCAGAAAAATCTCGTTCTTTTAATGCGTTAATTAAATCTACTGTAGCTTGTCTTTTGGGTTCGTCCTCAAGAATAAGAATTTTCCAATTTCCTTCTTTTTTACCTTTTGCGGAATCATCGTCTGTGCCTGGTATTATCAAATTTTCACGAATTGATTTTAATATAGCAGTTAAATGCTCAAATTGATTTTTGTTTACATAGCGGTTAAATTCATTGACTAAATCAGATAAAATATTAGGTAATGGTTCGGGATATATAGATTTAATGTCTCTAATATATAAATCAACTATATTTATTAACTCTTTTTTAAGAGTATCTTCATTTGTTTTATCATCAATTTTTGCTATAATAGTTGAAATTTTCCCTGAATATCTGTGCTCTACCTCGCCAATCAAACCATTTGGAGTGCAAAAATTTAATCTAACATCTAATAATTGTAATTTTGTTAATTCATTTAAATTTTGCAGTATGTTACTTAAATTCTCTGCATTGAAAGGTAATCGGAGAAAGCTATGTCCTACAGCTTTTAGTATTTCATTAGATGCATCACTCAAAATATAACTAAGTGGGAGCATTGAAACAAATAAAATCGGTTGCTTAAGTTTGTGATTTAACCTCAGCTCATCTTTTACTAACTTTATTCCATATAAGTCAGAATAGTTATAATTAGTCTCGTCATTCTTTTTCCAAGTAAGTTCGTATAGAACGATAATATGGGAGAATTCTTTTAAACCTCGTTCTTCAGCATTTAAATTAGAGTCTATAGGTATTAAGACATCTAATTTTTGACGATTTGCAATAATAGAAAATTGATAATCTTTTAAAATAGGTTCATTTTCAAAAACCCATTTTATATAATCTTGAGACAATTCATTCCATAAGATTAATATTTTTTTCATAATTTATCTTATTTAATAATGTAAAATCATTTTCAATTGCTTCTAGAATATTTTTAAGGTAATTAATTATTTCATTTAAATTATTTAAATTATTTAATCTATATAAATCAAATGTATTGGTTGCATTAAAAATGTGTTCTCTAATAATAATAAAAGATATTAAATTTATTTTTAATGATTTCCAATGTTCTATTTTTAAATCACTGTTATTGTCATTTATTATATGTTCTATTTTATGTTTAATAAAAGAATACAATATTTTGTAATTTTCTTTATTTTCTTTGTCTTTTTCAATATTTGAAAATAATATCAAATTTTTATCTGAATTAAAGAATATGTTATAATAATTTATCTCTTGCAAAAAGTATTCTTGAAAATCATTAGTACAATTCAATATACGGTTTAACAATATAATGAATAAGTTTTTATTTTCAAAATTGATAAAGTCAATATATACTTTCATTGTTGTAATCGGTTATTAATTTAAATTTAGTCAAATTCATTTGTTCTTTTCTACTTTTTTAACGTAGTCTAAAAGAAGATAATTAAATTCTTCATTACGATTTGAAGCATTTTCTTGTATATCATTAATTAGTAAATTCCAATTATTAACTATATTTTCAATTTTAGTAAAATTAGATGACCATGGCGAATCTATACCTCTAACTCCCAAGAAAAAAGCAATTTCATCTCTTAAAGTTTGAGGTTCATTTGAAATAAATTTAATTTTTTTATCTAGTTGATTATTGTTTTCAGTTGCTTGAGAATAAACGGCGATTTTTGAATATATATTTAAAAAGTTGATTAGTTCAATTGCTTCAATTTCTTTTATGTTTAGACCTACTAAATTCCAATCAAATAGGAAAAAAGCATCATTTATATTTTGATTTTTTAAATTTAATATTTGATTTTTTTGATTTGGGGCTTGAATTGTACAATTTGTTCCTATTATGGTAATTTTAATACAATCAAGGTAATTTTTTCTTGTATTAGCATCATCTTCAATTAAATAAATATTTGTGCCTATTTTATGTTTTGTAACTGCTTGTTTAATGGAATTATTAAAACTATTGATATCAGCATATAAATTAACTGATGGCAAAGTAACATTTGTTGGATTGCCTATAATTCTATAACATTGTGGGTAAATGAATGATTCATAGAAAAATACTACTTTTCTGTTTATTAGAAAATCGATAAGAAGTTTATATTTATTATCTTTGATATCTTCATAAATATTTTTAAAAATTTTATGGTCAATGAATACAAAATATATATTTTTATATTCATCGAAATTATTTATATTATTAAAACAAATTGTATTAGAATTATTAAAACTTTTAAAACGTTTTTTGATGTGTTCTATAAATTCATCAGGTAAGTAACTATTAGAATTATATTTTAAAATTAGAACATTTTCATCTAATACTGAAAGTTCTTCATTATCAAAGTCATTGTAAATTGTAATATATGATTTTTTAATTTTTTCATCAGTTTCATTTACTATAATAGAATTTTTGTTGTCTTGTAATAAATACTTATTATGAATATCAAAGAAGATTTTGTCATTAAGAAGATTGCTGCTATACCAAGCAGTTCCATTATCTATTTCATAATACTTTTTTATTGGATTAATACTTATTGGGAAAGCATCTAAATTTGCATTGGAACTGAAACTATTAGCAGGAATTAATTCGCCTATTATGTAATTATTATTATAAAGATGAATAATATTAATATTATTCAAATCTGTTTCATTAATTAATAATTTATCATTTTCATTAAAATAATTAATTTTCTTTAAATAGTATGACCAAATCTTTTTTCTTAAATCGGCTAAAACTACTATCCATTTCTTCATAAATTCCATAATACCTACATTTATAATTAATAGTAAAGGAATGAAAAAGAGTAATATTTTTATACATTCATTTTCTACAAGAAATATAGTTAATCCAGTTGCAATCAATGGGTCAAGAGAACCTAAGATAGAAAGCCAATTCCTTCCAGTAACGTAATCCGGCGATAAATATTCCTTTTTATAATCATGATATAACGCTCCATAATTCTCAAATATTATTGCAACAAATGTTCCTCCAATTATAATTCCAATTATTAACATTAAAACAGAATCAACATCTAAATCTGATAAACTATTTAAAAAAGAATTAAAAACACCTGAATTTAGAATACTTTGAGAATTGAAAGCCATTTCTATAATAAAAACAGTAAGAATTATAACGATTGAGCAAGCTAATTGAATTTTTGAAACAACGAGTAAATTATTTAATATTCTTTTGCTTGGTGATATACTAATTGTATTACTACATTCCCTGTTGCTGACATAAGACATAATATCAAAAAATAAAGATAAGGAGAATGCGGATAAAATAATCCAAGCAATACTATAATAATCGCCCAATTTTAGTTCACTACTATTTTTAGTTGCTATTAAAATTATTAATGCACCACTAGCAATAATCATTGTAGATTGGACGAACCATATAATTATTTCATTGATAGTAGGTTTTTCTTTTTGGAAAAATATTTCATAACAATTTTTGGGAATTAATGGAATAAGAAATTTAAATATTCTTATACTTGGAATCCATTTTTTACAATCAAAGACTAAAACTAAGAAAACTGAATAAATAACAGATATTTGCATATTGAAATTATACCCAAGAATCTCAAAATATCTAGCAAGAGTCAATGATAATCCCATAAATACGATTGGAACAATATTTTTTTTATAAAATGAGAAGTTATTAATTTCTTTTACTTTAGTTTTTAAAAGAAATATTAATAAACAAAATAGCAAAATAGTAGGAATATATCTCAATAATAAATAATAGGCACTATAAGTTTTTGCTAATGCAAGATTCTGGTCATTTAAAAATAATACAAATAATCCCCATATTAAACAACCAAACATTATCAATAATAAACCATTGCTTAATGCAAATTCTTTTAAAATAATAAAAAAACCGGCTTTATACCTTAATTTGTTATCAGGTTTCATAATAATCCTTGCAGAAGGTTATCTCTGATTTCAATAAATAATTTTATATATTCATCTTTGTTATTTTCTAACTCTTTTAATTTCTGGCTAGCTTCAAACAGTTTATATTGTTGATTGTTAAAATTTATTTCAATTGTTTCATTTGGGTCAATTAATTCTATTATTTCCTTTAAATCCATATCTGCTGTGATATTTAAATTCGGTAAAAGTGGCTCAAGAAAGCTTAATCTATTGACAATTTCCCTTTTTATAAATTCTTTTAACAACTCTTCAAAGCACTCTTTAGCTTTCTCTTTAGCTTTCTCTTTAGCTCCCAAATTAATTAATATATCACAAAATTTTGGGTAAAATGTTTTGTCTGGTTCTTCAATCTCTATTACTGGTTCATGGGTTGTTATTTGTATATTATTGCAAAAAACATTGATTTTTTTAATAACTTCTTTTTGCTCTTGCTCATTAGTTGTATGCCTGAGAAAGAATACTTCAGTTGCATTATAAAGGAAATTTTGAATATCATTAGGTAAACCATTCATAAAAACTGTTTGGTCCCAAAGAACTAGCAAATTATCAGGTTTATTTGGGTGTTTATAAATAGGACTATTCTGATTTATAGTTGGACTATCTATGTTGCCATTATTTTTCGTTTTATAAAGTTCTATTTTAACAAGTTTTTGTTCTACAGCTTGATTTTGTTCTGTTGTTCTTGCACCACTAAACATTTTTTTTGCTATTATATTCCAAATATTGCGTGGTTTTATAAACACAACTATTTTTTTATCATTGTTTCCCATATTTTCTTCTCCCAGAATATAATAATTTATTGAAATGATATTTACTTCTATACTCAAACAAATATACTGGAATCATAGAGTAATTCATAAATAATTCATTGTCAGGCAAGTTGTGTGGTTCACCCCTACCAGATACAATTATTATCTGTAAATCCTTGTTATTTCTTCTTAATCTTTCTATATATTTTTTAATCTCAGAAGAATTTTTATTACTTGGGTCATCCAACAGTTTTTCTATTAGGCCCAAATGAATAATTAAAAAATCAAGTTTTTCTGTTTTATCTAACTTATTTATCCATTGTACAACATTATCTTTAAAGCGTTCATCAAAACTTTGTTTTGACAAATTAAAATCTTTATTTATATCAGGTATATGAATTCTCATTTTTTCAAACACTTGAAAATAAGGAATTTTAGTACAATAATTTATGGGTTTATATCCCAATGTATAAGCATTGCTTTGAATTCTTTCATCAAGAATTGCTACATTTGAAATAATACACTCGCTTAATTCGTATCTATCAATGATATTTCCATCTCTCCTTGCTTCATCTTGTTTTTCTTCATTCTTTGAAATACTTGAGCAAGATTCATAAAATTGATAATTATCAAGATTATCATTCCACCTATGGTTTTCAAATACTGCATTAATTACATTTCCATTTTCATTAGTATTCCTATTAATATATATATTGTCATTTACTACTACCCCTTTTTCATAAAATTCACATAAATGCTCACTCCAACATTCCCAAGCATATTCTAATAAAGGTTTTTCAGCTGTTTTTTTCTTTTCTTCTTCTAACTTGTTTGTTAATTCTTTAATACTACATTTTCCATAGAATTTGCGTTTGATGTTGCAACCCTCATCTGCTACAATTAATACTCTCATTGGAAGAAAATTCTTTATTGCTTCATCTCTAAGTATCGCAATGTCTTTAATATCTTTTGGAATTACAATTAAAAAATCGTGGTTAAATACTTCTCCGCAGTAATCCTTTCCATTAGGAAATAGGTCATTGCCATTTTTAATCCAAATTCCCTGATTTTTAAACTGATTTAATTGTTCTTTGGAATATGATAAAACATTATTATTTCGAAAATCAACAATCAATATTTCTTTTGGTTTCATTAACAAAAACTTATAACCGAATCCTTGAGTTTTTTCTTTCTCAATTACTTTAATTGCTTCTATTAAGTATTCGGGTTTAATTTCATTAGCATTATATTGCTTATCATCAATCTTATACGATTCAATTTTCCTAAGATAAGCAGCTGCTATCTTCATTTCAAGGGTTCCCCAGTCGCCATGCCTTAAACTACCTGTTTCATCAAGTATAGGTTTGTTTATCGCTTCGTTCCTTTGTTTAACAATTTTAGATAATTCAATATTTTCTCTACCATCATCATCGTTATCATAAATCATAATCTCATAGTATTGCTTATCATCATCATAATCTTTAATCGTAATTGTTATATCACATTTCTTTAATTCCTTTGTTTCACCATCTATTTCTCTCGGTTCAGTGTCTTTATAGCTGCCGTGCTTAGCACAGTTGCGAATTATATTTTCTAATATAATATAAAATGCCTGACAACCTAGCTGGTCATTCGGAAAGGAAATCAACTTCTTTTCGCATCCGTCAATATATTTTAAATTTACTATTAAATCATCTACACCGCTTATCGTATTATTTAAAAGCACATTCTTCTTAAATTTTTCCAATACATCGTCAAATAAAATTGAATTTTCAAGAGAAGGGGTTGATGTTACCAAATCAGCAACAAAGTCCATCCTGTTTTGCAAATAGGAGTTAAAAGAAGCTATTTTACCTTCTGTGGAAAACTCTTCATCTTCTTCATTTACTGGTTCTTTCCCATTTACTTTAAAGTAGTCTAAATACTTTTTTCTATATTCATCGTGTATGTCTTTAGTTCCTTTAAATTGGGGTTCTATTTTTTCAATAAGCTGCTTAGAATTGAGTTTTGATAGTGTATGACTACCAATATTATGGCTCATATTACGAGAAATGACAGCAGCTATAGCGGATTTTATCATTTCATTACGTTTTGGAAGGATGATGTTATAATAATACTCAATAAATGAGACAATCATATTTCTAAGAACTAATTCTGAACTAATTTTATCTTTACCCTCCCAATTTCTAAAAGCAACAACTAGATCCTTAATGTCATTATGAACTATTTCTCCAAAATCTTTAATATATATACAATCACTTCCTACCTTTTTTTGAGCACATTTTGAACTGTAAGTTTTTTTGGGGTCATTTTTTACGAAGAATTTTACCTCATCGTTTTGACAATTCAATTTATTACTATCAACAGGATTTTCCATTAAAAGCATGCATGAAATCGCATGTTCTAATACCTTTGTTATATTATTGCTTAGCATAGATTCTTGAATTGCTAATTCTTTTAGAATAGTATTAACAGTATTAGTCCAACCCATTTTTATCAAATTATCAATTTCTGATAAAAAATAGTAAAATTCTGTCTTTTCATTTATTATTGGGTTTTGATAAATATTCCATTTTTTTAGCATTTCAGGCATTGATATCCAAATGTTGTCTTTATAATTATGTTTATTCCAAGGCGATTTAAAACTTGAACATGATTGATTAAAATAAATATAAAATGTTAGCAAATGATAACCCGCTATAGTTAGACCATATCCTATTACAAAATTATTGTTTTTAAACACTGAATAATAATCAATTGCTCGTATTAAAAATCTAAAATATGCTAATTTCTTATTATTTTCAAAATCATCATCATTTCCCCAAAATGCTTTTATCTCTTCTTCTTTTATTTTATTATTCATAGAATCAAATGCAAATTCTATAAGTTTTTCTTTTTTTTTATTTCTTTCTTCTTTATTAGTTTTATGGCATATGCATTCTACAAGTTGATCATCTTTAAATATTTTACCAAAAAAAGTCTGAATTATATCATCATACAACACTTCATTAATATTCTTATGGTTACCTAATATAGGGTGAAATTCATTTACTTCACTTAAATCTTTAGGTAAATCAATAATAAACCAGTTTTTTCCTGGTTGTATATCACCCGAAACATCATACCTAGGGAAAAAAATGTTTGGAGTAATATCGAATTCTTTTTCTTTCTTTAAATCGTCTTTATTATACCCAATAAACGATTTTATTTTTTTGTCTTTGATATTTATGTCTTCTTCATCAAGACCTATCCAATACCTCCATCTTGGAAGATTATCGTCCCAAACATGTTCGTCTTTAAGAGTGAACGAAACTTTAACACTTTTTCCTTTCAACTTTTCACTAATATATTTCTTTAAATCTGTTCTTAATTTAATTAAGTTTTCATATAATTTTACTTTCATCTTTGAAAGTGCAATATTACTTCTTTCATCATTTTCCATTTATTTTTCTCCCAATTAAGTTATTTAATATTGAGTTAGAATAATTTTCAGATAGTATACTATTTTCAATAATTTTAAACCATTGCATTGCAGCTTCTAATATTGCAGTTTTATTTTCATTAAATTTATTAATCCTCATGTCAAATATATCTTTTTGCTTTTGAAAAAATATATTAGAATTATAATAATCACTTGCAATAGAATTTCTATATCGCATTAAAAAAGATTGAGAATTTGATATGTGTAGCCCATTTGTTTTAAAAATTTGATTATATTTATTTACTAAATCATCTTTTAAATTGTAATCTATAAGTTCTTTCTCTAATGATTTTGTAATATAAGTAGGAAAATCTGAGTTATATAAATGCAGTGGAATATTATCGTTGTAATAAGTATTTCCTAATGTCGTTTTGGGACTCGGAACTAAAAATGACAAAGTTAACCTATCTGGTTTTATCATATAAATAAAATCTTTTGTTTCTGATAAAGTTTGAAGAGTTTCTCCCTCAAAACCTAGTATCAACATCGCTGCACTCATCATACCATTCTTAAATGTCTTATCAAATACCTCTAAACATTCATCATATAAATTGCGTTTATTCATTCTATTTAAAACCAATTGACTTCCACTTTCAACACCATATTGAATTTCTTCACAGCCTGATTCTTTTAATAGAGACATAAAATCATTATTTGCTCTAAATATATTGTTTATTGAAGTCATAAAAGTAAAATGTGCAAACTTAGAAATTTTATATTTAATCATTAATTCTAACAATTTTTTAGTTTCTTTAATATTAACTAAAAAATTCTCATCAGCAAAAAAGATATAATTTATTCCATAAGTATTATTCATTTCAATAATCTCTTCAATTACGCATTCTGGTTCTCTAACTAAAATTCTCCCTTGATTCATTGCTTTATTTAAACAAAAACCACAATCATAAACACAACCACGAGAAAACCAAGTTGTTAAGTACTTCATATTACTTATTGAAGGTAGTTGCCAAGATTCTTTAATATAAAATTTATAATTAAATGGCTCAAAGTTAAGTTTCAAATTATCAGTAGTATTTGTAAAATTATCAATGTTATTTTGTATAAATTTACTATTATCTTTCCAAAAAAGATTTGGACATTTATATAAACTTCCTTCATTATTTGTTAAATATTCTAAAAGATATAGTAAAGAATACTCACCATGCCCAACAACAATAAAATCAAATCTACCTTTCAGCATTGTTATTTTGGGCTGGGATGTAGGCATATATCCACCCGCAACCCAAACAATTCTTTTTGTAATATTTATTTCAATTATCTGTCTAATCAATTGATAAACAAGAAAATCAACATTAAGAAGCGATACACAAATAATATCTGGATTGTAATCTTTAATATATTCAATATAATTAGACACATTGTCAATAATATCTGGCCAAACATAAAATATTTCCAGTCCTATCAAATCAAAGTTATTATTGAATTGTTTTATATATCCGATAATAGTATTCATTTGCACTGAATTAGTTACTTCTATTATTGCATGGTGTGAAAAATCAAATTTATTATAAGTTTTTCTAAATGTTATAAATAATACTCTTTTCATTTCTATAGTTTATCTGCAAATATTTTTCAAAATCTTATTATCACTCTTTACAGAATCAATAACACCTTCTTTACTAAAATAACCTGAACTTGCAAGTGCGCTAGCTCCAATATTTAATAATAATTCTTGATCTTCATCTGTAAATCTATCTCTTCTACCAGCTCCTAAAACAATTCTTACTTCAGGATATATTAAGCGAAATAAGGCAATAGAAAATATGTATTCATATTTATTAAAAATAAAATTATTTTCTTGTAATAATTTGGTTAACGGTAAGTTTGAAAATTGTACGAAAAAATTAAAAGGTGAAGAATACACTCCTAAATTTCTCAATGTATTAAAAATTTCAAATCTATCTATAAGATTTTCACCTATTCCATAAATAGCTCCTGAACATATTTTAAAACCTATCTTTTTGGCTAATTTTATTGATTCTATTTTTTGTTCATAAGAATGAGTTGTTACAATACTTGAATATATTCTTTTTGAACTTTCAAGATTGTTATTAAATATGTCAACACCAGCTTCCTTTAAATGTTTAAGAGAGCTTTCGTCTAATATACCCTCAGAAATACAAATATTAGATTCAGGAAAAACATATTTTGCTTTTCTAACACCTTCCGCTATAAAAGGAATAACTTGTGTGTCTGTCTTTGCTCCAGTTGTAACTATCTTAAAATGACTAACTTTACTTTCTTTCATTTTAATTGCAAAATCTAAAATATTTTCAGGTAATTCATACCAATCCTTATTGTTTGATGTAATATTAATTTTATTATAATGGTACTTAGATAAAGGACAAAATGAACAATCTTCATTACAAGGTCTTGAATCTGCATAAAAAGAACCACATCTAACATCATTTATTTGAAGATTTTTATTTATTTCAGTAGCTAAATTCAATACACTGGTAAACAAGTATGAAAAATCTTGGTTGTTTTTATTAATTATTTTTATTTTATAAGTATCTGACAAAAAGTTTAATAAATCTACATTCATTGAATCTAGAAAACTCAAATCGATTTTTTTAGTAAAAATGTTACTATATGTTTTCATGTTATCTCTCTATTATTTGTAGTTAATTATTTTACCATTTTTAATTGTACGACGAGAGAAAGCTTTTCCAACTACATCGCCGTAAGAATTGAACGTAGTAATCCCTGTTGCTCCTCTAAAATTTTTTATACTATAAAGTTCTTTGCGTATATTATCAGAATTTAATTCAATATTATTTGTTTTTAAATATTTAACAACATGTAAAATTACTTTCATAGCATCATAACCTGCTGTTGCAGGTAAATCAGGACTCTTGGTATATTTATTTTTATACTTCTTTTCAAATATTGTAAATTCATCGCCATCGTAATTAATAGGAGCAAGAAATAATACATTCTCTACAGATGAGCCACCTAGCTTGATTAAAAGTTCATTTGCCCATGTGTCACCTCCGAAAATTGGTATATTAATATTAAACTCTTTCATTTGTTTTATAAAAGTGGCTCCTTCTTGTGGATACGTTGGAAGAAACAAAGCATCGCAACTATCAACAATTTTTTTTAATTTAATAACAACACTTTTGGCATCTTTAACACCTTCATTTAAACTTTCTTCAAATACTATCGTTCCTCCTAATCTAAGAAATTCTTCTTTAAATTTTCTTTTTAAAGCATCACCCCATTCATTATTTACACTGATTATAGCTACTTTTTTATAATTCAATTCTTTAAGCCATTTTGGTAATAGCTCAGCTTGGTAAGCATCTGAAGGCATTATTCTAAAAATATAATCTCCCAAATCTGTTATACTTGGTGAAGAAGCAAATGGTATCATTAAAACAGTTTTATTCTTTTCGGAAATTGACCCCATTGCAATTGCACAAGCACTTGAAACACCACCTACTACAGCAGATACTTTGTCTATTGATATTAGTTTCTGAATAGCATTTATTGCATGTTTTGCTTCTCCTTTATCATCTTCAAAGGTTATTACCAAATTGCTTTTAAGAGAATCTTTATATTCTTCAATTGCAATTTCCATCCCTTGTTTTGAACTAATTCCATATACACTAATATCACCCGTCAAAGGCAATATTGCACCAATCTTTATTACATCTTTATCCTCTTTTTGACAACCCATAATAAAAATAGTGAAAGTAATTAATAAAATACTTTTCAAAAATATATTAAACTTTTTCATTTTCTCTCCTTGATATATTAATAATTTTACCATTTAAAATTTCTAATACTTTATAAGAAACTTTGTTAGTAATTTCTAAATTTTGTTCAATCAACATTATTGTCAATACCTCTTCTTTCATCAGATTATTTATTATTTCAAATAGTTTACTTACATTCTTTTGCGATAATCCCGCACTCGGTTCATCTAAAATAAGAAATTCCGGCGAATTAATCAATGCCATAATTAAAGCTAATTGACTTTTTTCTCCACCACTTAAAAAACCAGCTTTCCTCTCAACTTTTTCATCTTCCTCATTTTCTAATATTTCAAAGTATTTGCTTAATTGTTTCTTTCTATTATCTATTTCTCTCTTCTTCAATCTACTACCAGCTACTATAATATTCTCTTTAATAGTTAGATTAGGAAAGACACGACCACCTTGTAAAAAATAGCCAACCCCCATTCTAATAATTTTATCAGTACTTTGGTTCCTGATATTTACTTCTTTTAAAAAAACATTACCAGTAATATAAGGTAACATATTCAATATGGATTTTGCTAAAGTTGATTTACCTGAGCCATTTCTTCCTACAATTCCAACAATTTGACCAGAAGCTATTTCAAGATTAACTGAATCAAGAATCAAATTCTTTTTATCATAACTTGCACTTAAGTTCTCAATCTTTAACATAGTTGCCCTAAATAATTTTTTTTAACATCTTCTTTATTCAGAACCTCATAAGGTTTGCCTTCAAAAACAATTTTTCCGTCATTTATATAGTAACAATAATCGGCAACATCATTTACAAATTGCAAATTATGTTCAATTAAAAAAACAGTTTTACCTCTATATGTAAAAAACTTTAAAATATGTTTAATTCTATTAATTATTTCTTCATTTATTCCTGATGTGGGTTCATCTAAAAGTAGTAGCTCGTAGTCTCTCATCATCAACCTTGCAAAGCATAAAAGTCTTTTTTGACCCAAAGATATGTCTTTGGCTAATTTGTCTTTAAGTAACCATAATTGATTGTTACTTAAATCTTCACCCAATAACTCAACAAAAATGTTTTTTACTTTTTCCTCTTTTTGATTTCTAACACTTTTAGTTTTTTTATAAAAAAATAATGACTGATATGGATGCTCTCCAAATTTGTTATCATCTCCAAGTAACATATTATCAAGAACAGTTAGATTGCCAAAAATGTTATTCTCTTGAAAAAGTCTTCCAATGCCATAATTAGATGTTTGATAAGGTTTACTCTCTAATAAATTGTAGTCATTGTTATTTGAATGGAATAAAACATTACCTTGATACATTCCTCTCATTCGGTTTGGTTTAGTAAAACCATTAATTACATTGAATAAAGTTGATTTGCCACTTCCATTACCTCCAATAAGAGCTGAAATTATTTTACCTTTCTCTAATTTTAAATAAAAATTATTAAGTACATTAGTATATTCAGTAAGATTTTCACCTTTTTTATTAATTACAGGTCTAATATAGCTCTTACTTAAATCTTCAATATTTAAAATATAATCATTTTTCATTAAAAGAGTACTCCCCTAAAATTCCAGCTGGTCTAAATCTCATAAGCAATATTAACATTAATCCATAGACAATTTGCCTCATATTTGCAGCAATTGAATCTGGAATAGCTAGAAATCTGAGTAATTCAGGAATTAAAACAACAAAAATTGCTCCAAATAAAGGACCTGCAATATTACCTGAACCTCCTATAACAATTGCAGATAGAATGAAAATAGATTCATCTAAGTTAAAACTTGTTGGGTCAATATAAGAAATATAAGTTGCGTACAAAAAACCTGCTAATGAAATAAAAGCATTGGACAAAATAAATGCCCAAGTTTTAAAAATAATCGGATTCCTTCCTAATGCTTGTACAGCTATTTCATTGTCCCTTGTTGCTTTCAAAAAAGTTCCAAAAGGTGAATATATCAATCTTTTTAAAATAAAAATTAATAACAAAACTACTATAGAACTAAAGATGAAAAATGATATTTGGCTATTAATTGATACTGAAGATATTATATTTGGGTAAGGAATATTTCTAATTCCGTAAGGACCACCTGTAACTGAAACCCAATTATATAGAATAGAATAAATAATAATTTGTAATCCTAACGTAACCAAAACGAATGAATCACCTTTTAAGCGAAGAGCCGGATAAGCAAGCAATAAAGCAATTAACCCATTAACCCCACAAATAATAAAAAAAGTAGGGATAATAGATAGTTTTAAAGTAATAAGGCAAAAAGCAGAAAAATAAGCCCCTAAACCATAAAAAGCTGCTTGGCTCAAGGAAACAAGATTAGAAACCCCAACAAGCAGATTAGTGCTTAAAGTTATTATAATATATATATTTATTATAATTATTATATGTATTAAATAATCCATTATATAATCCTCTTTTTTAGCCCAAATAAACCTTCTGGTTTAAAAACTAAAATTAAAATTAAAAGGACAAAAACACATAAATCCTGCCACTGAGCAGAAAAAAATAAAACAGATAACGATTGAATCAAACCAATTATCATTCCGCCATAAATTGTAGCAATATAATTACCAATTCCACCAACTATCACTGCAGCAACAGCACTTAGCAATAATGGCATTCCGATATACGGATCCATTCCATATTCAAAAGCAAAAAGAATTCCGCCAAGTGTTCCTAATAAACCACTAAATAAGAAAACTAATAAACGCGTTTTAACTAAATTTAAACCAATAACTTTAAAAAGTTCGAAATCATCTCCAAGTGCTTTAAAATATAGTCCGATGTTCGTAAGATTTAGCAATAAAACAAATAATCCTATAACAAATGAACCAATTACCAATTGATATATTTGATTATAAGTTATTATAATAGAAAAAACATCAATAGAACTTGAAACTTCTGGATTTAGTATTTTAGTATCATTACCAAAAAAAATTGATATGATATTTATGATAATTGTTAAAGCACCTATTGAACTAATCATCATAATTGTTCCTGATACATTTTTTTTTGCCAATGGATAATAAACTAATATCTCAATTAAAATACTTACAAGAATACCTACTATCATACCTAATAATATTGATATCCATAAAGGCATTTCTATAATTCGATAAAATAGGAATATGCCATAACTCCCACATATAAAATTAACTGCATAAGCTATGTGAAAAATTTTTGTTGTTTTATAAACCAAGTGGTAACCCAAAGCTATAATAGAAATTATAACTCCTGTTACTATACCATTAAAAACAAACTGAACTATCATTATTTGTTACATTATTTATTATCATATTTAAAAAATATAATACAACATTCACTCATACAAATATAAATAAAATATTAGTTAGATGAAGTTAGATGACAAAATATTGGACTAGTTATTTTCATTACACAATGATATTTTTTTAAATGCTTCTAATGCCAATTCACTATTATCTAAACAAATATTTATATATTCACTATAGTTACCAAACTTAGAGCACTCGTTAAAAAACGCTGCTGCATACTTAAGATTTAAACTCTCAACTAGAAATAATAACTTTATAGCTTCTACATAGTTTTCGTTATTTTTCTCTATTTGAAAAGCTGCGTTATGAAATGCCCTATCCATACAAGCAATATTATAAAAACTGCCTAATGATTCTGACATCTTTGATAAATTTAGCATTGGGTCGACTGCATTAAACATCATCTGACGAAAGAAAATCAATTCGCTGATAAATAAGTAATTATTGAAACCAAGATACTTAACTGCTAATGATTTTATTTTATCTGAGTTATCATTAAATATTTGTTTCCCCAAATCAATAGCAATATTAAGCATTTGAGATTTATTATTATTCAAATTAACTAAAAAATTCGATTTTTCTTTTCTAATGAGAGAGATAACATCTTTAATTGCAATCCTTAATTCTGAATCAATTCCATCTTTACCAAAAATTAAAATTGATTCTAATGCGGTGCTCCCTAAAAATCGGACAGTTGAATAAGGTGGAAAATTGTTAAATTGC
>CAZCHH010000034.1:0-38777 GCA_964498585.1 uncultured Hyphomicrobiales bacterium
CAGGGCTGATACGTTCTTTATAATTATTGTTTTTTATAACGTTCAGAAACAATTTTCATTTTTATAAAATTCCGTTAGGAATTTAATATTGGTAGAAAAATAACGAATTGATTGTTGTAACTCCGTAGGAGTTAAATATTTAATACATCTTGATTAATATTCAACTCCTACGGAGTTGTAAAACAAAAATAGATGCAATTTCTACCAATATTTTACTCCTACGGAGTAAAAAGAATAAAATCGTTATGAATTCTAACACTTTTCAAAGAACGTATCAGCCCTGCCCCTACCCCCTCTCAAGAGGGGAATGCGTAAGGTAAGTTACTAATACTATACGAAAATACAAAACTAAACCACCTAAACTTATGTCATTTCCATTTAACAAAGAAAAGCCCTTTATTTAAAAGGAAATTACAAATATAGTAAATAAAATATAACGAAAGGACTGGAGTTTTGAAAAAAAATTCAAAAAATAAAAATATAATTTGGAAATTAAAAAAGAATTTCTTAATTTTGTAATAGAAACATAATAAAATTAAAAAGGAAGAGAAGTAAACTTGCTAAAGCGAGAGATTTCTGTTTCCTATTTTATTTTTTTTATGAGCATTTTTTTTTTGGGGAGACAGGAATGAGACATTCTAAGAAAGCAATTAACGGAATTATTAATTACAATAATTCAACAATTCAATATGAAGAGAATAACAAACGGGCATATTTAGTGAAATTATCAGATATATCGACTGAATCAGTTATTCATTATATTGAAAAATTAGCAAAAGAAAAGCAATTAGGAAAAATCTTCTGCAAACTGCCGGAGAATTCAATAAGTCCTTTTTTAGAAAAGGGATACAAAATTGAAGCACAAGTTCCTAATTTTTATCACTCTGAAGAAAAATGCATATTTGCTTCAAAATTCACAAATCAACAAAGGGAATTTTTAAGCCCGGAAGAAATCAGAGAAATTGCAAACAATCTCGAACTTGCAAAATCTAATGCAAATTTTGATGATAAAGAAATTGACGATTCTATAAGATTTAAGGTATTGGATAAAAAAGAATTAGAGAAAGCTGCCCTGCTTTATAAATCTGTTTTTGAAACATATCCATTTCCTATTTATGATGATTCATACATAGAAAATAAATTGGAAAAGATTATGTACTTCGGAGCTTTTTTGAATGGACGGCTAATCGCTTGCTCAGCAGCAGAAATGAATTTAGACGAAAATAATGTTAAAATGACTGATTTTGTTACTGATAAAGAGTTTTACAGAGATGGTGTTGGTTCTGAACTGTTGAAAATTATGGAAAGAGTAATGAGAACAAAAGGGATTAATACCGCATATTCAATTACAAGAGCTTTTTCTAAAGTTATGAATATTACTTTTGCTAAAAACGGTTATAAGTATTCCGGTACTTTGAAAAATGATGTTAATATTGCCGGCAAAATTGAATCGATGAATGTGTGGTATAAACATTTGTAATTTCATAATTCTTTACTCATCAGTGAAGTAAAGGAGTTAAAAGATTTACGCAAAGAATAAATTTAGAAAATTATTGCTTATAGTATGTAATATCAAATCCACATTATATGCAAGTGTCTTATATAAATTGTGATAACATACGAAAGTAAAAATGTAATTAGTAAACAATATGAAGAATCTCAAATTCTTGTTATCTAAGAGTTTGAGATTTCTCATTTAATAGCTTATGTTACTGTTATTTTTCATTTCATTTTATATTGAGCATTAGCTTTATTTTTAATATGAAAGAATTAATTCATTCATACTGTTGAAAATGAGTACTAAATATTTGAAAATAAGTATTATTATTTGTTTAATTCTGTTTGCAATTATCACCTGTATTAATCCAATTTATCCAAACGAACAATTTCTTCAACATCTTGGAACTGTTCTTTTGCTTATTCTGTTAATACCGGATTTGAAACAGAATAAATTAAGTATTACATCATTTGTCTGTGTTGCTTCTTACTTTTTTCTTCATATCGTAGGGGCAAGGTATATTTATTCTTATGTGCCTTATAATGATTGGTTTAAATTGATTTTTAATATTGATATCAATTCACTTTTTCATTTTTCACGAAATCATTACGATAGATTTGTTCATCTCGTTTCTGGCTTTTTAGCTTTTCCATATTTATATGAGATTTTTGGTAGAAAAATTAAAATTAATAAAACCATCAAAATACTAATAATCTGGGCTTTTATCCAAACAATAGGTATGTTATATGAAATTTTTGAATGGTTGCTCACTTTAGTAATGTCTGAAGGAGCAGCAAACAGATATAATGGACAGCAAGGTGATATGTGGGATGCTCAGAAGGATATGGCTTTGGCTATGCTCAGCTCCACTCTTATTGCTATTTATTATTTGATTAAAAGAGATAAAAGCTAAGAATAACTGTTCCTGTTAAATTATTAATAAGCTGTTAGTATGACATTTTTATTCTAGTTATACTATCAGCAAGCTACTCGTATAATTTTTACTGAACTTTGCGAAGATTCAATAGCCAGATATACTACATCTTCGAGATGTAGAACATTTTTATTATAAAATACAAGTCCTGTTATATCAACAATTTATTAAATTCCTCGCTTAGTATTGGAATGACACAATAATAACTCACCTTACGCAATTCCTCTTTTTAGAAATGAAAACGTGTAGTTTTCTCACATTTTTTAATCCACTTTTCTAATTCCCCTCTTGAGAAGGGCAGGGGTGTGTTCTTGGTTGTTTATAATCAATTAATTCTTTTTTAAGCAATGATTTTTGTAATTCGTATGATTATTATAATTAGAAAGTAATCTTAATCACATATATCAACTAAATCATAGTTCATACTATTACTTCATCAAACTAATAGCAACTTAGTAAAAGGAAAAAGAACACACCCCTACCCCCAGGGCTGATACGTTCTTTAAAAAGTGTTTGAATTCATAACGATTTTATTCTTTTTACTCCGTAGGAGTAAAATATTGGTAGAAATTGCATCTATTTTTGTTTTACAACTCCGTAGGAGTTGAATATTAATCAAGATGTATTAAATATTTAACTCCTACGGAGTTACAACAATCAATTCGTTATTTTTCTACCAATATTAAATTCCTAACGGAATTTTATAAAAATGAAAATTATTTCTGAATGTTATAAAAAACATTAATTATAAAGAACGTATCAGTTCTGCCCCTACCCCACTCAAGAGTAATGACACGAAGATTAGTTAATAATTTAAATTTTTTTTAGCATAATTAATTTATTTAACTTTTATTATCTTTTTTATAATAAATAAAAACTTTAATAATAAAATCTTTTAACACCTCCCCTACCCCTCCTTATTAGGAGGGGAATAAGAACTGTTCTATGTCTTAGCGTTCCCCTCCTAACAAGGAGGGGTAAGGGGAGGTGTATTATACTTGATTTAAACACGATAATATTTTATCATTTTATTCTGATATTACAAATATGGACAGCTACTTGAAATATTAGCAATTATCCATTATAATTAATTTCTTATCTTCGTGACATTACTCTCAAGAGGGGAATGCGTAAGGTGAGATATTAAAATAAATATTTATTTTTGCATATATTAATAATTATCGTTAAATTTGAAACAGACTTTGACAAAACAGGAATATTTCATCAGCCGCAAGTGCTATATTGCTATTTTGTTAGCTGCAAAAGTTCTTAATTAATTTAAATCAGTTCTTTTTTTAACAAATCAGGAGAATTATATGAAAAAAGTAATTTTTGCAGCATTATTGTTTATAATAATTTTCGCTTTTAAGTCTAATGGAGATGAAAATAAAACATCTATAGAATCAAAACCCTTAGCTAAAGCCGAATCAATTATTTTAGAAGAAAATGAAAACGTGATTTTATCTGAAATTGAAGGTTGTGATATAAATTTTAATTCAGAATACATTGTATTAGCATCTGGATTAAAGAGAATTATATCAACTTATAATTATAAAAATGGTAAATTACTGCATTTTAAAAAAGCTGGTTTGTATTTAACCGATTCAATCAAACACACTAATCGAATTCCACCTGCAAATCCTTATAATCAAATCCCAAGATATCCCATTAGATATTTAACTTTAGAAGAAGAAAAAGAAAATATGAGAATGATAAAAAATGTATTTATAAAAGTTCAATACAATATTGATAATACTATTTCTTCTTCTGCCCTTGTTTATCTACCTGTTTTGTTAAAAGATAACAACAAGTCTGTTTATAATACCGCAACAGTTGTTGAATTCGATTCTTCACTAAATATCAAAAGAGTAATCTTTCCTAATAACACTCTCAATCATTACACTATTGCTTTTTCTTTTATTGCGGATAAGATAAAAAATCAGTATTATTTTCTGAATGAAGCATTAGGTGCATATCATTATTTCAAAACAACAGACACTATTGCTGTTCTTGCTGTTTATGATGAAAATGGTGAATATGTCAAAACAGCGCTTTATTTAGATAAAAAATTTGCAAATAATGAATTTATCTTTTTATCTTATATGTATGATCCAATAACAACAACAATAAATAACACTCATTTCGCTATGTTTCCTTATGACCCAAATACACTTTATAATTTATCTACCGATGACACTATCAGTTTTTCAAATCCAATTGTTGATTATTCTGAAAAGTATGAAGAGGCAAGAAATGAAATAAAGAAATTAGATGAAAATGAGAGCAGAAGAAAAGTATTTGAAGAATATATGCCAATATCTGCATATAAATTAATGAATAATGGAGAAAATTTAATTATTTGTTATATGAATAAAGAAGATGAAGATAATGTTACGTTTATTTTTAGAGAATACGATACTAATGGAAAATTTATTTCTGAAAGAACTTTCGAAAATGAAGATGAATTAAATATACAAAATATGCTTTTCGACAAGAAAAATAACGATGTTGTATTTTTTGTCAAAGGTGAAGAAAATTGGACGATGGAAAAATTTAGGTGGTGAGTTCAAAATAGGTAGCAATAAATCTGTCATTCTGAGCGAAAGCGAAGAATCCAGAATAGCTAACAGCAGTCGGCTATCAGCCATCGGTCATTCGTTATTAGTCATTAGTATTTTTTCTTCTACCAATAACGAATAACTATTATTAATTTACTCAACTTTCCTAGTTGTTGTAAGAGTATATAATATAAGATTAATAAAAAAAGAATATAAGTGTTTTAAAAGACAAAAATACACCTCTCCTTTCACCTCCTTTTTAGGAGAGGAAAGCTAAAACACAGAACTGTTCTTATTCCCCTCCTAATAAGGAGGGGCAGGGGAGGTGTTAAAAGGTTCTATAAATAAATTTAGTATTTTCTAAGGATAAAAACATATTATATCATTTGTAATGTAATGCTACTCTATATTTACTTTATTTTACCATCTAGGAAAGATTAGTAATTAAATTACAAAAATTATTATAAAGAAAGGACTTGTACTCTGAATATGTTAAAGAGAATTATATTTTTGTTTATACTGTGTTTTCTCGCTTCCGGTTTTGCTTCACCCAAAATAAACCAATACATACAAAAGGAAAAACCAAGCAAAGATGATATAGTTGTGGTTGCTTTTCAATATCCAGTTGGTTGTATAAAATGCGTTCTGCAAATTGAAGATATAATCAAAGTATTGAATAAAGAATTTCCCGAAAAAGTAAAAGTTATTGCAATGGTGATTTGCGATAGAGAAATTGAACTGAAAGCATTTATCAAAAATAACAACTGGAAATATCCGGCTTATAAAGTAAAATTTAAAGATTTAAAAGATTACAGAGCAACAGAGAAATCAATGATGAAAATCTACAATGCGAAATCTGAACTTTTGCTTGATTTATTTTATGACGATAAAGAAACAAATAATAAATTAAAATCATTTATTGACAAAATTAAAAAAGCAAACAAAGAATAGAGAAAGTAATGATTACATATTTTTCAGAAGAAAACCAAATGTAAATCCAATTTTCAGAGTTAGGGATATTTTTCCACTTTTGTAATTTTTTTGTTTTTTTCAAAAATTTTCTTTAATTTAGTGTGATAAATATAATATTATATTATGTAAAGGCAAGTAATGAATATAAATGTTCTTATACCGATTGCTCAAGGAACAGAAGAAATGGAAGCTGTTATCCCGATTGATTTGTTTCGACGGGCAGAAATTAACGTAGTAATTGCAGGCGATTCATATATTGTAGAGTGCTCGCGCGGATTAAAGATATACCCAGATATAAAGTTTGATAAATTGAGTATTGAACAGGAATATAATGCTATTGTTTTACCCGGTGGAATGGGTGGTGTTGAAATACTATCAAATCATCAAGTTTTAATTGAAATGATTAGAAAGCATAATCAATTTAAAAAAATTATTGGTGCTATTTGCGCAGCTCCACTAATTTTAGCAAAAAATGATTTAATTCCAGCTAATGCTAAAATTACATCTCATCCTTCAATTAAAGACAAATTTATTAATTATAACTATGTTGAAGAAAAAGTTGTTACATTCAAAAACATAATTACAAGTCGGGGAGCTGGCACTGCTTTTGAATTTTCTCTCGCTATTATTGAACAATTAAAAGGTAAAATTCTTGCTCAAAAAATTGCTAAATCAATCGTTTTTGATTATTAGACAAAGATTAGAAAAAAAACCAGATGTCCTACATCTCGCAGATGTAGGAAATCTGGTATTTAATCTTTCGTACGAGTTGAGTTTCTCGGACTTTGCGAAAGTTAAGATTTAAAAAGCTGAAAATGATGTTTTTAGTTTCTTTTAGGCACTATTTTACTTTTCCAATAATAATTGGTTTTTCGTCTTTCAGTATTTCAAGGCACTTATCAGCATCATTTTGAGAAACAACTAATACCATACCAATACCTAAATTGAATACATTACGCATTTCTTCATCATCAATTTTTCCAACTTTTTGTATTAATTGAAAAATTGGAGGAAGCTGCCAGGAGTTCCAATCTATATCTAAAGATAATCCTTTCGGAACGATACGCTTTGTATTTCCAATGATTCCGCCACCTGTAATATGAGAAATTCCTTTAAGTAGTTTCATTTCTAATAATGGCGAAACAATATGCAGGTATGATTTATGAACTGAAAGAAGTTCCTCACCAATAGTTCCGGTTAATTCTGGAACTTTAGTATCAGCAGTAAATTCAGAAAGCAAAACCGCCCTTGCAAGTGAATACCCATTAGTATGCAAACCTGTTGAAGGTAATCCAATCAAGGCATCGCCCGATTGAATACTTTTACCATCAACAATATTATCTTTTTCGACAATACCAATAATTGTTCCACTGACATCGTATTCACCTTCGGAGTAAAGTGAAGGCATTTCTGCTGTTTCACCTCCAATAAGGGCGCATCCATTTTCCTGGCAGGCAGCAACGAAACCGGAAATCACCTGTTCGGCAATCTCTGGTTCTAACTTTCCAGTAGCAAAATAATCAAGGAAAAAGAGTGGCTTTGCTCCGCAACAAAGTATATCATTAACGCAATGATTAACGAGGCATTGCCCTACAGTATTGTGCTTATTGGTAAGGAAAGCAATTTTAAGTTTTGTGCCGACACCATCGGTGCTTGCAACAAGGATAGGGTGTTTATACTCTGGGAAACGGGCATCATAGAAGCCACCGAATAAACCAATGTCCGTAAGCACATTCTGGTTAAATGTTTTACGGACTAATGGTTTAATGCGGTTTACAGTTTCGTCGCCGGCTACAATATCAACTCCGGCAGTTTTATATGAAATAGCCATATTATTCTTGCATTAATTCTTTTTCTTTTTGAGCAAGGAATGTATCAACTTTTTTGATAAATTCGTCAGTTATTTTTTGAATATCTTCTTCGCCTTTTTTTCTATCGTCTTCAGTTAGCTTTTTATCCTTTTCCGATTTTTTAATGACATCAATTTGGTCGCGGCGAATATTTCTTATAGCAACTTTTCCTTCTTCAGCAAATTTTTTGGAAAGTTTTACGAATTCCTTTCTTCTCTCTTCTGTAAGCGGTGGGACTGGAATACGAATAATATTTCCATCATTTTGCGGATTGAAACCAAGGTCTGCTTCAAGTATTGCTTTTTCAATGTCTTTTAAATTGGATTTGTCCCAAGGTTGAATTACTATTGTGCGGGCATCGGGAACAGAAATGCCAGCCATCTGTGAAATAGCAGTAGGCGAGCCATAATAGCTTGCTTTTACGTTTTCTACGAGAGAAGCTGTAGCTCTGCCTGTTCTAACTTTGCTTAATTGACTTTTAGTAAACTCAGCGGATTTATTCATTAAATCGCGAGCATTATTTAAAATATTATTTAATTCTTCCATTGCTTCTCCAAATATTTATTAATATTCTGAAATTAAACTTCCAATGTTTTCACCGAGTAATGCCTTTTTTAAATTATCTTTTTCATTAATATTTAAGACAATAATAGGTACTCTATTTTCACGGCAAAGAGTTATGGCAGTCAAATCCATAACCTTTAAATTTCTTTGAACTACATCAAGATACGAAATAGAATCAAATTTGAATGCTTTTTCATTTTTTTCTGGGTCAGAATCGAAAACGCCATCAACTCTTGTCCCCTTAATTACTACATCTGCTTCTATTTCTACTGCGCGAAGCACAGCTGCAGTATCAGTCGTAAAATACGGGTAGCCAGTTCCTGCTCCAAATAAAACGACTCTACCTTTTTCTAAATGCCTTATTGCTCTTCGGCGAATTAGTGGTTCTGCTATTTGCTCCATTTTAATCGCTGTTTGGAGTCGGGTAGAAACCCCGAGTTCTTCAAGAGCATTTTGGAATGCTATGCAGTTGATTACTGTGGCTAACATTCCCATATTGTCCCCTGCAACTTTATGTATGTTATGAGCAGCTGCTTGAATACCCCGAAAGATATTTCCGCCACCAATTACTATTGCTATTTGGACGCCTAAGTCGTGAATTTCTTTTATATCATTTGCAAATGCTGATAAAACCTCTGGTGCAATTCCAAATTGTTTTTCACCCATAAGTGCTTCACCACTTAATTTTAAAAGTATGCGTTTGTATTTTAATTCTGACATATATTTTTACTTTATTTGTTAATATTTTCTTTTTTAGCTGTTAGCTGTTGGCTGTCAGCAGGGCTGATACGTTCTTTATAATTATTGTTTTTTATAACATTCAGAAACAATTTTCATTTTTATAAAATTCCGTTAGGAATTTAATATTGGTAGAAAAATAACGAATTGATTGTTGTAACTCCGTAGGAGTTAAATATTTAATACATCTTGATTAATATTCAACTCCTACGGAGTTGTAAAACAAAAATAGATGCAATTTCTACCAATATTTTACTCCTACGGAGTAAAAAGAATAAAATCGTTATGAATTCTAACACTTTTTAAAGAACGTATCAGCCCTGTCCCTCCTTATTAGGAGGGGAATAAGAACAGTCCTGTGTTTTAGCGTTCCCCTCCTAATAAGGAGGGGCAGGGGAGGTGTAAATTTTGTTTTTTTAATACTTATATGTATTTTTATATCCTTCTTTATATGATACACTAACAACAATTAGGAAAGTTGAGTCATTAGTTGTTAGTAAAAATACCAATGACTAATAACCAATTACTTATAAGAACGATTTTTAAGATGGATTCTGACATTCGTCAGAATGACAGTTAGCCGATAGCTGAAAGCTAATCTTTATGAAAAAAAAACTTTCCGATAGTTTTAATTTTCGGAAAGTTTTTGTAATCATAGCATTTTCAAACAGCTAATTAATCTAAAGATTCTCCTAAGAAATATCTTCTAAAACTGAGGATTTTTACATCGCTACCCATTTCCTGAGAAATTTCAGCGACTACATCTTTTACAGTTTTAGCAGCATCTTTAACGAAAGCTTGTTCAACGAGGCATTGGTCCTGATAGAATTTTTCCACTCTACCTTGTGCAATTCTTTCAGCTATTTCTGGCTTTTTACCTTCGTTAATAGCAAGTTCTTTATAAATTTCAATTTCTTTTTGTAAATGTTCAGCAGAAACATCTTCTCTTGTAATGTAAGTAGGATTCATAGCGGCAATTTGCATTGCAATATCATGAATCAAAGTAATTGCTTTCTCATTTGGATTTGAGCAACTTACTTCAACGAGAACAGAAAGTCTGCTACCGGGGTGAATATAATTTGTTATATAACCATTTGTATTTTTGTATTCAAATCTTCTAACAGCAATATTTTCGCTGAATTTAGCAAGAATTTCGTTGTGCATACCCTGGATTGAATCATCGCCTACTTTTTGAGCAAAAAGTTCATCAAGAGTATTTACTTTTGTCTTTAATATAGTATTAACAAGAGTATCTGCATAATTTTCAAATTCGGCATTACGGGCAACGAAATCGGTTTCGCAATTTAATTCGACAATTGCGGCTTCTGTAGAATTTTCATTAGTTTTTGAAGTAACAATACCTTCGTTAGCAGAGCGGTCAGAGCGTTTAGCAGCAGAGGCAGCACCTTTTTTGCGGAGTATTTCAATCGCTGCTTTTAAATCGCCATCAGCTTCAACGAGAGCATTTTTGCAATCGCCCATTCCTGCACCGGTTTTTTCTCTTAATTCCTTTACCAATTGAGGGGTTATTTGTCCCATTGTATTTCCTTTATTTATATGATAATATTTTCAGTTTATTCAGCAGCTTCAGCGGTGATGTTTTGGTCTGTATCACGTCTTCCTGCTCTTCTTTCACGGAATTTTCTTTTTACTTTGGACTGGTCATCTGAAGAAGCATCGGATTCTTTGGAAATTCTATCATCATCGGCAGACATATCAGCCATTGAACGTTTAGCTACTTCTGAACCTTCAAGAACAGCATCAGCCAATATTTTTGTTACTAATTCAATAGTTTTGTAAGAATCATCATTTGCCGGAATTGGATAATCAATTTCTTCAGGGTCGGTGTTGGTATCAACAATAGCAAAGACTGGAATACCGAGTATTTTTGCTTCTTTAACAGCGATGTGTTCTTTCTTTATATCAACAATAAAAAGAGCGCCGGGCAATCGGTTCATTTCTTCAATACCACCAAAGACTTTTCTTAGACGTTCTTTTTCGCGGGTTAAAAGTAGGCGTTCTTTCTTTGTAATTTTATCGAATGTTCCGTCAACCTCCATTTTATCAATTGAAGTAAGACGTTTAATGCTTTTTCTAATAGTCATAAAATTAGTAAGCATACCTCCAAGCCATCTTTCGCAAACGTAGTTCATTTTGCTTCTTATTGCTTGCTGTTCGATTGTTCCTTTTGCCTGTAGTTTGGTGCCAACGAAAAGGACAATTTTGCCGGTAGAGGCAATGTTATAAAGTGCTTCGCGGGCGATATCAATAAGGACTTGGGTTTTACGGAGGTCAATTATATGAATCCCATTTCTTTCCATAAAAATGAATTTTTCCATTTTGGGATTCCATCGGCGCGTGAGATGCCCAAAGTGAGCACCAGATTCGAGCAACTGCTCAATTTCTGCATAGTGTTGCATATTTCTCCTTTTGTGTTTTTAGTTATATCTTTCATCTTGCTTGCTCAACGCATTCGCCACACACAAGCAATCCAGATATAACAAGTTATTTAAAATTTTTTTTAATTTTTGTTCTCTTAAAAAGAAAACTATTTTATTTTTCCAAAAAAATTTGGAAAATTGCTGCCCGAGAGCAGCAAGAAAGCACATTCGACAGAAAGCCATTGATTTTGAACCAATGATAACAATATTAACGTTTTGAAAATTGGAAACGTTTTCTTGCTTTCTTGAGACCGTATTTCTTTCTTTCTACCATTCTGGGGTCGCGAGTTAAAAGTCCTGCATCGCGAAGTGGCTTGCGTAATTGCTCGTCAATTTCAACTAATGCACGTGCAATACCGAGTTGAATAGCACCGGTTTGACCTGTTTTTCCGCCGCCACGAACGATTATTGATACGTCATAATTACCAAGCATACTGGCAACGTTCAATGGACGATAAATCATTATGCGATGGGTCTCAACCGGAAAATACTCTTCAAGAGATTTCCTGTTTATTGTGAACTTCCCTTTACCCGGAGCAAGTCTAACTTGAGCTACAGAGGTTTTCCTTCTTCCGGTAGCAGAAAAATCTGCTGCTGATTTCATTAATTACTCCTAATTCTTATAAAATTTATATCAATTGTATTTCAATTCTAATGCTTCTGGCTTTTGGGCTGCATGTGGATGCTCATTACCAGCAAATATCTTTAATTTTTTAATGATTTGGCGACCTAATTTATTCTTTGGTAACATTCCCTTAACAGAATGACGGACAATATAAGTTGGATTTGTTTTTTTCAATTCAACAAAAGATTTGAAACGTCCGCCACCGGGATAGCCGGTATTATGGAAATATTCTTTCTGTTCTGTTCGCTTGCCTTGAAGTAATACCTTTTCGGCATTTATAACAATAACAAAATCGCCACAATCAATGTGTGGAGTAAACCATGCTTTGTGTTTGCCTCTAAGAATAGTGGCAACCTGGGTGCTTAATCTTCCTACTGTTTGGTCGGCTGCGTCAATTATCCACCACTTTCGTTCTACGTCTTCTTTTCTTATTGACTTTGTTATTTTTGCTGTTGTTTCCACCGATTTCTCCTTTTTTATAATATTTTAATCAAAAGAATACAAAAATACTTACATTTTTTTTTAAACACAAATATTTTTACAAAATTACATAAATTTTTTTTATTTTATTGCATTTAAATTCAAAAAATTGTAAGTTTAAGTTTTTATAATTTTCAGAAAAATATGGAAATGAAAAATATATTTGCATTTGTTTGCGTTGTTGTTGTAATTTTTTTTGATTTCCAATTATCCTATTCTCTTTCAACTTCAGACTCCTTGTTAATTAATGCAAGCAAAGAAGGAAATCTGGAATTAGTTAAAACAGCAATAAAAAATGGAGCGAATCTTGATATCGTTGATGATATTCAATTAAATGGCTTAATGTATGCCAGTTCAAGAGGTTTTGAAAGTATTGTTGATTTTCTTTTAGAAAAGGGTTCAAATGTAAACTACATTAATAAAAGAAATGAAACTGCATTAATTTGGGCTGCCTACAAAGGAAATAAAAATATTGCTTTAAAACTCATGAAAAATGGTGCTAAATATGATAAAGATTTTAAAACAAGTTATAAATTTAATTATTTAATGGTATTTAGTGCCTGCGGTCTTTTAGATTTAGTTAAAGAATTAGTAGAGCAAGGAGCAGATGTCAATGAAATGGATGTAAATGGAGTAACTCCTCTATTATTTGCTGTAAGAAAAATGCAGACTCAAGTTGCAGACTACCTAATCAAAAATGGTGCTTTTTATAACAATAAAATATTTGGAGGTAAAATTCCTTTTCTTTATTCAATTTATCACTATAAGTTATTAGCTTCTTTTATAGTTGACTTGTTGGTTGGTTTCAATGCAAATAATAATTCTTTTGGTAATAATGCTTTCATTAGTGCTGCTTACGAATGTGAAACTAATCGAATGAGAGTAATGCTTGAATATGGAGTCAATATTAACTCTAAATCGCATACTGGCTATACGGCTCTTATGCTCGTTTTAATTAAACCTTGCAGATATAATATTGCCAAAGAATTAATTGAAAAAGGAGCAGATATAAATATTGAAAATGACTTTGGGGAGAATGCTCTAAATAATGCGGTATCTAGAAATAATAAAGAAATCATTAAGTTATTATTATCAAAGAAAATTGAAGTTGATAAAAAGAATAGAAGTGGAACTACAGCATTAATGGAAGCAGCCCTATTCGGATTTAATGAAAGTATAGAAGTTTTATTATTGAATAAAGCTGAAATAAATAACCAGGATTTCTCTGGTAATACTCCGTTAATGTATGCGATTGAATCAGAATATCCTAGTTTATCTACTATTGAGTTATTAATTAATAGTGGTGCTGATATTAATATTGAGAACAAAGAAGGACAAACTGCATTGGCATTAGCATATTTAAAAAATAAAAAAGGAATCTATGACTATCTTAAATCCAAAGGAGCAAAAGAGTAAATCCGCTTCGGCTTTCGCCCTTATGGAACTGGACGACTAAGTAAAAAATTTCTCATTTTCAAACTTACCAGGTTTAGCTGAGCTTGGTAAGTTTTTTGTTTGAAAATATATCACAATATTTCGAAATAATTTCCATTGTATTTCAAGAAGTATATTTTAAATGCAAGCAATTAGAAAATTTATTATATTTGTAAAGTAAATAAAATTTGTAAGAGGGTATAATATGTCTTCAATTAGTTTAAACATAGATAATGAAGCTGCTTATATTTTTAATAATTATTCAAATGAAAAAAAAGAATTATTAACATCTTTTGTTGAATCCTTACTAAAACAAAACATCAAAAATACAACAGAAGAGCACATAAGCAGCATTTTAAATGCAAGTAGGATAGCTAAGCAAAAGGGTTTAACAGAAGAACTTTTAATGGAAATTGTTAATGAATAATTATGCGAATCGTTTTAGATACAAATGTAATAATAAGTGCCTTTTTAATATTTAATTCAAAGGCGCAACAGGCGTATATTAAAGCTCTGAAAAATGCTCAAATACTATATTCTATTGACACTTTAAATGAAATATTTGATGTTATAAAACGGGAAAAGTTTAATAAATATCTTCCTTTGAAAGACAGAATTAAATTGCTTATTCAATTTATTGATATATCAGAAGAAATTCAAATTACAGCAAATATTGAAGAATGTAGAGATATAAAAGATAACAAAATCCTTGAATTAGCTGAATCTGGGAATGCTGACTTAATTATCACTGGCGATAATGATTTATTGGTTTTAAATGGAAAATTTAGATTTAGCATTATGACTTTAGACGAGTTTTTCGAAAAGTATTAAAAAAATAATCAGCACTGGATTTTCTTTGGGTAGCATAGAAACGTTTAACTACTACCCGTTTGGAATGCTGGAGCCGACTACGCCAAGCTACAGCAGCTACAGCTTCGGCTACAATGGTATGGAGCGGGACGACGAAGTAAATGAAAGCAAAAATAAATATGAAAGATGTTTTAAAAGCAAATAGTGAATACAACTTATTATTATCTGATTTAAAACAAAAGATAATTAATGCACAAATCAAAGCTTCCGTTAGAGTTAATTCGGAACTTATCCTGATGTATTGGGAACTTGGCGAATCAATCGTCAGGAAACAATCCCAAACAACTTGGGGTGATGGATTGATAGTGCAATTGAGTAAGGATTTGATGGCAGAATTTCCTGATATGAAAGGATTTTCTGAAAGAAATTTAAAGTATATAAGGCAGTGGTTTAAATTTTATAACCAAGACATTAAAATTGGGCAACAAGTTGTTGCCCAAATTCCAAAGGAACTCCAACAGAAGTTTGATACTAAAATTAGGCAACAAGTTGTTGCCCAAAATAAATTAGGATTCATTGACATTTTATCTTTAGTTCCATGGGGACATCACATTCAGATAATATCCACGTGTCAAGACCTGGACTCAGCTTTATTCTATATATTAAATACTATTGAAAATAGCTGGTCTCGTAGTGTATTAGTTCATCAAATCGAATCAAAACTTTTTGAGAGACAGGGAAAATCAATTAACAATTTTGAAATAACCTTGCCAAAACCAGAATCAGAACTTGCAAATGAATTATTAAAAAATCCTTATTCGTTCGAGTTCTTAAATTTGACTAAAGAAATAAAAGAAAACGATTTGCAAAATGCACTTTTGGATAATATTACAAAGTTTTTATTAGAACTTGGCTATGGATTTGCATTTGTCGGCAAACAAAAACTTTTAACGATTGGCGGCTCTGATTTTTATGTAGATTTAGTCTTTTATCATACAAAACTTCATTGCTATTTTATAGTTGAATTGAAAATTGATGAATTTAAACCAGAGTATTCTGGTAAACTTAATTTTTATTTAAACGCATTTAATGGAGAAATAAAATCGTCTAAAGACAGTCCTACAATAGGTTTGCTCTTGTGTAGGAAAGCAAATAAATTAATAGCAGAGTATTCTTTGAAAAAAATCAATAATCCCATAGGAATTAGTGAATATATTTTAAATGATGAATTGCCTGAAGAATTGCTCAAAGAATTGCCAAGTATTGAAGAAATTGAAAGAGAATTAGAAGTAAATATAAATTCATTAAATCTAATAAAGTGAAACAGTATTCAGTAAAAGAAAGATGAGAACCACTTACTTCAAAGTTATATCAGAAAATGATTGGTTTATTCTTTAAGCAAAATAATTCAACCGATGACTCGCAGTCATCGGTTGAATAGATTCAACAATGAAAAGCAAAAAAACATCTCCTTCCCAAGTAGAACTTGGGGAAGGAGAAAATAAACAACAACCACAAACCAACAACATTTCCAATTCAGCCAGCCATTCTTAAATTCTTTATGAATACTAAAGATTTTAGCTTATTTTTGCATAAATGAAAAATAGAATTTAAGAATAGTAGAAACGTAAATGACAATATTTTCCTGTAATAATTTATCAAAACAATTCGAGATTGGGGTTTTATTCGATAGCATTTCTTTTGGATTAGATCAAGGCGAAAAGCTTGGTGTAATCGGTAAAAATGGAGCCGGCAAAACTACATTGCTGAATATAATCGCAAATACTGAATTTCCAGACGAAGGAAATGTAGTTTTTAACAACAGCGTTCATTTTGAATATTTAAGTCAGGAACCCGATTTTGAAAAAGACGAAATCACTCTCGACTGCGTAATGAATGCGAAGCCGGAACTAAACGCATTCCTTGAAGAATATCACTCGCTTTGCAATAAACTTAAATCGCATTTTGACGAAAAAATTTCTCACAGAGTTCAGGAACTAACCACTATACTTGATTCAAAAAACGCATGGCAGCTCGAAACAGAAGCAAAAATTATATTGAGCAAATTAGGCATTGAAGAATTAAATAAGCCGATTAGCCAGCTTTCAGGCGGCTTGAAAAAACGTGTTGCTTTAGCCCGTGCTTTGCTTTCAAATCCGGATTTACTCATTTTAGACGAGCCGACCAATCATTTAGATGCCGATTCAGTGCAATGGCTGCAAGACCGGCTCTCCGCCTCCGGAAATTCACTCCTTTTTGTTACTCACGACAGATATTTCCTTGATGCAGTTGCAAATCGCATTTTAGAAATTGACAGAAAAAAAGTTTTTTCTTATCCCGGAAATTTTGAAAAGTATTTAGAACGAAAGGAATCATTTCTTTCTGCTCAGGAATCAACTGTAATTCATACCATTAGCCGTTTACGTCAGGAATTGGCTTGGCTGCAAAAAGGTGCAAAAGCGCGCCGTTCAAAGCAGAAAAGCCGTATTGACTGGGTTGAAAAACTGAAAAATGAAGTTGTCAGACCAAAACTAAAAGACATCAAAATTGAGCTTGGAAAAACTTTCATAGGCAGTCGGATAATAGATGCTGTGAATATTTCAAAAGAAATCGGCGGGAAACTGCTTTTTCAAAACTTTACATACGTAGCAAAACCGGGTGACAAAATTGGAATAATCGGACCTAACGGAAGTGGAAAATCAACTTTGCTCAATGTTTTAATTGGGCGAATTAAATCTGATACAGGAACAATAAAAATCGGAACAAATGCAAATATCGGTTATTTCACACAGGACATAACTAATTTAAAGGAAAGCGATTCTGTCATTGGCTCACTTAGAGAAGTCGCCGAATACATTGACGTTGGGATTGGTCGCGATAGATTTTTAACTGCAAAGGATTTGCTGGAGCGTTTTCAGTTTCCAAACAAGCAACACACAGCTTTAATTTGCACGCTTTCCGGTGGCGAAAAGCGGCGGCTTGCCCTTCTAAAAGTGCTAATGGCAAATCCAAACGTAGTTTTGCTGGACGAACCAACCAACGATTTCGATATTCAAACTCTCAATGCATTGGAAGAATACCTCGAAGATTTCTACGGCACCTTGCTAATTGTTTCTCACGACAGGTCTTTTCTCGACAAAACTGTTTCAAATATTTGGTCTTTCGATGGAAAAGGAAATATTAAAGAGTATCCAGGCAATTATTCGGATTATTTAGAAAAGAAAGAACAAGAGCAGAAGCAGAAAAAAATTGATGCAAGGGAAAATGATACCCAAGGCAAAACAAAATATTCTAATCCAAACCAGAAGAAAAAGCTTTCTTATATCGAAGAACGAGAATTCAAAAAGCTCGAAAAGGAAATACAGGAAATTGAAAACAAGCTAAACGAGCTAAATGAGAAAATCCATTCAGGAGCAGTTAGTGATTACAGGGAATTGGAAAATATCGGAATCAAGATTACAGAATTAGAGCAGGTTTTAGACCAAAAAACAGAGCGATGGTTCGAACTGGGGGAAAAAACAGGGTAGAGGTAATCAATTCACCATCAGGCGAACTCGCCCAATGATGAAAAAATCAATGCTTCATCTAAATGTAATACACTTGAAACTAATAATCAGGCATATTTTTAGCTTAACAAAAGCGAAGAGTAATTGTAGTGAGAAACAAAAATAAAATAGCTAATTAGCATTCTTAATACATATTTCCTTGGCTTTTGGTGTATAGTTAATTAAACCAGAAGAATTTAGCAACTTGATGTAATTATCTAAATTATTAAAATCTATTTCATTAGATAAGGTGCTAGACATAATATTCATTTTCATAGCAATAGTAGAATCAACAGATATTGATTTTGATAAGATTTTGCGCACTTCATCTGGATTTTTTTGGATAAAATCAACAGCTTTATCAATCGCTTTGAAAAAACTTTTAGCTATCTCTGGTTTTTTCTCTAAGAATTTATTATTAATTGCTCCAATAGTCAAAGGACTTGGTGAGAACTGCAATGCGTAGATTGAAGTAGAGATTTGCTTATATCCCTTGTTGCTTTTGCCAGTAGTAAGATATGGCTCGTAAGTGAAGATAGCATCAATGCTATCATCTTCTAAATAGTCCAAATGTAAATTCGGATTAATTTCAATACAATTTAGTATTTCGAGGTTTGGAAAATTACTTGAAAAATATTTCGTTAAAATACTTTTCGCAGTCAAGCCGGGAAAAACACCTACTTTCTTTCCAGCTAAATCTTCAAGCTTCTCATACTTTGAATCAGCTTTTACTAGAATTCCATCAAAGGAATTTTCTAATGTAATCTGGCTTGTAGAAAATATTTTGGAATGGTTAGGTTTGTTTTCAAGATGAAGAAGTAAAGGAATTATTGACATTTCAATAGCGACGTCGATATGATTATTAAAAAGCATATCATCAGTTAAATCACTGGTTGCTATTAATGTCGGTTCCACTGCAAGACCTTCTTCTTTATAATACCCCTTTTCCATTGCAACGAAATGAGTTACATTTGAAACTAACGGAAGATAACCAACTTTTATTTTATTAGGTTCGTAACTCTCACTTTCTTCTCTGCAGCTTGAAAAAAAGGAAGAAATAAACATTAACGATAATATTGATAGTAAGTAAAATTTTCTCATAAGACACTCCCATTGAAATTTATTATTTTATAATTTATACTCTTTATTTTCATTTCATATTACTAATTTAAAGAAAAATATTTTTTAAAACAAGATAAAATTTTCATTTTTTTAATTTTATTATTATAAATGAAATAAAAATGAAAATGATTTAGCAATTACATTCAGAGTGTTCAGAAAGAATTGTAGTTTTTAGCTAATTCATTTCAAAAAAACATACATAAATTAGACTAAAAAACCCAAAAAAAGTTACATTTTTTTGTTAGGTTTTATCTGAATAATTCAATCGTTGATTCGAAGTCATTGGATAAGAAGATTAAATAACGAAATTAAAAAATATAATACTTTCATTCAGAATCCTACGATAAAACTAACGCTTTATATAAAAGGAGATGAAATAATTCAACATAGTTATTCGGATGGGATTATAAACGAAGACATTTACTTTTGTAAAATGAAATTTTTAGTCATCGGATGATGTCAGTCATTCGATGACTTCCGTTTGAAAATGATATTATTGTAATTATCTATTTTACATATAGTAACGTGATAGAAAAACTAAAGTGGTTCATTTCGAAGCGTCAGTGAGAAATCTCACAAGTAATAGCTACCACTGAGTTTTAGCTACCTCACTTCGTTTACCAGTTACAACTCTAAAATTATAACATTACCTTTTAAACAAAAGTCTTCTTTTATTTATGGATTATCAATGACATATTTAGTTATGTCATCTCCATTGTAATCAAGCATCTGCTTTATCGTAGGATTTGGAATGACAGAAAAAAGTAATGATTTAAAGGAAAATTCATTAGCAATTATTCTTATAAACTATAATAAGTCGGTTGATAGCAGATAGTTTAACTCAACAATTCTCTAACCATACCCTGAATAACTTTTCCATCAGCTCTGCCAGCAATTTCTTTCATAAGCGGTCCCATAACTTTTCCCATGTCCTTTGCTTCTTTGGCTCCGGTTTGCTCAATTACGTTTTTAATTATTTCTTTAACTTCATTTTCAGATAATTTCTTTGGTAGAAACTCTTCTATAATTTTTAGCTCGGCTTGTTCTCTTTCTAAAAGGTCAGTTCTTGTAGTTTTTTCATACATTTCGATGGCATCTTTACGTTTTTTTGCAGCGGATTGAAGAATTTTCAATTCATCATCACTATTTAACTCACGATTAGCACCGCTTTTATTAAATTCGATAATAGCACTGCGGATTGAACGAATGGTTTCCATGCGAATTTTATCGCCGGATTTCATAGCGACTTTTAATTCTTCGTTCATTTTTTCTTCAAAAGTCATAAATTTCTCCTTTAATTAAGATTTATATTATAATTCTGTATCTTAAAAATTTCCAAATTATGAGTTATAAACCACTTCATATTCTTTCAATCTCCATACATAACCACATATTAGTGATGAAATCATTTGCCTTAGTGTTATTATATCAACTTTTCTATTAAAAATCTTTTCAAGTTGATTTTGAATTTCTTCAATTTCTTCAGAATTTATATTTCTGTGGGCATCAATAATCAAATCAATATCACTGTTTTTATTAGGATTTCCATTGAAAAAACTACCATAGAGAGCAACAAAATTAAGATTGTGCTGCTCAGCATTTTTACAGATAATATTATAATCCAATAATTTCTTCGAGTTCATTTCTCAAATTCTTTATGTTTTGATGTGAAATTTCCCATAATAATTCTTTATCAATAGAGCCGTAGCCGTGAACAATTCGATTTCGCAGTGATTTTATTTTTAGTTTATCATTTATTTCTAAATCCATTTTCCCAACTAATTCACCGATTTGAAGTAGAGCAAATGCTATACTATATTGATAATCATTATTCTCAAGAAAAATTTCTTTTCTATTAGTGAAAAGTGTATGCGTTCTGTTTATGTTATCAATATAATTAAGTATTGCAAGAATTATTTGTCTGTCTTTATTATTCATATTCTATAAATCTCACTACTAATAAATAACTTATATTTTATTTTATAATACTTCCAAAATTCTAAAAGGTTTTATTTATACAGTCATACTGCAAATTTTAGGATTAAAAAGAATTAAATCTTTTAATATTCTATATTTTCCCGAATTATATATATTATTATATAACTCAAAAGGTTAAAAAATATTTTAAATTATTAAAATTTACTCCACTGTAACGCTTTTCGCTAAATTACGTGGTTGGTCAACGTTGCAACCGCGTTCAACTGCAATATAATATGACAATAGTTGCAATGGTAAAACAGCAAGGACCGGAGTTAAAATATCCATTGTTTTTGGAATAGTAATTACGTGGTCGGCATAGTCCTTAATTTTTTTGTCGCCTTCTGTAGCAATTACAACGACTTTTCCGCGTCTTGCCTTTACTTCTTCAATGTTTGAAATTATTTTGTTATAAATCTCGTCTTGAGGAGCTACGAACACAACCGGCATATTTTCATCAATGAGTGCAATAGGTCCGTGTTTCATTTCAGCAGCTGGATAACCTTCTGCGTGTATGTATGAAATTTCCTTTAGTTTCAAAGCACCTTCAAGAGCTACAGGAAAATTAATCCCTCTGCCAAGATAAAGGCAATTTGTTGTTTTTGAATAAAGTTTTGCAATTTCCTGAATATTTTCTGTATGGTCTAAAATGGATTGCATCTGCTCTGGAATTTTGAGCATAGCATTAGCCATCTTTATACCATCGACTTGAGAAAGATTGCGCATTCTGCCGAGTGAAAGAGAAATAAGCAGAAGAGCTGCAATTTGAGAAGTAAATGCTTTTGTGGAAGCTACTCCAATTTCCGGACCTGCGTGAATATATACCCCAGCATCAGTATCGCGGGCTATACTGCTTCCGACAACGTTTACAATACCAACGGCTGTTGCAGACTTACGCTTTGCTTCCTTTATTGCAGCAAGAGTATCGGCTGTTTCACCACTTTGTGAAATTGCAAAAACGATGTCGTCTTTATCCAAAATTGGGTTTCTGTATCTGAATTCCGAAGCATATTCCACTTCTACTGGTATATGAGCAAGATTTTCGATTAAATACTCGCCAACCAGTCCGCTATGCCAGGACGTGCCGCAGGCAGTAATTATTATTCTGTTTGCATTTTTTAATTTGTCAGCAACGGGTAACAGACCACCCAGACGAACATTGCCTTTTTCTGCCTGTAAACGTCCCCTTAATGCTTCGTAAAAAGTATGGGGTTGCTCGTGAATTTCTTTAAGCATAAAATGCTCGTAACCACTTTTTTCAATTTGCTCAATATCAAATTCAATTAAATGAATTTTATTATTTGTTGCAATATTATCAATCGTTTTTGTGTAAAAATTATCTTTTTTTAATATAGCCATTTCATTGTCAGAAAGATAAATAACCTGGCGGGTATGTTGGATTATAGCAGAAGCGTCTGAAGCAGCTATATATTCATCATCTCCAATTCCAAGCACCATAGGGCTTCCGCGCCTTGCAACGATTACTTTGTCTGGCTCGTATTTAGACAAAACAGCTATACCGAATGTCCCATCAATTTCAGAAAGAGCAAGCCGAACAGCTTCTTCCATATTCTTTACTTTATTATACAAAGCACCGATAAAAACCGCAAGCACTTCCGTATCTGTGTCAGAATAAAATGAATAGCCATCTTCAGCTAATTTTTTCTTTAAAGCAGAATAATTTTCAATAATGCCGTTATGGACAAGCGTAATATTGCCGGTATTGTCACAGTGGGGGTGGGCATTTATGTCATTTGGAACACCGTGAGTAGCCCAGCGTGTATGAGCAATACCAATATTTGTTGTGAATACTCTTTTATCAATACATTTTTCCAAGTCAGCAACTTTACCTGCTTTCTTTATAGTTACCAAGTCGTTATTATCAAATAATGAAATACCGGCGGAATCGTATCCGCGATATTCCAATCGTTTCAATCCATTGATAAGTATGTCTTTGGCTTCTTGTTTGCCAATATATGCTACAATACCGCACATAATCTTTTCCTCATCGTTAATTAATTGTTAATTGTTAATTTAACCTTTATTATTCATAAAAAACAATAAAAATCAGGATATATACGTCTTAAGTATTTGACAAATAACTAATTAAAGTTATACTTATTTCATATATACCCATGGACTCAGTTCTTTTGCAAAATAACTCAAATTTTCAAGAAAAACAACTTTTTTCTTCAATATCTGATAACGATATCATAATTTCAACCAGTGCTTCTCCTATCAAGAATAAGCCAGTTAAAATTACTTTTTCTGAATCCAACATATCTACCGACGAAGGTGCTATCCTTCTCAAAGAAGTTGATAATAACATCAACATTATTAAAAAAATAGCTGCTGTTACTGATTACAAAAGAAACGAAAGCTATGTAAAACACGATTTGAAAACTTTACTTTCGCAAAGAATTTTCAAATTGCAAGTGGTTACTAAGACGCCAACGATTGCAATGCTTTAAAAAACGACCCAATTTTTAAAATGTGTGCAAATAAATTACCGGAAAGCGATAATCCACTTGCATCTCAACCTACTATGACTCGGCTCGAAAACTCTATCAGTTGGAAATCAATTTATAATATTGGTCAAGTAATAATTGATAATTTCATTAATTCTTACACAGAAGAACCACAAATTATTGTAATTGATGCCGACGATACTGACTACGCTGTATATGGTGAACAGGAAGAACGTTTATTCAACTCTTACTACGGTGAATATAGCTATATGCCACTTCAAATTTACTAAGGAATTTCAGGTAAATTCATCGTAAGTATTCTCAAGCCGGGAAAACGTTTTACCGGCAAAGCATTCCTTGCAATAATTAAAAGACTTATCAAAAATATACGCAAACACTGGAAAAATACTATTATTGTTTTCCGTGCCGATTCCCATTTTACTTCGCCTGAAGTTATGCAATATATTGAAAAATAAGATAATACGCACTATGTTACAGGACTAACCGTCTACGCTCCACTTCACAAATTCATCAAAGAAAAAAATGATTATGTAAGGAAAAGATTTGAGCAATTAACAATAAAAAATACTGTAAAAACATATCACTCATTTTATTACCAAGCAGCAACTTGGGATGCTCCAAAGAGAGTCGTAGCAAAAATCGAATAAAGAAATATTTAATAAAGCATGTAATATATTTGCTGTATTACGTTGTTAATTATTATCTTAGTCTCAAAATAATATTATATTTGTAATTCACAAAACAGTGGCAAGGAATTCCTATGTCCAAAAACGAAAAAAAGTCAATATTTTTGAAAATGTTGATTATTTTTCATCACTTTTTTTGTAATCAATTCTCATAAATTTGATTTTTCAATTAATAAATTAAAAAAAGTATAATAAGAATATCAAATTTTATTTAAGAAAGTGCTTATTTTAATTTATGAATTATTCAGGTTAAGGGAAATAATTAGTATTTTGCGTGAAATGAGCTATAAACAAACAAGAACACATTTTACCCCAATGTCTGAAACGTTCTATAATTCACTTTTCTTATTCTACTCTTGAGATGGAATAAAAAATGGGGCTTTTTTCCTTAATTAAGAAGTTCTTTCTGACTAAAGAGAAAAAAATGCTTATAATAGATTATCTTCTTGATATTGCTCCAGATGAAAAAGAAAGAAAGAACACACTTCTTTGTCCCCTCTCAAGAGTAATGTCACGGAGAAAAGAAATTAATTATTATGGATAATTGCTTAAATTCCAAGTAGTCGTCATTAATTGTAATATAATAATAAAAATTTAAAGAATTAAAGTGTTAAAAGGTCTTTTTATTAAAGTTATTATAGTTTATATTTAAGATTGTATAAGTTAAATAAATATTTGTGTATGTAAAAAATTTGAATTATTCGCTTATCTCCGTGCAATTACTCTAAAGATGGGAATAAGAAAAAATTATTCAATAATTACTTATCATTTATCATTAAAAAGAACTACCACTGCTTTTCTGGTTTCACTCTAACTGGTTTTGCTTTTTTTGTTTTTTTCTGCAATTTTTTATCGTCCTGGTCTAATGCCTGCAAAATTCGTTTTGCATCTTCCTTGGATATTTTGTCCTGTTGTTGTTGCTGCTGGTCTAGTTTGTTTTTGTCCTGGTTATCTTTATTGTCCTGTTGTTGGTCTAGTTTGTTTTTATCCTGTTCATCTTTGTTATCTTTATCTTTATTTTGATTTTTCTGTTGTTGCTGCTGTTGTTGGGCTATCATCATTCTTTTTGCATATTCCAAATTGTATTTGGTATCCATATCTTTTGGGTCAAGGCGTAAAGATTTTTTATAAGCGTCAATACTTTCCTGATAATTTTTATTTTTTAAAAGAGCATTGCCTAGATTATGGTATGCCTTTGCAGTGGTTTCCCTGTCGAGATTTTGGTTTGCTATTGCAGCAAATTTGGCAGCAGCGCTATCGTATTGTTCTTGCTTATAAAGGGCATCGCCGAGATTGAATATTGCTTTGTTGTTTTGTTTTTCTAATTCGAGTGATTTTCGGTATTCAATTTCAGCATCATTAAATTTATTTTCTTTATATAATTTATTTCCTTCGCGTATATGCGTTTTTTTATTTTGGGAAAAAGCAAGGAAAGGAACGATTAACACAATGAATAATATAAAAATTAAATTACGCATTTTTATCTCCGTATAAATTAAACTTAGACAGCAATTTGCTTTTCTTTTCAGAAATGAATAAATCAATAACGAGCAGTAAAAGTGCAGCCGCAAAGAAATATTGGAAATAACTTTCGTAGTCGGCATACATTTTGGTTTCAAATTCAGTTTTTTCCATTTTAGAAATATCGCTGAGCAGACCGGTTAGATTTGGTTCGCCGTCAGTGGACATTATGAATTTACCATTGGCAACAGTTGCTATTTTTTCTAAAGTAGCAGCGTCAGCTTTAGAAAGGATTACGTTTCCGTTATTATCTTTGAGAAATCCGCTTTTAATTCCGTTGGAGTAAATTGGAATTGGAGCACCTTCAAGGGAGCCGATGCCAATTGTATGAATAATAATATTTTTCTTCACCGCTTCACGAGCTAATTCTACGGGGTCGTCATCGTGGTTTTCGCCATCTGTAATAATGAGCAGTGCTTTTGTTTTGGAATTTTCCTCTTTAGACAAGCTTTCGGTGGCTAAATCAATAGCTTTCCCTATGGCAGTTCCCTGAACGGGCATAATGTCGTAGTCAATAGAGGAAAGGAATAGTTTAGCAGCAGAATAATCAGCAGTAATCGGTAATTGCAAATAGGCATCGCCTGCAAAAACGATAAGTCCGATTCTATCGCCTTGCAGATTATCAATTAAATTGGAAATAGAGAGTTTAGCGCGTTCCAAGCGGCTCGGAGCAATGTCTTCTGCTTTCATACTGTTAGACAAATCCAAGGCAATCATCAAGTCAATACCTTCACGCTTTGCCTCTACTAATTTTGTTCCAAGCTGTGGATTTGCTAATCCAAAAATAATTATTGCGAATGCAAGCGAGATTATAATAAATTTAATATTGCGTTTTGCAACAGCGGTTTCGCTTGCAAGTTGAGATACAAGGGAAATATCCCCGTATTTCTTTAGCTTTCTGGTTCTGCTTATCCTTGAAAAAATGTATAAAGCAACAAAGATAATTACAGCAAAAAGCAAATATAAATGCTCTATGTATTCAAATTTAAACATAGTGATTTTTAACGAAAATTATTTGAATTTATTGTAAAATTTTAAGAGTTTTCCTTTTATCAAATCAATAGTTTATTTGAATACTACAATTAAGTTACGCTCAATCATAATAGAATCAAATCTCTTTCCATCAACTTCAACGTAACGATAGAGCCGTCCCCAGGAATCATAATCAATACGTGAGCTATCTCTTATTATTTTTATTTCTTTTCCCAGAATTAGTGAATCAGCTAGTTCTTTTGCTTTTATGCCGAGAGCTAAAGCAGAATCTGTGCTAATGCCAGCTCTTGTTGCCTGTTCATCTAAAAGAATTCCCCGGGCAACCTCGAAACATTCAATATCCAAAACTTTTGTTTTTATTATCTTATCGTTATAGATAAATGCAAAAGTAGAACCGTTGTAAATATACTTTGGAACAACGTATTTCAAGCTGTCTGGAATATCAGGCATTGGAGCAACAGGGTCGTCTTCACCGCAGGAAATGATAAAAAATCCAAAAATTAAAAGTATGTAAGTTAGTATTCTCATTGATATTGTATGTAATATATTTTTAATATTTAAAAAAATTATTATACAAAAGTAATCCAATTATAATAATTTTTGAAACAAAATTCAATTTTTTTTAAAATTATTTATCTGTTTTATTCCAGCTCTATCTCCCTTTCCACTCTTATTTCTTCAAGAAAATATTTGTCGTGTGAAACTACTATCAGAGTTCCATGATATTCATTGATAGCAGAAGTAAGGATTTCTATGTTTTGTATGTCTAAATTGTTTGTCGGTTCATCTAAAATAAATAAGTCTGGTGCTTTATTGCTAATCATAAGGCAACAAAGTAACAAACGCATTTTCTCGCCACCACTCAAAGCACTACAGGGCTTATCCCAAAAGTCGCTATTGAAAAGGAAGCGAAACAAACGTATTTTGATTTCATGCTCTTCAAGATGTTCAGCGTTATAACGCTGTGCCTGCTCATATACGGTCAGTGTGTTATCAATCAAGGAATACTCTTGGTCTATATAAACGGATTTAATTTCTGCACGCTTAATTTCGCCTGAAGTTGGTTCAAGTTGCCCAAGAATTATTTTTATTAATGTAGTTTTTCCGGAACCATTTGCTCCCTTTATATTTAGTCGTTCTCCGCTTCCGATTTGAAAACTCAATGTATTAATCCATAAATTATCTTCTTTATATGCAAAATTTATATTTTCTGCATTTACCAAAATTTTCCCATTATGCAAATTAGAACTTTCAAAATTCATACGCATTTTATCATACGCATATAGTTTTTGCCGAACAGCAGCAATTTCTTCAGATAGTTCGCCAATTTTTTCTTGATGTATTTCTTTTAAACGAGTTGAACTTGCCTCTGCTTTATTTTTCAACGTTTTTTTCAAAATTCTTGGCAATCCTGCATTTTCTTGTTTTTTCTTACCGCGGGCATCAGACCTCTGTTTTCGCTCTAAAGTCTCCTGTTCTGTCATTTTGGCTTTTCTTAACGAACTTTCGGCATTTCTTAATTTTTGCAAACCAGCATTTTCTTCAATATCTTTCTGTTCCTTATAAAAATCGTAGTTACCGCCATAAACAGTAATCCCACAAGAATCCAGTTCGTAAACCGTATTAAGCAGTTGCAATAAAGTCCTATCGTGGCTAACAACAATTTGTGTTTTCGTGCTTGATTGAACAAAATTGTAAAGCAGTTCCCTGCTTTGCAAATCCAAGTGGTTAGTAGGTTCGTCAAGCAATATTATTTCTGGCTGGTGAATTAAAATGCCAGCAAGAAACACTTTCGTTTTCTCGCCTCCGCTCAGTTTATTCATTTCCAGAGTAAGAGGAAAATCCTGAAGTCCCCAAAAAGTCAATGCTTCTTTGCTTCTTTCCTCAATTGTCCAGTCATCGTTAAGAATTGCTAAATGTTCTTCAGAGATATTACCATCAAGGATGCTTTTTAAAGCAATTAATTTTTGCTCAATCTGCAAAGCAGCAGCGATTGTACAGTTATTATACTGCCCAAAATGCTGAGGAACATAATATGGTTTGGTACTGCATATCACTTTGCCTTTGCTAGGTTCTAATACTCCAGCAATAATTTTTAATAGAGTTGATTTGCCTGTACCATTATTACCAATCAATGCAACTTTATCAGAATCTTGACATGAAAAATTAATGTTTTCAAAAAGAGTATCTTTATTTTGATGGCTGTATGTTAGATTTTGAACTGAAATCATTTTATCTATTGCATTTTTATTTTATCTACAAAAATAATAAATAGTTCTTCTCAACATACATTATATATAATATTCTTGTCATTCAGAATCCCATTATAAAGTAAGTGCTTCATTATAATGGAAATGACATCTGTTTACACTGTCATTCCGAAACGAAGTGAGGAATCTCACAAGTTGTTATTATCACAGAATTTGAGATTCAGAGTAACAATATTTTTTCAGTCATACTATCAACAAGTTGATAACCTGGCATGTAGCATAAAAATCTAGATGAAAAAACTATCAGTTATTTGATTAAACAAATTGTTTAAGAATTTTAAGAAACTTAAAATTTTGTCATGCTATCAACTTGTTGATAGTATGACTTATTTCTTAACAATCACTTTGGAATAAGACACCCAATAACCAATTACCAATTAATCATAAATCATTAACAATTAATCTACAGTTCTTCTTTCAAATACTCACCTGTATAACTTTTCTTGATTTTTGCAACTTTTTCTGGAGTGCCTTCTGCAATAATATAGCCGCCGTCTTCGCCACCTTCGGGACCTAAATCTATAACCCAATCAGCGCATTTTATAACGTCTAGATTATGTTCGATTACAATTAAAGTATTTCCTTTGTCAACAAGCTGGTTCAGCAATTCCATTAAAATACGAATGTCTTCGAAATGTAAACCGGTTGTTGGTTCATCAAGTAGATAAATTGTTTTTCCAGTGCTTCTTTTTGAAAGCTCTGTTGCAAGTTTAACGCGTTGGGCTTCGCCTCCGGAAAGAGTTGGTGCCTGCTGACCAAGTTTTATATAAGTCAGTCCAACATTATAAAGCGTTTCTATTTTCCTTTTTATATTGGGAATTTCATTGAAAAATGGAAGTGCTTCTTCTACTGTCATATCAAGTACATCGGCAATAGATTTGTCTTTGTAAGTAACGTCAAGCGTTTCTCTGTTATATCGTTTTCCGTAGCAAACATCACATTTTACATAGACTTCAGGCAAAAAATTCATTTCAATTTTCTTTATACCAGCTCCTTCGCACTCTTCGCATCTACCGCCGGGAAGATTAAAAGAAAAGCGACCGGGTTTGTAGCCACGTACTTTCGATTCAGGAAGCATCGCAAAAAAATCGCGTATCATTGTAAAAAGTCCAGTATAAGTTGCTGGGTTAGAACGCGGGGTGCGTCCGATAGGCGATTGGTCTATGTCGATTACTTTGTCGATATTTTCTAAACCGGTAATTTTTTCATATTCTAATGGACGCTGCTTGGAATGATAGAATTTTGATGAAATGATTGGATAAAGAGTATCATTTATTAATGAAGATTTTCCTGAACCACTCATTCCAGTAACGCAAATAAACAGACCAAGCGGAATTTCAAGATTAATATTTTTAAGATTATTTCCTTTTGCGCCAAGCAAAGCCAATTTTTTTCCATTCGGTTGGCGCCTTTCTTTCGGCACTTCAATTACTTTTTTCGCAGTAAGATATAGAGCAGTTAATGAGTTGTCCAACTCGCCATTTTTTGCTTTATAAATGTTTGGGGTATCTTCGGAAAGAATAACGTTCCCACCGTGCTGCCCGGCGCCAGGTCCCATATCAACAAGATAATCTGAACTTTCTATCATTTGCTTGTCGTGTTCAACAACAATGACAGAATTTCCGAGGTCTCTTAATTTTTTTAAAGCATCAATAAGTTTATGGTTATCGTGCTGATGAAGTCCGATGCTCGGTTCATCAAGGACATACATAACGCCTACGAGTTCAGAGCCAATTTGAGAAGCAAGACGAATACGCTGGGATTCGCCACCGGACAGAGAGCGGACACTTCTGTCTAATGTTAAATATGAAAGCCCTACTAATTTAAGAAATTCCAAACGCGTTATTATTTCTTTAATAATTAAATGAGCAATTTGGATTTCACGCTCATTTAATTTAGATTCAAGCTTCTGAAAAAATTTCTGACAGGCAATAATATCTTTTTGAACTATTTGTTGAATGGAATGTCCAGCTATTCTAACAAAAAGATTATCTTTCTTTAATCTGCCGCCATTGCAGGTGCTGCAAACAGTGGCACTCATATATTCTTCGTATTTTTTCTTTATATAATTAGAGCTGGTGCTTTCGTAGTGATGCTTGAGTGCTGGAATAATGCCTGCAAATTTATGATGATATATTTTTTTATCTAAATTAGAAAAAGAATAGACTATATCAATATCCTGGTCCTTGTCGCCATAAAGTAGCTTATTAAATCTTTCTGGTGAAATATCTGAAATTGGAGCATCAAGGTCAATTTTGTGCTTTTTGGAGTATGCTTCAATTTGAGTCCAAAGCCAAACCTCTCTTTTTTTACCGACAATATCAATACCACCTGAAGAGATGGATTTGCTTTTATCCGGAATAATCAAATCGGGGTGGAAATCTTTAATTTCGCCAAGTCCGAGACAATCCGGGCAGGCGCCATATTGAGAATTGTAGGAAAACATATTCGGAGACAAATTTTCATAGCTTCTCTGACAGGAAGGACAGCTATAATTTATGCTGTAAAGTTTTTCATCGTCATTGTCTTTTTCATTTTCACAAAGAATTAGCATAGTGCCGTTTGATTTTGCAAGTGCAAGTTCGATGGATTCTGTTATCCTATGCTCCTGCTTTTCATCAATTACGCACCTGTCAATAACTAATTCAATATCGTGGGTTTGGTAACGTGATGCCTGAAGCTGTGGAGTAATCATTTTGATTTCGCCATCAAGACGAACTTTTGTAAATCCCAATTTCATCAGTTGCATAAACAGCTCGTGATAATGCCCTTTTCGCCCCTTGATTAACGGACTTAAAATTTGTATTCTTTTATTGATATATCTTTTGAAAATGTCTTCTACTATTTGGTCGAGTGATTTCTGTTCAACTGGAATATTGCAATCAACGCAGTATTGAATGCCGATTTTGGAGAAAAGCAAACGAACGTAATCGTAAATTTCAGTTGTAGTCCCGACAGTTGAGCGTGGATTATGAGAAATGGATTTTTGCTCAATGGAAATAGCAGGGGAAAGCCCTTCTATGCTGTCGATATCCGGTTTTTTCATTACACCAAGGAACTGACGTGCATAAGTGGAAAGGCACTCAACGTATCGCCTTTGCCCTTCTGCATAAATTGTATCGAAAGCCAGTGATGATTTACCTGAGCCGGAAATGCCGGTAATTACTACTAATTTGTCGCGAGGTATGTCTAAGCTTATATTTTGTAAATTGTTCTCTCTTGCGCCTCGTATTGATATATTCTTTAAAGTCTCGTCAATTTTAGCTTTGCTTTTTATAATTTTGGAGCTTGTTTTTTTCATTTTTAAAATATTTTTGTTATTTTAATGTTTTTTTACAAACATTTTTGTGAAAACTGACAAATATAATAAAATTAAACGATTTATCAAAATATGAATTCAGATATTTTAAATGGAAAAGTGATTTGGATTACTGGTGGAAACCGAGGTATTGGTTCTGCTATATCAATGAAATTATTGGAAAGTAACCCAAAATTAATCATTTCTGCAACATCAACTGATTCTTTATCTAAAACAGTTCCTCTTCTAAAAAATAATTCAAATGTTGAGCTTATTGCTTGTAATCTATTAAATGAACATGAAATAAACAATACAGCAAACCAAATTATTGAGCAGTTTGGAAAAATTGATTTTTTAATCAATAATGCCGGAGTTTTAAAATTCAGTTCGTTAGTAAAAGCCACGACAGAAGAATTTGACAATCAAATTGGAGTGAATTTAAAAGGAATGTTTCTTTGCTCAAGGGTGGTTCTTCCTTCGATGCTCGAAAGGAATGAAGGAGCTATTATCAATATAAATTCTGTTTCAAGCATAAATTCTTATAAGTATAATTCGGTTTATTCTGCTTCAAAAGCTGGCGCCCTTGCAATGAGCCGCTGTTTAAGAGAGGAAGTGAGGAGCGAAGGAATTAAAGTAGTTGATATAATTCTCGGAGCGACTGATACCGAGATTTGGAGGCAGGAAGCAAGAGAAAAATTCGGTGTAGTTATGATGAAACCCAGCGATATTGCAGAAGCTGTCTTTCAGGTTGTTTTGCTATGCTTAAATAAGAAATTAATGATAGAAGAAATTATAGTGCGTCCGCAAATAGGTGACTTATAAGCTTTAAATTTTGAAATAATAAAAAAAATGCCATATCTTAAAGATATGGCATTTTTAAATAAAGAGCTAATTTAAGGATTAGACCCAGCCGCGCATTTTTGAAGCTTCGGCAACTCTTTGGATAGAAATCAAATAAGCTGCATCTCGCATATAGATTTTTTTGCTACGTGCTAATTCAGAAACTGCATGATATGCGTGTGTCATTTTAGCATCTAATTTAGTAAGAACTTCTTCTTTTTCCCAGAAGTAATTCATATTGCATTGAACCTGTTCGAAGTAAGAGCAGGTAACGCCACCGGCATTAGCCAAGAAGTCTGGAACAACCCAAATATTCTTTGCTTTGATAATTTCGTCTGCTTCTGGTGTTGTAGGACCATTTGCGCCTTCAGCAATAAGTTTTACTGTTGGTTTAATTTTTGGTGCGGTTTCAGCATTGATTTGATTTTCTAAAGCAGCTGGAACTAAAATATCAACTTCCTGTTCAATCCAAGCTTCGCCAGGAAGAATTTCAAAGCCGGATTCTTTTGCTTTAACTTTATCAATTTCACCGAATTTATTTGTCATTCCTTTTAATTCGTCAAAATCAATACCGGATTTTCTAACGAAAGTATATGATTTCTTGTCGGTATTATCCCAGCAAGCAACTGCAACGGCTTTACCGCCATATTGAGTAAAAAGCTTAATTGCATATTGGCTAACATTACCGAAACCTTGGAATGCAGCAGTAGTTTTTGTAATATCGATATTTAACTCTTTTAATGCTTCGCGTACACAATAGATAACGCCGTAACCAGTTGCTTCAGTTCTACCGAGTGAGCCGCCGCTTCCAAGTGGTTTGCCGGTAATGAAACCGGGAACTTTTGTTCCAGTGATTTTTTCTAATTCATCGAGCATCCAAATCATATGCTGACCTGTTGTCATAACGTCTGGAGCGGGAACGTCCTGAAGAGGACCGACATTTTTATGTAATTGTCTCACATAACCTCTACAAATTGCTTCCTGCTCACGTGTAGATAAATTGTGTGGGTCGCAAATAACGCCACCTTTTCCACCACCGAGTGGAATATCAACAACAGATGTTTTCCATGTCATCCAGGTTGCAAGGGCGCGAACTGTATCTATTGTTTCGTGTGGATGAAAACGAATTCCACCTTTGCAAGGTCCACGGGCGTCGCTATGTTGTACGCGAAAACCGCGAAATACTTTATAACTTCCATCATCCATACGGACTGGGATTGTGAAATGATATTCTCTCATGGGATTACGAAGTAAATCTTTTGTTGCTTGGTCTAATCCCAATTTTTCTGCTATAGCATCAAATTGCTGCTGTGCCATTTGAAATGGATTGAATCCACTTGACATAACTTTTTCTCCAATTTTATAATATTAATTGAGACATTTTAAGTGTCCCATTCTCTTTTTATTTTATACACTTAAACTTATGCAAATTAAGAAAAATTATAATATCAAACAAAATATTTGTTAATATTTTTTTGCTTCTTCTTCTTTTGATTGGGTGAATTTTAATTTTCTAAACATAAATTTAGAACTCCAGCCCCCATCATAGTTTTTTATTTCACTGCTTTGTTATTCCAATGCACAGTGATAGACAAAGGCAAAGATGTCATTGATAACCATATTCTTACCATTACCTTCTTTGATTCTTATAAATTAACAAAATCAAACCAAGATGATTTATTTAAAATAGGAAATGATGTAAGAAATTATTTTTTGAATGTATAAATAAAATAAAAAAAAGAGCGTTTTTTAAACGCTCTTTTTAAAACAGCTATGTTTTTAAGAATATAACCGATTAAAATTAAATTTCTTCGTCTGCTTCATCCTCTTCATCTTCCTCATCATCATCCTCCCAGTCCTCATCGTCATCCTCCCAATCTTCATCGTCATCCTCCCAATCCTCATCGTCATCCTCCCAATCCTCATCGTCATCATCATCCCATTCTTCGTCTTCATCATCATCCCATTCTTCGTCTTCATCATCATCCCAATCTTCGTCATCGTCATCATCCCAATCTTCGTCATCGTCATCATCCCAATCTTCGTCATCGTCAAGCTCTTCATCATCTTGAAAAAGCTCGTCTTCTTTTATTTGCACTTGGTTAGCAAAATTAAGAGCAAATAAAGGTTCTTGTGACAAAAATTTAAAATAGTTGCTTTCCTTTTGTTCTTCATTAAGAATAGACAATAAAAGCTTTTTTTCAATTTGATTATTCAATAAAATCATATTTTCCTCTATAATAAAAGAAATTAATTACAAATGAGTTACAAATTTAATACAAATTTATAAAACATATAAATAATTTTTTCAAATTATAAAAAAAAGAAAAAATTATTTGTTTTGAAAGACTGGAGATTCTTTTACTCTTCCAAATCCGTCAATTCTCATAGTTGGAAAATCTGGATGGTCAGTTTTTACAACTACAGAACAATTGTACTGCCCAGTTATTTCTGGAATAACGGTGGTTGTTAATTCAATTTCTTCGTTAGGTTGAAGAACTAATTTATTTTTAATGCTAAATTCAATATTTTGTGGGTCAACTTCAGCATCTGAAATTGTAATTGGTATATTACAATTATTTTTAAGCTTTAATTTTCCGACAGAAGCTTTCCCAACCTGCATATCTTGATAAGTAAAATATGGTGTTGGTGTTAATTGCAAAAGTGCAACAACGTTAGCTTTTAAATGTATAATCGAAGAAGAATTAGTCGGGTCGTTGGAACCGATTCTAATTGTTTTGTGAAGTTTATTTACATGTCCGGAAGTTCTTAAAGTAACATCAAGAAAAGTAGATTCACCGGGTTTTAAATCGCTTTTACCTAAATTTGTTGATGTACAGCCACAGGAAGCTCTAACCTCTGTGATTGTTAATACCTGGTCACCTATATTTTTTACTTCGATTTTTGTTTTCAATGGGTCATTCTTTGAGGATACAATTCCCCAATCGTAAGTATCTCCGCCAACAACTTCGATTTTTGGCTGAGCTACCAGATAACCAAAAGATAATGCTATTGCTAAACACAAGATTAAGATTTTTTTCATTTATTTTTACTCCTAAAATCCTTTTATACAAATAATTTCTTTTTATAGACGTTAAATTAATAAAAATAAGTGTAAAAGAAAAAATATTTTTTTTAGTTTTGCTTTTGTATATTTAACTTTTTTTTTATTGCATTTTAAAATGAACTTTCAGAAAATTGAATTGAGAAATACTACGCAAATCAGGGTTCGATATGCTGATACCGATAAAATGGGCTTTGTTTATAACGGTACGTATTTGACTTATTTTGAAGTTGGAAGAACTGAACTAATGCGGTATTTCGGCTTACCATATAAAGAATTTGAGAGAAATGGATATTATCTTCCACTAATTGAATCTAATGTAAAATATATAACACCTGCTTATTATGATGATTTGCTTGATATTCAAGCTGTTTTTATAACAGAATACAAGCCAACTATTAGGTTTGATTACGAAATTTTTCGTGGAAATGAAATCATTTCTAATGGCTATACTATTCATACTTTTATAAATTCTCAGACTCAAAAACCAGTAAAGCCACCTAGTTTTTTCTGGAATAAATTAAATGAAAAAATATAAATAATATTAATGATAAAGAATATGAAAAGAATAATATTTGCCATTATTGCAATTGCTTTTTTATTTTCATTTGAATTAAAAGCAGAAACATCTCCCTATCATAGCTTGCGCTATGCAGCAACAGCAAGAACAGCTGGGCTTGCTGGCGCTGTAGTAGCAATTCCAAATGATGCAGGAACAATATCAATAAATCCTGCTTCAATATCAACTGTAAACGACAAGCATTTTTCTGCATCTTTTATCAAGCATATTTTAGATATTAACTCCGGAAATGTTTCTTATATCAGAGAATTTGAAGAAACAGGCACTTTTGCAGGTTTTGTTAGTTATACTAACTACGGCTCTTTTACCAGAGCAGACAGAGATGGAAATCAAACCGGCACTTTTAATAGTAGTGATTTGAATCTTGCTCTATGCTATTCAAACGAGCTGGATTCAAATTTCTATTATGGCGTTACTGCAAAATATATTTATATGAATATTGATAAATATAATTCCTCTGCTGTTGCTCTTGACGCCGGACTTATTTATCTAATGCCGGATATAAGAACAAATGTAGGTTTTTCTATTCTTAATGTAGGAACTCAATTATCTACATTCGATGGAACAAAAGATAAACTACCTCTCGATATTCGCCTTGGTGTTAGTCATTTATTACGCGGTCTTCCTTTACTTGTGAATTTTTCCTTACACCATCTCGCTGATGAAACTGATGATTTCTTTGAAAAATTTGCTAATTTTTCTATTGGTGGAGAACTTTATATTGGACAGTATGTCCAGCTAAGATTAGGTTATGATAACCATATCAGACGTTATTCTGCTCCTTCAAATGAGAAAAAATTAGCAGGGCTTTCAGGTGGGATTGGCTTAAAACTTGAAGATTTTAATTTCGATTATTCTATGTCACAAGTTGGGATTGCTGCTACCTTGCATCGCTTTAGCTTGTACCTAAACTTTTAAAACATTTTTAATAAACAAAGCATATTTTATTGGTTCAAAAATATTTTGAATAATGCCTGAACTACGAATATTGCTCTTCATATTAATTTTATAAACTTTTAACTGTCATCCCGAATTCCAAGATAAAGCAAATGCTTTATTATAATGGAGATGACATCACTAAATGTGCCATTCTGACGGATGTCAGAATCCATCTTATTATTGTTCAACGCTATTCAATTTTAGCTATTTCAATGAAGCATAAGGGCTTGCCCAAATGCAATAAGTGAGCAAGCTCACTTGCTTTCCCAAGATGGATTCTGGCATACGCCAGAATGACAAGAAAAGATGTCATTGGTAAGCGCAGCGAAGAATCTCAAGAGTCATTACTACCACTAAGTTTAAGATTCTTCTCAGCGCTCCTAATGAACCACTTTGGCTTTTTTGTCGTCTAACTGTATATATTATAAATAATTCAAGTGATATATCAACCATCGGATTAATCCGATGGTTGATTGTTCTTAATAAAGGATTGCACCCACTTGTTAAGATTTAGAAAGCATAACATAGTTCATTTTCTCAAAAGTAAAC
>CAZCHH010000035.1:0-36760 GCA_964498585.1 uncultured Hyphomicrobiales bacterium
CAAGCCCAAATGCTTCATTTAAATAGCTAAAATTGAATAGCGTTGAACAATAATATGATGGATTCTGACATTCGTCAGAATGACAATATGTCATTGGCAACTAAGTAAAATACATATTCAACCATCAGGTGCCCCCGATGATTAAAACCGAATTCCTTAATTCTTTAATATTTTGTTAGAATTCTTACAAACAACGCTTAGCAATTCAATTGTTTTATATATACTTGCAAAATCATTTCTTATGTCCCAGATATTTGTGGAAATACAAATAGCAACATCAGTATCGGGATTATAAAGACAATATGACAGATACCCAATCGTAGCACCGTTATGTCCCCAACCTGACTCGCTGCTATGCATAATTCCAAGCCCATATTTATTATTAGGAAAATTGGAATAATCTTTCATTATATTAATATTTGAAGAGCTAACCCCAGCTTCACCTTTAATGAATCGTTTAATCCATTTTACCATATCTGCAGAGCTTGAAATTATATTTCCTTCAGCAATGTTCATTGAATGATTTTTTTGAGTTACATCAGAGATGCTATCACCATAAAGGTATCCCGGTATAAATGGTTCAGGTATTTGAATGTCATCACCTCGCCAGGGTGCTGTTGTTTCATTTAAACCATTTGGAATAAACAGTTCCTGAGTAATGAAATCTGAATAGGATATGCCGGAAACCTGTTCTATGATTTTCGCTAAAATTTGGTAACCAGTATTCGAATAATGATAATCCTCACCAGGTTCAAAATAGTAAATTTGAGTTTCAGCAATTACTTTAATCATCTCATCAATAGTGAAGTTGTGAAATTCCCCTTTTCTATCCTGAATATAAATAGTATAATCTTCTCCTTTGTAATCCTGGCTTACAGTATCGGGAATAACATCATTTCCAATATCATACACACCTGCTATGTGCTGCATCAATTGTTTAATAGTCATTCTGTCTTTAAATGGTATATTATAATCAGGAGTATTCGGAATATAAGGTTCAGTAGAGTTTGGCATAATATCCGTAATTTTATCGTTAATATTTAGCTTGCCCTGTTGGTGCAGAAGCATAATAGCAGCAGATGTGAATACTTTCGTATTGCTTGCGATACGGAAACGGGAATGTTCGGTAATTGTTTCGTCAAAGTTAGTTTTGAAAAATTTTGTCTGATTTCCAACAGATATTTGCATGGCTATACCAAAATTTCCAGATATATTATTCTCTGTTAAATAATTATTCCATATACTATCAATCATAGACTGGATTTGAGGAAACCTTTGTGTATAGTCGGGAGATGTAGTGCTATCATCGCTACATGCAAAAGAAAAAATAAGCAACAAAAAAATTAATAAATACTTTTTCATTTTTCACCTCATTAAATAAAATAATTTAAGAAAAAAAATAACAGATTATTCTAATTTTTTTTATAGCAGTATAATTATTCACTCAGCTTACGCAATTCCTATTTAAGATTTATACAAGTTAAGTTGAATTTTATAATAAAAATTATATTTCTCACTTGAGAGGGGCAGTGTTAGTGCTGATACATTATATATTTTATCACACAATTATAATTATCCTCTTGAAAGGGGACTAAGAAATACGGATTTAAAGAACGTTTCTGCTCTGACTCTTCTTATGAACTAACTATTACCCTCAAGCATAAGCCCTATAATAGGGAAAAGAAATAAATATCAAAGAAAATAATTCTATTTCTGTTCTATTTTATGAAAACTAATATATGTAGGTAATGAATATCTCAAAATGTAAATCGTAAGTTGAGTGATTAAAGTAAAAATTTTGATTTTTTGTTATGTGAAATTGATAAACTGAGGCAATTTTATCAATAACATTATAAGATTTTTATTTAATAATAATACTTTTTATTGAAGAAAGATTACAATAATTAATAGAAAGATTAATTTATTTTATAAATAAATTACAATAATTAATAGAAAGATTAATATTTTTCATAGAAAGATTACAAAGATTAGTAAAAAGATTAATATTTTTTATAGAAAGAATACTTTATATTACAGGAAGATTATTGGATTTAGTAAAATGATAAAAATATTTAATAACAAAATATCTTCCTAATGATTTTTTTTGTTTTTTTATTGCATAATTTAATTTATTTTTGCAATATATTATGTTTATTATACTATAATTTATGTATGAATATTAATATATTAATTTATCAATAATTAAAATAAATAATATGAATAGAAATTATAATATGTCAGATGCTGAATTATGTTTATTTATATCTAATCTTTGTTTTACTTTAACAAAAGACATTTCAGAATTAGAGCCATTTGGTATGAATGAACAAAAAATTGCAGAATTAAAAGCTTTAGGTGATGAATTTGAGGTATATTTTGCTGATGTAGTTTCTCTTGCTTATATTTTTAAAGAGACGGATAATAAAAACAAACTTCGTTCATCATTAATTGAAACAATCAGAAGTATGAATTTGCGTGCCGAAATGAAATGGGGCAAAAAATCAACTAACTATAAGCGTCTTGCTGCATCAAATCTAAATGCTTTAAGCGATAATCTTCTGCTAATCAAGGCAAGAGACGTTCATTCGTTTATGACTGAATTTTTAACGGAACTGGAAGAATTTGGTTTAAGCCAAGCACTTTTAGATGATTTAAATAATTTGAATTTGCAATATGAAAATGCCTTGAAAAGCATTGCTGATGCAAGGAAAACTCGTGAAGATAAAACATTGGAAAGGATTCGTAAAGGAAATGAAATTTATAAATTAGTTGCGATGTATTGCGAAATTGGGAAAAAAATTTTTGCCCATACCGATTCTGCCCGATATAAAAATTATTTGCTTTACGGAACAAAAAAAAGGAAGAAAAGCGACAATCACTGCGATACAAATGGAGAGCAAATTAATTCTGAAAATAATAAAGCTCAGGAAATTCAGTAATTTTTTCTAAGAAAAAAGAAGAAGTCATCAGATGACTGGCAGTCATCAGATGACTTAAAGTCATCTGATGACTTAAAGTCCAACGAATAATCTCTACTATAGGTGGGAAAGCAAAAAGCGAGTAACTAAATAAATTTTTCCATAAAAGTTTTCTTTGTATCTGAAGTACCAATTAAAATAATTTCGTCCTGATTGTTTATTACTGTTTCCGGAGTAGGATTCAAATTAATATCACTATTATTTTTCAAAGCAATCACACTGCAACCGGTTTGATTTCTAATATCAGATTCAGCAAGATTTTTTCCTATAATTGTTTCTGGAGCCAAAACGCTGAAAACCTGCAAACCTTCAGCAACGAGAATTATGTTTCCTTTGTTTAGCAGATTAAAGATAGCATCTGCTCCGGTATTTGTATAGGACATAACGATATCGGAGCCGGCTCTGTATAGAGTAGAGAAGTTTTTCTCCAAATTTGCACGGGTTAATATCTGAATGTTTGGGCGTAATCTTCGGCAGTAAATTGTTAAATAAATATTAGTATCGTCATCATTTGTAGTAATCAAGCAGGCATCGGCATTTTTAATTCCGGCTTTTTCCAAAATATTTATGTCAGAAGCATCTCCGGGTATTAAATTTCTGACATTTTTCATTTTATCATAATTTTTTTCAATAATCCAGTAATCAATATTTCGTTCCTGAAATTGCTTGGCGGCGGCAAGTCCAACTGTGCCAGCACCAATAATAATAACAAAAGGAGTATTTTTCTGAAAAGAATGAAACTGCTTATCAAAAGCTGCGATTTGCTTCTTTGTTCCGGCAAGGACAAGGACAGTATTTTCTAAAATCATAGAATCCGGATTAGGTAAAGAAAATCTTCCACGTTCCCAAATTCCGATAATATTGACTCCTGTTAGCTGCCTGATAGAACTTTTTCTTAGCGTCTTACCTACTAAATCTGTGAATTTAACGGTGCTTTCCGCTATTATTAGCTTGTCAAAATTACCGATTGGATTTGCTTGTCCTCTACCTGCAGAAACTCGTCTTGATAATGAAGCACCAAGCATTTCGCCTAATTGCAATACATAATTACTACCGGCAAGTTTAAGTATGTCAACTGAATCAAATTCTCTTGCAAAAGTTACTATAGTTACATCAGGGGAAATTTCTCTTACTGTAAAAGCAATATTTGTATTAATTCTGTCGTTTCCTGTTGCAACTACCATTGCAGACTTTTCTACGTTTACAGCTGAATATGTCTTTGGGTCATCTACATCACCGTAAACAACAGTTATCCCGGAATCATACAGTTCATTTGCTTCTTGAATATCAGAAGATAAAATGATATATTTATAATTATACTCTTTTAACTTGTTAATAAAAGATTCGGTAACAGTATCATAATTGGTAATAATAATATGTCCGGACACACTTTTATTTAGCTCACGTGGAGTTCTAAACTGCTGCCTTGCTTGCAAAAAAGGTGCATAAAAAAATTGAATGAATGTAAACGGAAGAAGGATGAGAAGGAAAAAGATACCAGAGATTAATACTATGATTGAAAAGGTTTTTCCTAAATCGCTTATAAAAGTTATATCACCGAAACCGAGAGTTGACATTACTGTTAATGTCCAGTAAAAACCTGTTATCCAGCTGTATTCCCTGTTTTCATATATCATAATTATATGGAATAAAAACGAAAAAAGGGTAATCATAAAAACTAGAAGAAGTATAAATTTAATTAATAACTTCGTGTTTCTTCGTGTTGTACTGCTCGTTAAGAAAAACGATATCTGCGACATCAAAAATTTCATAATATTTTAATTAATTTCTATGCTAAGTATTTCAATTTTTTTTAATCAAATTTTATAATAAGTTCTTTACATTTCAAAGTCGCAGAGTTCATTCTTACAAGCTGCTGCTTCTAAATAATTTGGATTCTGAATCAAATCCAGAATTGCATTTCTATTTTACTGCTTATATTACTAGCTAGGTATAAATACCTTAAATATTTTGAAAATTAATAAAAATATAACTATTAAACAAACAGAAATGTAATTTAAAATTTTTAATCACAAACAAACATTGTAAGACAGAATTTTTTATAATAAGGTGGGTTCTAATAATCTAATTTATTTCCTGAGCAGTTAATTTAAAAAAAAACCATACTATCCAAAAAAAATTTGAGATAGTATGGTTAATAAAAACTAATCAATTAGAAATAGAAAGAAACGGTGAATTTTCCTTCGTCACCAATAATACCAAAAGTATTAGTAGTTTCTTCATCTTCAGGAAGTGAAGAATTCTTATATTCTGTTTTTACAGTTTGATTTTCATAACCGATGAAAACAGAAGCAGATAAACTAATATTTTCGAAAGCCCACCATTCGACTCCTAAGTCAACACCACCCCAAAAACTTTTATCAGTAATTTTCGATAATGATATATCGTCGGTTCCAATTCCAATTCCGACTTCAGGAGAAATCCACATAGCAACTGGTCCTTTTTGGAAAGCATAGTAAATGAAAGCAATGTCAAAGTAGATTTTAGTGTATTTTTCTTCCTCTGCATTTTCATTTGGTTTATAATTTTTTGAATTAAAACCAATACTTGCCCATCCGCCCATGCCGTCTTGGAATAAATATTGAAATCCCAAATAGGAATTATCAACTCCAAGGTTAGAAAGTCCATTCAAACCGAAAAACAAGGATTTACAACCTTCTTTGGTTTGTGGCTCTGCTGCTGATAATGCTTTTGTAGCAAATAATACTACTATCGCAAGGACTAATGTGAAATAATTCTTCATACTTCCTCTTAAATTATTTGAATAATAATTAATTAACATACAAATATAAATGAAAATTCTGATAAAACAAACAAAATTTTTTTCAATAAAATATTTTTTTCAATAATAAATTTTACGACTGAAGAAAGGTATATATAAAAGCTTTAACAAAGTAATAAAATTAACTCTGATTCTCTTTTTTTGATGATTTGTCACTATGAGGATTTGGAGATTCTATATTTGATTTTATTTCGTCCTGCAAATTATTAATTTGAGATTGAATCTCAGTTTGAGCTTTTCGAACCTGCTGCATACCCTTGTTTACCATTTTCATAACTTCAGGGATTTTTTTGGGTCCGAAAAGCAATATTACAGCTAAAATGATGAGTATAAGCTCACCGCCACCAACATCAAACATAATATTTATTCTATTTGATTAATTATTATCAATTTTTTTTTGCTCTTCATTTGTATCATCAATAGAAGAAGCTTTTTTAAATTCTTTAATTCCAGAGCCAAGACCACGCATTAATTCAGGTATTTTCTTTGCTCCAAAAAGCACTACAATTATTAGTATTACAACTAAAATCTCTGTCCAGCCAATCGGTCCCATTTTGAACTCCTTTTTTATTAAGTTATTATTTTTTTATTTATAATAATTGACTATTTCGTAAACACAGTTTTAAAGAATATTTCCAGTTTTTCAAAAATATTTTAATTCACAGTATTATATACGAAAATCTTAATGAATTGTTGGATTATTAAATCAACTTTCGTATTCCACTATCACAAGAAGAGCTTATAGATTGAACTATAAAATATATTACTTTTCCTAATTTATTCTAAGAAATTGTGAAAAAAATTTACTTAGTTTAAAAATAAGTTATATAATCAACTCAGTACTTATTATTCTACACTTAAACAACGCATCTGTTAACTGCTTCAAGCAAAGAATCAAAAATACTAAGACCATCGTTGTAACCCAAAACACTATCAGAATAACGTTCAGGATGAGGCATCATCCCAAGCACATTTCCTTTTTTATTAATAATTCCGGCAATGTTGTTTAAAGAACCATTCGGATTTGCATTTTCAACAATATTTCCATTTAAGTCACAATATTTGAAAACAATTCTATTTTCATTTTCCAATTTATTTATAAGCTCTGGAGAGCCAAAGAAATTACCGTCATTATGAGCAACAGGAATACGTAAAATTTTCTTCTTGTCAATTTTATTTGTGAAAGGAGTAGAAAAATTCATTGTTTTTAGAAAAATATCTTTACAAACAAAATGCAACGAATTATTTCTTAATAAAGCACCGTGCAATAAACCAGCTTCAATTAGGATTTGGAAACCATTACAAATACCAATAACATAACCACCTTTATTAGCAAACAGATTAACTTCTTTCATAATAGAAGAATGACTTGCAATAGAACCACATCTTAAGTAATCTCCATAAGAAAAGCCGCCGGGTAAAATAACACAATCAATATCATCTGGCAAAACACTATCTTTGTGCCAAATATATTCAACTTGCTGTTTAGCGCAAGCTTTTGTAGCCCACCAAGCGTCGTGGTCGCAATTTGAACCGGGAAAAACTACTACTCCATATTTCATTTCTCTTCTATCCTTATTTGATAATCTTCAATAATTGGATTTGCTATTAATTTTTCACAAGCATCTTCTACGATTTGTTGTGCTTCTTCTTTTGATTTTGCATTAACCTGCAATTCAACAAATTTACCAATGCGAACTTTATTAATTTGTTGAAATTCTATTGAGTGAAGAGCATTTTCAACTGCTTTTCCCTGTACATCTAAAATTCCATTATGCAGCATTATTTTTACAGATGCAGAATAAGTATTCATTTCGTTTGTTCTTTAATTTTTAATTATGTAAATTACATTGTTTATATTAACATTTATAAACTTTTAAAATTACGATTTTATAATCTAAATTCAAAATATTATGGAAAAAAAATCATCATTTTTTATTATTGCAGGTCCTTGTGTTATCGAATCAAAAGAAATGCTTTTTGAAGTCGCTGCGGAATTAAAAAAGATTTGCTCAAAATACCATATTGAATATATTTTTAAATCTTCATATAAAAAAGCAAACAGGACCAGTGCTAATTCTTTCACCGGTATTGGCGATGAAACTGCATTAAGCTATCTGGCTGATATAAAGAAAAAATTTAACATTAGAGTTCTAACAGACATTCACTCAATTGAAGAAGCATATTTAGCAAGTAAATATGTTGATATTTTGCAAATTCCGGCTTTCCTTTGCCGTCAAACTGAACTTTTGCAGGCAGCAGCAAAAACAGGAAAGACTGTTAATATAAAAAAAGGACAATTTCTTGCCCCTGAAGATATGGGGAAAGCAGCAGAGAAAGTCAAGTTAGAAGGAAACAATAATATTTGGCTTACTGAACGAGGTACTTTTTTTGGCTATCATAATCTTGTTGTTGATTTTCGTTCTTTAATTATTATGAAAGAATTTGGATATCCGGTGATTTATGATGCAACTCATTCAGTCCAACTACCTTCAAAAAGTGAAGTTTCTTCCGGACAGCCCCAGTTTATTCTTCCTCTTGCAAGAGCTGCTGCTGCTGTTGGAATAGACGGGCTTTTTTTTGAAACACATCCTGAGCCAGCCAAAGCAAAAAGCGACTCTGCTTCGCAACTCGCTCTTAATCAAGCAGAAGAGTTAATCGAGCAAGTATTGAGAATATTAGAAAGAGATTAAAATATGAATTATAATTTCAGAGCTCCTGATGCTTCGTAGTTTTTTATTTTACAATTTTGTCATTCTTTACGAGGCAAATCTCCTAACTCTTTTATTTTTTATAAGGTAAGGTGTTTTGATATTAAGCAGAAAATCTAATTAATTCAGTTTTAGAAAAAGAAATTTCAACTAGTTCCTGAACATCAATAATCATAATAACTTTACCATCACCGAGAATAGTTGACCCAGCCAATCCCTTGATATTGCCAAGATATTCGCCGAGAGCTTTAATAACGATTTCCTGTTGTCCCAGCAGCTCATCAACTATTAATCCAATCCGAAGTAACCCAATACCAACAACCACAACATATTGGTTTTTATTTAAATATGAAATATCCTTAAGATTTAAGACATCACCCATTTTAACTAGTGGAATAATATCTTCTCGCAATCTAATAACATCTTTATGATTAATAGAACAAATACTATCTTTATTGAGAGCAAGAACTTCAATCACTGAACTCAACGGAATAGCAAAAGTTTCATTCCCTGCTTTAACGAGCAAACCTTGAATAATTGCTAAAGTTAAAGGTAATTTAATAATAAATTTAGTATATTTCTCTTCTTCGGATTCAATATCAATAATTCCTTTTAGTTTCTGAATATTTGTCATCACGACATCCATTCCAACGCCTCTACCTGAAAATTTTGTAACAAGCGAAGCAGTACTAAACCCGGGTTGAAAAATTAGCTGAAAAATTTCTCTTTTAGTCATTTGATTTGCTTGTTCAAGAGTAATCATATCTTTTTGGATAGCTTTATCAATTATTTTTTTAATATCCAATCCTTTCCCGTCATCAGTAATTGTCATAATTATTGCATTTCCTTCCTGCTCTGCATCTAAAATAATATTACCTTCAGCAGATTTGCCATTTGCAACTCGTTCTTCTGGAGTTTCAATTCCATGGTCGCAGGAATTTCTTAACAAGTGAAGCAAAGGATTGTTGAGCTTTTCGATTATCCCTATATCAATTTCAGTGTCTTCACCTTTTACAATAAGATTAATTTTTTTTCCAAATTCTTTTGATAATTCACGGACAATACGAGGAGCTTTCTGGTATAATTTAGAAATAGGCACCATACGCATTTTCATAACCGCTGACTGAATTTCTGAGGTAACTAAATCTATTTGGGCTGTTGCATCAAAAATTTCACGAATAAAGTTTTTATTGCAATTTTCTAATTCTATCGATTCAGCTATTTGAGACAGCCGATTTCTTCCAAGAACTAATTCGCCAGATAAATTCATTAATGCTTCAACTCTATTTAAGTCAATTCTTATCGTATCTGAACTAATACCAGAATATGATAAACTTTTTACTTCAGAATAGTTGTTTAACAATGAATATAATTTATTGTCATCGTTTAAATTAGAAGGTTCAGAATTGTTTTTTTGAGTAGAATCAATATCATACTCATTTTCAAAGTCCTGATTAAAAGCAGTTTCATCAATAGATAAATTCAAATTTAAAAAATCACCAGATTTCTTTAACAAATCCTGTTTACTTAAAATATCATCAAGGTTACTTTTATTTTCTTCATTATGAACAGTATCAAAATTTCTTAATGTTTGATTTTGTTTAGTCAATTCGTTTGAATTTAATTCATAACTGGTATTTATTTGTTTTAATGTCTCAATAGTTCGGCTATAATCAACAGGTTCAAAATTATCTGCTTTCACTTTGTCTAAAAGCAATTTTAACCAATCGTGGACTTCGAGCAAAATATCAATTATATTTAAATCTACTTTCAATTCAGAGCGTCTCAACTTGTTCAAAATATCTTCAGCAAGATGAGTAATATAAGACATCGACTCAATACCCATAAAAGAACTAGTCCCCTTAATTGTATGAAAACTTCTAAATAATTTATTTAATATTTCGATGTCTTCACAATTATTTTCTAAAACTATCAAGTCATTTGAAATTGATTCAAGAAGTTCCTGTGTGTCTATTAGAAAGCCATTGAATAGCTCCTGAATTTCTTTGTCCTGTTCTGAAATACTCATAAAATTAGTTAATTTTAAAAATTATTAAAAAAAATTTCTATCTCTTGATTATTATTATCTCACCTTACGCAATTCCTCTTTTGAGAAATGAAAAAGTGTAGTTTTCTCACATTTTTTAATCCACTTTTCTTATTCCCCTCTCAAGAGGGGAATGCGTAAGGTGAATTATTATTATACTTATATTTCTATCTATATTTTCTATATTATGTAAAATAATTTATATAACCTCTTTATATTTATTATATTTATATCTATTACTTAATATAAAGGATAATTGTTTTTAACAATATCACCAGAAAGAATATATTGAATATCCTTATCTTTTTGAATTGCATCATATATTAATTCAACAATTTTAAAATGATTATTATTTTTTTGAGTGTTAGTTCCAATTTTTTTAATATTTGAAGAAATTATATTAACATTATCAGAAAGTTCATCAATTACCCCAATAATATTAGTAGTAGAATACTCTGAAGTTTTCGAATCATTAGAAAGTTGATTAATAGAATTAGGAACACTTTTCAAGTATTCTTCAATAGTAATATTCATTTCGTCAAGCAATGGTTTAATTTCATTTGTGAATATATAAATTTCTTCAAGAAATGGAATAACTCTCTGTTTAAAAATAGATAAAGTTCTCAATTCCAGAGTTTTTTTTATATCGTATGTATTATCTGTTTCATTCATAAAGAAAACTATTAATATATTAAAAATAAAGTATATTGTCTTTTTTTACAGTGATTTCTTTTTAATATTTATTGAGTTATTATCATAATTAAATAATTATTAACTCAAAATTGAGTGCATCAATTATTCAGGTTTAAATCACATACAGTAAACATATAACAGTCAAATACTTAAATGATTTTATTTGATAAATATTTAAGAATATATATAAAGATATTATGAATTAATTCGAACGCATCAACTTAAATATTTTGATACTTCATATTGAATCCGCTTGGTATTAAACGGTTTTATTAAATATGAATTTGCACCGGCAGCTAATCCTTTTGAAATATCTTCTTCTTTTGAAAGAGAAGACAATATAATTATTGGCAACTCCTTATAATCTGACAGAGACCTAACATTTTTAATTAAAGAGAAACCATCAATATTAGGCATATTTAAGTCAGTAATAAGTAAATCAATTTTTTCATTAGGAATTTTTTCTAATGCTTCCATACCATCTTCAGCCGTAATAATTCTATAACCCAATATTTTCAGTGAGATAGTTATAAACTTTCTTATTGAGTTTGAATCTTCAGCTACTAATATAGTTTTTGACATTATTTTATTAATATATATTTAAACAATAATAATTTACAAATATTTTTTTTTAAATTATAAATTTATTCTTTTTTATAAGCCATAGCTTTAGTCAAGTGCATAAGTTTAAATGCTTTAGAAATTCCATGCAGCGATTCGGAATATCCGATAAACAGATATCCATCTTTGTTTAAAGAATCATATAAAGAAGAAATGACTTTTTGCTTAGACTTTAAGTCAAAATAAATTAGAACATTGCAGCAAAAAATAATATCGCAGCCACTTATTGTCCTCATTTGTTGAGAGTCAAATAAATTTATATTTGTAAACCTAACCAACTTTTTAACTTCATCGTTGATTCTGTAATTAATTCCATCTTTTATGAAGTACTTGTTTAAATAATAAGAAGGTACATTTCTTATGGAATAATTCTTATAAACACCGTGTCTAGCAACATCAAGAACAGAATTATTAATATCGGTTCCAAGAATTTGGAAATGGATATCAGGATAAGCTGGTTTAAGTTTTTCTAAAACTAAAAGAGCAAGTGTATATGCCTCTTCACCTGTTGAGCTTGCAGCACTCCAAATTTTAAAAATTCGATTGCCAAGGGCTTGTTTTGTTTCAATTAATTTGGGAGCTATTGTTCTTTCGAAAACCTCTAGTTGCTGCTCGGCGCGGAAGAAATATGTTTCATTTATTGTAATTGCCTGAAATAAGCTGTTTAATTCTGCTCTATTGTTAAAAGAAAGTAATAATTTAACATAGTCGTTGTAATTTGTTAATTGATTGGCAACAAGACGTTTTGCTATTCTGCTTTCTAATAGATATTTTTTACTTTCTGAATAATAAATTCCACTTTTCTGATAAATAATATCTCTAATCTGCAAAAAATCTTCATCAGTCATCTGAATCTGATAATCAGTCATCTTAGATTGATAAGGAAAGTTTATAGTTCCTTCCTGTTTAGAAAAAGGAAATTTGAATAAATCGCTCATAATTCATTTAGATTAATCATAAAAGTTCATTTAAAAACAGCCGTTCAGCAATTTCGTGGATTTCCTGCTTTTCTTCTCCTGAAGCATTTATATTGTATGTCATTAATTCTTCAATTGTTTTGGAATAATTAATACTTAAAAGTATTTCCAATATATTATCAGAGTTGCCCTTACCAAGTATGATAATTAAACGAACTATTGTTTTTATTAATTGGTCTATATTTTCCTGACGAGCATAATCTACAAATAGTGGTAATAAAGATAAAAATTCAATGTAGGTTAAAATTGGTTTTTTCTGATTAAACAGATTTATAAAGAATTTTTCTACAACATTAGTATCAGAATTCGCTAAAATATTAAATAGGATTTGTTTCTGGGAATCAACTCTATCATATCTTATTTCATTCAATAAAGCAGGTATATCTCCAATAAAAAAAGAATCACCTAATGCAATTAAGCCAGCAGCTCTTGTTTCTGAATCTTCATCAAACAAAGCTTTTCTTGCTATGCCCCTGTATTCCATTGGTAGTTCGGGATTAAAATTATTGCGAAAACTAATTGCTAATATTGTTTTTAACATTATTGGTTGTATCTCTTCAGGAAATGAAATAATATCTTGCATTAATCTGTCAACAATACTTATCCTGTCTGAAATTTGAGCAAGTGCTTCTAAGCAGGCAGTTTGAATAAAAAAGTCTTCTTCACTGAAAAACTTGTCAATAATAAAATCCTGTGCTTCATCTCCGTCAATTTTACTTAATGCTTCTATAATCACTGGTTTAAAATCTTCGTTATTTTCGTAAAGTGGTAAGAAATACTCAATACTTTCTTTTGCTTTTAATTTACCTAATCCGTCAATAGCTGATGCAATAATATTTGGATTAACATCTTCTAATAAGCTGATGAATGCTTTAATTGAATTTTCAGTTCCGATTGTTCCAAGAATGTCAGAAGCAAACTGTTTTACATAATCGTCATTGTGTTGCAAATACTTCAATAAAGCTGGCTCTGCTGATGTTCCAATTTTTAATAAAATATCACCTGCTAAATTTCTTAGTTCTATTTCTTTGCTTGATATAAAATGAACAATATGTTCTGCAACCTGTTCACCCAATTCAATTGGTGGATTGGATAATGCGCGGTAGCAAATATCTTTCAATCCGTTATCATTATCTGACAAACCTTGAATAAATGCTTTTATAATTTCTGCATTATATATTCCGGTATCTATTAAACCAATAGCTGCTTCTCTTTTTAGCTCATTATCACTATTGCTTTTTAATAAATCAATATATTTCGTAATATCCATAGTTTATTATGATTAATTTAAAATAGAATCAATAAAATCTTTTTATTTTTTTATATTCAAAAAATCAGCATTTATTTAATAAAAATCAACAATAATAAATTTAACAGAAAAAAACAAAAAAATAAATAGTAAAATACAAATAATAAAACTGATTAATTGAAAGGAATTTTAAGATATATTTTCTCCACTAATGTTAATACCTAATTGTTCTATTCTGTATTTTAGTTTAGCACTTGAAATAGCTAATAATTCAGCAGCTTTATTGGGGTTTCCATTAGCAATATTCATAGTCTGAACAATTAAGTCCTTAAGAACATCTGACATTTGAACTCCTTTGTTAGAAATTTGAAGTAAATGCTGATTTTTCTTCAATTCAACAGGAGTGTTCATTGTAGCTGATGTTGGATAACCTTGTAGGATTGAATTATTTAAAAAATTTATAGATTCTATTGTAACAATATCATTTGTTTCAAGTAGAACTACTCTTTCAATTACATTCCTTAATTCCCTTATATTTCCTTTCCAGTGATAATGTTGTAATAATTCAACTGCATCCGGGGAGAAACCAGTTATATTTTTAGCAAATTTTTGATTGAATTCATTAATAAAAGAAGAAGCTAACTGAATTATATCAGCACCTCTTTCGCGTAGGGGAGGAAGAATTATTCGGGCAACATTTAATCTGTAAAAAAGGTCTTCACGGAATTTTTCTTCCATAACCAATTTTTCTATATCTTTATTTGTAGAAGCAATTACTCTAACATCAACGCTAACTTCTTTTGCTCCACCTAACCTGTAAAAACTTCTTTCCTGCAAAACGCGTAGAAGTTTTACTTGCAGTTCTGGACTTAACTCAGCAATTTCATCAAGAACGATTGTGCCATGCTGGGCTTGTTCAAACTTGCCGTGTCGAACTTTTTCAGTTGCACCTGTAAAAGCTCCTTTTTCATAACCGAACAATTCATTTTCTGCAAGTTCTCGTGGGATTGCTCCGCAGTTGAGTGTAACAAAGGGTCCCCTTGCCCGACTGGAATGATTATGGATATATCTGGCAAACAGTTCCTTGCCCGTTCCTGATTCGCCAAGAATAAGAACAGTTGTATCTGCACGGGCAACAATTTTCGCTATTTCCAGTGCTTTAAGCATACCTTCAGATTCACCTAATATTTCATTAGGTTGCTCACGCAGGAGCTGTTCATCTAATAAATTTACACGCCGCCGTAAGTCAAAATTATGCAATGCCTTTTCTACTGAAATTTCCAGCTGCTCAACGTCAAGTGGTTTAATTATGAAATCTTCAGCACCAAGCTTCATTGCACGAATTGCCATTTTTATATCAGAAAAAGCAGTCATCATAATTACAGGTGCAATTAAACCTTGATTACGCAAGTTTTCTAAAATATCCAAACCGTTGTTAGAACCTAAAAATAGGTCTAATAATACTAAATCCGGACTCAATAAATGCAATTCATTTTCTGCTTGAACAGGGTCTAAATAAGCGACTACTCTTTTATACTTTGAAGCCATTATATCTCTTACTGTTTGATTGACTTGCGGGTCGTCTTCTATTATGACTATAGTGTAATTTTGTAATTGCATTTCGTTTTTTGCATTTATTATTAATAAACAAAATTAATGAAATTTGTTTATTTTTCTAAAATTTAATTGTGAAAAATGTCATTTTTATTGAAATAATTTATTTTTTTCATATTTTTTAGTAATTTTAACTTTTTTGGAAATTGAAAAAATGCAAAATAAAGTTCCTTTAGTAAGAATTGAGCTTCTTATCTTGATTTTAGCTATCCTTTTTTTTATTCCGTATCTTGGGGCTGTTCACTTATTTGATTGGGATGAAATAAATTTCGCTGAAGCATCAAGAGAAATGATTGAAACAGGAGATTATCTGACAGTTCGGATAGATTACCAACCATTCCACGAAAAGCCACCTTTCTTTTTCTGGTTCCAGGTAATTTCAATGAAAATATTTGGAGTTAATGAGTTCGCAGCTCGTTTACCTAATGCAATTATTGGAATTATAACTTTAATGGTTATTTTTTCGATTGGGAATAAATTGTTTGATTACAAATTCGGTTTACTCTGGGTCCTTGCTTATCTCGGCTCTTTTCTTCCTCACTTTTATTTTAAAACTGGAATAATTGACCCAACTTTCAATTTATTTATTTTTACTGGAATTTACTTTTTGTACCAGTATTCTTATAAAACTTCTATTGAAAAAAATGAGCTTTCCAAATGCTTTAAGTATCTTTTATTTGCTTCTGTCTTTATAACATTAGCAATTTTAACCAAAGGTCCAGTTGGCTATTTGCTCGTTGCTATAATTTGGATTTGTTATGAACTATTTAATAGAAACATAAGTAAATTCCCTTATATTCCATTTTTACAATTTACTCTAATGACAGCAATTATTCCTATAATTTGGTATATTGTTGTATTTCTTTCAAACGAGCAAAGCGTTCTTGAAGATTTTATCTTATATCACATAAGATTATTAACAAAAGAAGATGCCGGACACGGGGGACCAATATATTATCACGTAGTTGTTTTGCTTTTTGGTTGTTTTCCGGCTTCAATTGTTATGCTACGTGGTTTTAGAAGCTATATTCAAAACAGTTTAGCACAAAAAAGCATAAGATTAATAATGATTGTTATGTTGGCTGTTGTAGTAATCATTTTTTCAATTGTAAATACAAAGATTATTCATTATTCTTCTTTAGCTTACTTTCCAATTACTTTTCTTGCTACTCTTGCAATTTATAACATTTCATTTCTGGAACTTAGTTGGAAAAAATCAACTACTTGGTTGATTTCGATTTTTGGATTCTTTTGGGCATTAGTTATAATTTTAATACCTATTATATTAATCAATACTGAAGCAATTCTTCCTTATGTTGCTGATGAATTAACCAAAGAGATTTTGAAAAATAAAATGAATTGGGCTGGCACGGAATGGATTCTTGGTGCATTTTATTTTGCAGGGATTTTTCTTGCCATATATTTGATTTTTAAAAATAAGTTTCTTGAAGGAATAATTACAGTTTATACTGCTACAGCAATTATAATTTTTTTCATTCTTCCTTTATTGGTTCCAAATATTGAAAAGCAGGTTCAGGGAGCGCCAATTGAATTTTACAAGGAACAGATTAACAAAGACAGCTACATTTACACTCTCGGTTTTAAAAGCTATGCTCATTATTTTTACTCACAGAAGCCATATTATCTCTCTGCTAAAAATAAAAGAATTCCTTTAGAAATTTACGAAAATTGGCTTTTAACAGGAAATATAGATAAAGCTGCTTATTTTGTTTGCAAAATTAATAATTACAAAGAATATATGGATAAATACGATTTAACTTTTTTATATACTAAAGGTGGATTTGTGTTTTTAAAAAGAGAACCCAAAGGAAATTAGAAAGATTTAGCTAATGAAGTTGAATAGACTTTTTTTGTCCAAATAATTCAACCGATGACTCGGAGCCATCAGATGAATAGATTCAGCAAACAAATTAGAATGGAGCATTGAGCGTTTATACTCCTTCCCAAATTGAACTTGGGAAGGAGTAGAATCAATTAATATACAATATTTTTACACAAGCAAAGTTGCAAGAATCAAAGAAACTACAGACATTAACTTAATTAAAATGTTAATTGAAGGACCGGAGGTATCTTTGAATGGATCTCCAACGGTATCGCCAACAACAGCGGCTTTGTGTGGTTCCGACTTTTTATAATACATTTTACCATCAATTTCAACGCCTTCTTCGAACATTTTCTTTGCATTATCCCATGCGCCGCCAGCATTTGCTTGAAAAATAGCCATAAGCACACCGCAAACAGTAACGCCTGCAAGCATTCCGCCTAATGCTTCTTTACCAAAAAATGGAGTAAAACCAATAATAATAGGAGCAGCAACGGCAAGCAAGCCGGGAAGAACCATCTGTCTAATGGCAGCTTTGGTAGAAATAGCAACGCATTTTTCATATTCTGCAGTGCCTTCTGCTGCGTGGAATATTTCTAATTTATCTTTAGGCCATTCCTTTTGGTCTTTTTCACCCCAATCTTTCATTACAGCAAGAGCAGCTTTAAGTGCCGGAATATCATTAAACTGGCGTCTTACCTCTTTAATCATCGACATTGCGGCCCGACCGACTGCACCCATTGCTAAAGCCGAAAAGATAAACGGCAATAAGCCACCGATGAAAAGACCAGCCATTACATTTGCTTTAGATATATCAATTGTTGGAATTTTTGCTGTAGTCATATATGCACCGAAAAGAGCAAGTGCAGTTAAAGCAGCAGAGCCAATTGCAATACCCTTACCAATAGCTGCCGTAGAATTTCCAACTGCATCAAGTTTATCAGTTCTTCTACGAACTTCCGGAGGCAATTCAGACATTTCTGCAATACCACCGGCATTATCTGCAATAGGTCCATAAGCGTCAACTGCAAGCTGAATACCAGTAGTTGCAAGCATTCCAACTGCCGCTATTGCTATGCCGTAAAGTCCAGCAAAAGAGAATGAACCAATAATAGCAAAAGCAATTAAAATAACCGGTATTGTTGTTGACATCATACCAGTGCTTAAACCGGCTATAATGTTTGTTGCAGCACCAGTCAATGATTGCTGGGCTATTCTGCGGACTGGTGGTTTTCCAAATCCAGTGTAATATTCTGTAATTAAACCAATAAGCACACCTGCTGCCAAACCGATAATTGTAGAAAGGAAAATGCCTGTTGAAGTAATCGTATAGCTGTTTCCATAAAGAACATCTTCATAGAGCCAGCTTTCAGGCAAAGTCCATTTTATTATTATGTATGAAGCAATTAACATTAAAATTGCAGCGGCAAAAGTGCCGGTGTTTAATCCTTTTTGAGGATTTCCACCTTCTTTTACACTGACAAAAAAAGTTCCGATAATAGAGACTATAATACCTGCTGCAGCAAGAAATAAAGGAAGAATAACGGCAGAAAGCCCTCCGAATGGAGTTGATTGAAATTCCGGTATAACAAAAAATGCAGCTCCAAGAACCATTGAACTGACAATCGCGCCTACAAAGGATTCGAATAAATCTGCACCCATCCCTGCAACATCACCTACATTATCGCCAACGTTATCTGCTATAGTAGCTGGATTGAGTGGATGGTCTTCAGGAATACCAGCTTCTACTTTTCCGACTAGGTCTGCTCCAACATCAGCTGCTTTAGTATAAATGCCACCGCCAACTCTGGCAAAAAGAGCAATAGAAGAAGCACCGAACGAAAAGCCGGTTACAATAGTGATTACTTTTGCTATTGCGTGTTGGTCGCCGCCGTCAAAAACTCCGAACATATTTCCATAGATAATAAAAAGTAAGCTCAGCCCCAAAACTCCCAAACCAACAACTCCCATTCCCATTACAGAACCACCATTAAATGCAATTTTTAGTGCACGGTTTAAACTCGTAATAGCAGCATTTGTAGTGCGGACATTTGCTTTAGTCGCTACTCTCATTCCAATAAAGCCAGAAAGTCCGGAACAAATAGCTCCTATTACAAACGACAAGCCAACCAAAGGAGAAGAATCTTCCACCGACTCACCCTGAACTGCAAGTAAAACTGCTACAATTATTACGAATATTGCAATCACCCGATATTCTGCCTTTAAAAATGCCATTGCACCTTTAGCAATAAAACCAGCTATTTTCTGCATCTTTTCGTTGCCTGCATCTTGCTTTGTTACCCAAGATGAACGAATATACGTATAAAACAATGCTATTAGCCCAATTACCGGTATTATATAAAGCAATCCAATCATAATTATTCCTTTATTGTTTTTTAAAATTTATTTCTTTAATAATTTTCAATTTTTTACTTGTTTTTTTTTAAAACATTCAAATTTAAAGAAAATATTTTAATTTTGCTCTAAAATTTGTATTACTAATTTTGTTAAATTATGCAATGTTTTCAGGGCGAAATAGAAGTAAATAACAATAAAATATTTTCTTTAAAAAATCAAGAAGGTTTTATAAATATTTTTACTAATGATAAAGAATATGTATTTCCAAATTGCTGGGCTTTCCCCGGTTTCACTGACCATCACGGACATTTATTAGCTCTCGGCACCCGTCAAATGCAAATTAATCTTTTTGGATTAAAAAGTTTAGATGAATGCTTTTATACAATAAAAAATTATACTTGTCATTCTAATAATCTTTCTTGTCATACCAAAAATCATTTTTGTCATTCTGAACGAAGTGAAGAATCTCAAAGCTCATTTTTACAAAATGATTCAGATAACTGGATTAGCGGTTGGGGCTGGAATCAGGAACTATGGAATAACAAAGAATTTCCTACAAAAAATGAACTTGATGAAATCTTTCCAAATACTCCAGTTTACCTTTCCAGAGTAGATGGACACGCTGCATGGGTTAATTCAGCAGCATTAAAAGTTGCAAACATCAAAAAAAATACACAAAATCCTAATGGTGGTGCAATTTTAAAAAATCACAATGGAGAGCCGAATGGTATTTTAATCGACAATGCTATGCAGCTTGTAAAAAAGCATATTCCGAAACTTAGCTATAAAAAAAAGAAACAGGCAATTTTATATGCAATAAATGAATTAGCGAAAAGCGGAATTACTCAAATACGGAATATGGACGTTTCTTTAGAACAATACCAGCTTTTAGAAGAATTGGAAACTGAAGGCAAATTGCTGATTAAAGTAAATTCATATTTGCTTGCTCAGGAAAATGAATATTTGAAATATAATCTAAATCCTAATAAATCTGTGAATAAAATGCACCGCGTTGTAGGAATAAAACTGTATGCAGACGGTGCTCTTGGCTCACGCGGCGCTGCAATGCTAGAAGATTATTCAGATGAGCAGGGACAAAAAGGGATTTTGTTTTTAAGCGATGAAGAGTTATATAGAAAAGCAACTGCTGGATTAGAAAAAGGTTTCGACATTGCAATCCATTCTATTGGCGATGCAGCCAGCCGTCAGGTTTTGCAGCTTTATAAAAGACTATTCGATGAAAAACGTGTTGCTCCAAACCAGGAGCTAAGCATTGAACATTCTCAAAACATTCAGCCAGAAGATATGCACTATTTTTCTGAATATCCAATAACGGTATCAGTTCAGCCAATCCATTGCACATCTGACGCTCCAATGGCTTTTAAGCGGCTTGGAAATAGGTGCGAAAATGCTTACAGATGGAAAAGTATAATTGCTACTGGTGCAAAGTTCTGCTCTGGCTCGGATTTTCCAATAGAGGCGCACTCCGTTTTGCTCGGGCTTGATGCTCTAACCAGAAGAATACCTTTCAACGAAAATGAAGCATTTTATCCCAAAGAAATTATTTCAATCAAAGAAGCAATAAAAAGCTATACATCAGAACAGGAGATTCATCCTTTTGAAAATGGTAAAAATGCAGATTTTGTAATACTAAACCAGAATATTACAGATATACTTTTGGAAAAAATAAAAGAAACCAAGATAATAGCAACTTTTTGTAATGGGAATTTAGTATATGTAGATACTTAAAATTCAAATTTATGTAGAGTTCTAAATATTCTCAATTAGAGATGAAGTATAGAATCTCACAACAAATTGTTATTACAAGATTTAAGATTATTTCTTTGACAAATTAAATCTTATTGCATAACTTTTAACTCGTAAAAAAATTGAATGATTGAAGAAATTTATAGCATCATAGCCAACAATGAAAAGCAATAAATATTGAGTATGTTAGTAAAAATCAAAGTAAAAAATTTAATATTTACAATAAACAACAAATAAAATAGTCTATTTATGAGTTTGTTTAAAGCAATAATTAGTGTAAAATTTTAAAAATCATTTTTTATTATGAAATAATCTATACTCTTTTAAAGATATAAATTCGAAGCATCAAGGAGTATGATAAATTATATTATTGTTAAAAATTGCTGAAATATAGATGGAAAAGAAAGAATTAGTAATAATGGGAATATCTCCCAGCCCTGCAGCGAACAACGCTTATGCGCTTATCTTAAAAGAATCAGATGGTAAAAGGCGCCTCCCGATAATAATTGGCGCTTTTGAGGCGCAAGCTATTGCTATTGAGCTTGAAGGAGTCATACCTCCTCGCCCAATGACTCATGATTTAATTAGATCACTACTCGAAGAATTTGATATTACTTTAACTGAAGTTTTTATTAATGAACTTCGTGATGGCACTTTCTATGCTAAATTAATTTTTGAAGAAGTGAATCTTGAAATTGACGTGAGACCAAGCGATGCTATAGCTCTTGCTGTTCGTTGTAATGCTCCAATTTATGTAAGCGAAGATATTCTCGACGAAACCGGGCTTTATCCTCCCGGTGACGATAATGACGATGATTTGAAATTGATGAATAAACCTCATCAGAAACAAAAACAAAAGAAAGATGCTAAACCAAAAACAAGATTAGAATATTTAGAAGAGCAATTAGATAAAGCTATTCAAAATGAAGATTACGAAAGAGCTGCTGAACTTAGAGACGAAATCAGTAAAATGACTGATGTAAAATAGTGTGATGAGCTTAAAGAGATTAGAAGTATTTATAAGAATAGGAACTCTAATTAATCTTTTTAAGAATTATGATTTTCTTTATTTTATTAAAGAAAATGAAAGATTAAATTTGAATGTTATATTGCAAATTTAAAAATAAAAAAAGAAATGTCTTTTTCAACAAACAATTAAATAAAGGAATCAAATGAAACAAATCGAAGGAATTTTTAATGCAAAAGGGAAAAAATTTGCATTGGTTGTTTCAAGATGGAACCAATTTGTTGTTAATAAGATGCTTGATGGTGCAATAGATGCCTTGAAACGTCATGAAGTTAATGATGATGATATAACGATAGCTTATTGCCCCGGCGCCTTTGAAATTCCATTGGTTGTAAAACAATTTGCATTAAAAAAGGAATATGACGCTGTTATTGCTATTGGTGCTGTCATTCGTGGTTCAACTCCTCATTTTGAATATATTGCTGCTGAAGTTACCAAAGGTATTGCAAATGTTATGCTTGAAACAAATAAGCCCTGTATTCTTGGTGTCTTGACTACGGATACTATTGAGCAGGCAATTGAAAGAGCTGGTTCAAAATCTGGAAATAAAGGTTTCGATGCTGCCATTTCTGCGATAGAAATGGTTTCTCTTATGGAAATAATTTAATTAATTGATAAACGATAATCAAATTTTTAAAATCAAAATTCAAATAAATGAAAATAAGAATAATTTTTTATTGTTTTTTCTTTTTGATTAGTATTGACGCTATTGCTGAATTTCGTTTAGAAAATTGGAAAAATCATACTTCATATCTTCAGGCAACAGCAGTATCGGTTGATTCTAAAAGCAGGATTTGGGCTGGCTCAACCGGAGGTGTTTTTGTCTATGATAGTGAAGCAAACGATTATCTAAAATTTAATAATCTTAACGGATTATTAGGTATTGAAGTTTCAGCAATAAATTGCGATAAATCAAGTAAAGAAGTATTTATTGGAACCGCCGATGGTATTCTTACTATATGTTCAGAAGATTCAGAATGGGAACATTTTCTTGATATTCAGGAATCTAAATTTCCTAATGCTAAAATAAATCGTTTTTTGAAGCATAACAATTCACTTTATATTGCTGGTGGATTCGGCTTAGCAGTATTTGATTTGGAAAAAAGAGTTTTCAAAGAATCAATTCTTAGGATTGGTGATTTCTATAGATTGTCAAATGTAAATGATATTTATATTGATAATGAAACAATTTGGGTAGCAACATCATCTGGCGTTGGTAAAGCTAATATAAACTCTACCATTGCTAATCCGGGTTCATGGAAAACTTTTTCAACTCAAAATGGATTGAATGATAACGAAACTATTGCTTTAACCAAATTTAACAATGAGATTTATGTAGGCACTAAAAAAGCTCTCTTTAAATTTGATGAAGATACATTATTGTTAGTTCAAAATACTGAAGAATGGGATGAGATAAAAAAATTAGATGAATATCAGGATGAACTGCTTATTACAACTCAGTATTATATTAAAACACTTTTTAACAAAACAGTATATTCTCCTTTCAATGGTATTATCGATGGTAGTTTCGTTGAGCAGGAACTAGATACTTTTATAGTCGCAAATTTTCGTAATCAGGGGATTTATGTTTATAAAGATACAACAAAAAAACAAATTTTACCAAACAGTCCATATTCAAATAATTTTGGGAATTTATCTGTAGCACCAAACGGGGATTTATGGGTAGCGACTGACATTTCTCCCCGCGGTAGAGGTTTTATGCGTTATGATGGTGAAGAATGGACTAATTTTTTCGTTGATTCCCTGCCAGAAATTAAATCCAATCACTATTACAGGATTTTCACAAGTAATGATAATACAGTATTCGTTAGCAACTGGGGAACCGGTTTCTTGAAAATTACTCCAAGCAGCGATTCATTGATTTTTGAAAATTTTGATAATACAAACACACCTTTAACTTCAATTTCCACAAATCCTAATTACGTAATTACAGGCGATATTTCTGAAGACAGACATGGCAATCTTTGGGTAGTAAATTATGGAGAAAATAGTAGCGGACCTGTGCTTTTAGCTTATTCTAACAATACATATTATCCATTTACAAACTGCATTTCACCAACTAACAGGTACTATATTCCGTTAGCCGTTGATTTTTCCAATACAAAATGGCTCGGTTCAAATGAAAATTCCGGATTATTGTTTTTTAATGAAATGCAAAGTTTTGATAATACTAACGATGATATTTGCGGACAGCTTAATTCATCAAATTCCGGTTTGCCCAGCAATACTGTGAAATGTATTGAAGTTGATAAATCCGGCTATATTTGGATTGGCACTACAAATGGTCTTGCCGTAATATACACTCCTTCTACAATTTTAACAAATAAAACTGCTACAGTCAGACAAAACCAATTACTCGGTGCTATTCGCATTAATGACATTTTAATTGATGCATTGGATAATAAATGGATTGCGACAAATGATGGTGTTTGGGTGCTTAATTCTGATTGCTCTGAAGTTATTTATTATATTAATAAAAATACTACTCCTATTGTTAGTGATAAGGTTATTTCATTAGCTTCAAATCCGCAAACTGGAAAAGTCTATTTTGGAACTGCTGCAGGCATTTCAGAAGTAACGAGCATTTCTATCAGTCCTTTATCTGAATTTGATATTAGGTGCTATCCTCAACCTTACGACCCTGTTTATGATGGTGATTTTATTATTGATGGATTATCTTCTGAAGCAAAAATTAGAATTCTTACTATTAGTGGAGATTTTGTTAAAGATATTTCTTCTTTTAGCAGAAAAGCTGTTTGGGATGGCAGAGATTATCAGGGTAATTATGTTAGTTCCGGAATTTATATTATCTCTGCTTCTTCAACCGGGTCTGGCAATAATGGATTAGCTAAATTTGCAATAATCAGAAAGTAAACTGATTTTCCCAATTTATTTGATTATTTATAAATGCAATAGATTTATTACATAATCAAATAAAGATAGAATAAAAAATAGATTATAAATGACAATATTAGAAGCAATCATTTTAGGAATAATTCAGGGATTATCTGAGTTCATACCAATAAGCAGTACGGCACATTTAACTTTAGCAGGGCATCTTTTCGATTTAATTGACTCCAGCCATCCCGAGCGATGGACAGCTTTTATAGCTGTAATACAACTTGGCACATTAGCTGCTGTTTTTTTATATTTTTCCAAAGACATAAAAAACATTATTAGTGATTATTTTTCTGAAAATATTGGAAAAGGCAGAAAATCTTTTAATCAGCAAAGTAATCATTCAAAGCTCGGCTGGTTAATTATTATCGGCTCGTTACCTATTGGTCTATTAGGATTTTTATTAAAGGATTTAATTGAAGGCGATTTAACAAAAAGTCCTTTTGTAATAGCCACTATGCTAATTCTTGTTGCTATAATTTTATTTATTGCGGAACGCACAGCAAAATTCAGTAAAGATTTAAACAAAATCAGCATTAAAGATTCAATAATTATTGGATTTGCTCAATGCCTTGCTCTTATTCCCGGAACATCACGTTCAGGAGCAACAATTACAACCGGTCTTTTTCTCGGTATAAAGCGTGATGATGCTGCTCGTTTTTCTTTTTTGCTAAGTATCCCCGCAATTTTTGCAAGCGGACTTTATGAGTTTTATAAAAGCATTAGCTATATTAATTCTCAGGATTTATTTATTATCGTTGTTGCTACCTTAGTTTCAGCTGTTTCCGGCTATCTTTCAATCGCTTTTCTACTCAAATATTTAAAAACTAAATCAACACTTCTTTTTATTATTTACAGAATAATTCTTGGTGCTATAGTATTTTTATACTTTTGGTAAACTTAAAGAAAATTATTCAAAATTTCAGAATTCCAAACCTCATAACGAAAACAAGATGGGGGAGGAGAATTGTTTCGTAATTATTATTTCACTTTTTGCAAACTCTCTAATAGCATTAGCTCTGTGACTAATACTATTCTTTTTTGCTTCAGACATTTCGGCAAATGTTTTTTTGTAACTATCAGGTATAAAAATAGAATCGTAGCCAAAACCGTTGTTTCCTCTTTCTTCAAGAATAATTTTTCCTTCACATTTCCCTTCAAAGTATGATGGCTTTTTCCCATCGAAATAACAAATAATAGTTTTAAATCTGGCAGGAAAATTTTCTTTATCAATTTTTTTGAGTAAAGAAATAACTTTTTTGCGATTATTTTTGTCGCTTCTCGGCTCGCCTGCAAAAACAGCAGAATCTACTCCGGGCAAATCGTCCAAATCATCTATTTCCAAGCCGGAATCATCTGCAATAGTAGGTATTTTTATTATTTGATACAGCGCTTTTGCTTTAAAAAAAGCGTTTTCACTATATGTTGTTCCGGTTTCTTCTATTTCAATTTTTTCAGTTAAAACATCATTTATCATTAAAAGTTCAATATTTTCAATATTAAATTCATTGAAAATCTGAATGAATTCACGTTTCTTATGCCCGTTATTTGTTGCGAGCAGCAATTTCAATTTGTTCATATTCTTTAATTAATAATTGAATAGCAGCACTTGGAGTAATAGAACCATTTATAATAGAATCTTCAATTTTAGGAATAATATTTTTAATTCTTTCACTGTTATAGAATCGGTTTTTTAAGTATTCATCAATCATAGAATTGAGCCAATCTAATTTTTGCTCATTACGGCGTTTATTAAGAACCAGAGATTTTGTAGTATTTTCAACAAAATCCTTAATGCAACTCCAAACATCAGCTAAGCCCTTTTCTTCAATGCTGCTTGCCAAAAGGACAGGCGTATGCCAGCCGTCAGTTGCAGGTAAAATGTAATGAAGAGCAGTTTGATACTGTGCTTTGGTAAGATTTGCAAGATTCAAATTATCGCCATCAGCTTTGTTAATAAGGATGCAATCGGCGAGTTCTACCGCACCTTTTTTTATTCCCTGCAATTCATCGCCTGCTCCGGGCTGAAGTAAAAGCAGGAAAAAATCGGTCATAGAGCGTGCAGTAACTTCACTTTGTCCAACTCCCACTGTCTCAACTAAAATTATATCGAAACCTGCTGCTTCACAAAGCAACATAGTCTCTCTTGTTTTGCGGTTAACACCGCCAAGAGTTCCTGCAGAAGGAGAAGGTCGGATGTAAGCATTTTCATTTCTTGAAAGGTCTTCCATCCTTGTTTTATCGCCAAGAACAGAGCCGCGGGTTCTAATACTGCTTGGGTCAATAGCAAGAACAGCAACCTTATGCCCATTTTCACAAAGATACGTTCCAAAAGCATTGATGAAAGTGCTTTTCCCAACACCGGGCGAACCTGTTATAGCGATTCTAACCGAATTCCCGGTCAAGGGAAGAATAGAACGCAAAACTTTCTGACCTAAATTAAAATGACTTACTGAATTGCTTTCGATTAACGTAATTGCTTGTGCAAGCAATACTCTGTCGCCACTTTTTACTCCATTTATATAATCTTCTACTGATAATTTTAAACTCTTTTTCATAATTTCATTAATTCATTTTGCTTTTTTAACAAAATTAAATAATTTATGAAAGATTAACAAGCTATGAATTAAAATAGATGGTTTTTGAGTGGTGTAATTTCGGAATGATAAGATAAATTGAATTTTTTGAACTAACCGTAAATATGAACTGAAGAATAAAAACAGAAATGTCTAACACCTTGTGTGGTGTTAGACATTTCGTATAGCTATCGGCAATGGACACGAACGATAGCTATTTACCCACAACCATTAAGGTCATAACTTGTTGATTACCAGAACAGAGGATAACATTATAAACTCCATTAGCTAAATTTGTTGCATCGAAATAAAAATTGTGCATTCCAGCGGTATAATTATCTTCAAAAGAAGCAACTAATTCACCGGTTGTATTATAAATATTAATTTTGGCATTACCTTCCTCGATTAAATTAAACTCAAATGAAGTTATATTTTCAACTGGATTAGGTGAATTTGATATTGACAAGCAGTTATTGGAATTATCTCCCAAAGCAGCTTTAGCAAAATAAATTGCATCAGATTTATAGAATAAACCTTTATGCTCCTGCTCAGTAGTAATATCTTGAATATTTATCAGAGATAAATTATCAGTTGAATTATTGGATATATTTAATAATTTCACTATTAGAGTTTCATTAGCTATAGCACCATCAATAATTGAAGAAGTTTCGTTATCGCCCCAAATAGTTATAGCAGCAATACTATTATGGACTGCACCTGAGCCAACTAATACATTATTTTGATTATAGACACCGATTTCATTGCCATCGTTATTTTCAATTGAAAGTAATAAAGTTGAGTTATTACCTGTGTTGTTGAAAGAAGGCACAAGATTTTTTGCAATCGGAGTAGTTTCAGTTGCAAATGATTTTCGAGCTGAATTAGCAGGATAAGTAAGCTCTGCAGCAGCATTCAGATAGAAATAATAACCTTGTGAAGGTATTAAATTTCCAAGAGTATTAATACCAAAAATAGGGCTATATATACCGCCAGCATTATTTTTTGCTAATACCAGTGATGGAATAATGTTTTCTACAGCTGTGATAACAGACATTTCATTATCGCGGAAATAAGCAGATAAATTCCATCCAAAATTTAAATTAATTGGCGTTGCTTCTGGAACAATCTTTGTTCCAGATATTGTAAGAACATCAGTATTAATCATATTAATTAAATAAGCGGTAAACATATCCCAGTTTCCAATAGTGTTAACATTGTAAGCAGGGACATACATATCACCTGTGGCATTTTTCATTATTCTAACATTATCGACAATCGAAGCTAACATCACTTCTACGTCATCATCATCAGGAATAATATAACTAGAAATGCAGTTCCACCCTGCTGCAAGATTGAAGTTCTGTTCATCACCTAACATTGCATATAAACTTGCAAGCATAGAGAAACCACTGTCTTCAAATTCATCAGGACCTAATTGATAAGTTACAACGGCTAAAACAGTATTAGATTCAACTGCATCCCATACAAAGTAAGTAAATACTTCGCCATCTGCAAATCCGTCTTTAATTGGAGTATCTGGGTTATCTCCCCAAACTGTAATGCTGACATTTTGTCCATTCCAAACTCCTAAACCACTACATTGCCAATTATCTGGTTCAGTTTGATAAAAGACACCGATAATATCGCCGTTACTCATTTGTCTGTTGCCAATCATTGCTGGAATAGTAGCTGGAACAACGATAGTCGCACTTGAACCGGTGTTTTCAACAATTTCCCATAATAGTGTTGTAAATGACCATACTTCTGACCATTCACTCATACTTCCAGACTCAGAAACTGCTTGAATCCTCCAGAAAAATGGGTCAAAAGAAACAAGTGGAGTTTGATAGGGAGTTTGGAAAGAATTTCCTTCAATTTCGTATTGTTCAAGAACGATGTTTTCAAATTCTTCATCAGTTGCTACCTGAATATTGTAAAGGTTGTAACCTTGTACAAGTTCCCAAGAAAATAAAGGAGTAATAGTTATATCTTCTGCGAGATTTTCAGGAGTTAAAAGGGTAATTCCACCTGTTGACTCGTAAGCCCCAATTGTTGGTGGGTCATTTCGGACAAACCCACGAATATCTTCAGGCACTTCTTCAAAATAAATTCCGGCACTAACAAGTGGTGATGTTATCATAGGTTCAAGATTATCATTAGCAATAAATTCCGGATTTACTGCTAAAGAGTTTGAATCCTGAAGAGTTGCTGCCTGCCATTCTTCTAAAGTATATTTATTATTTATCGGGTCGCAAGCATTATTTGTTGCATCTTCAGGCGCTCCGATATTTCCAAGAATACCATAAGTACCACCTGCATAATAATCATTGTAATTAATTGATGTAAAGAGAGTATCTATAGTCTCGGGAAACGCCCAAGCCCAAATTGCATAAGAACGTGAACCTTCCGTTCCTTCCAGTGTATTTGAAAATACATTATTTCTCATATCTAATTCATAGTAAATAGGAGCAATAAATGCAATTGCTGCCGATAATGTGCCTGTTGTTCCAACATCTACCTGAGAGCCGTAAAGGTGTACTGAATTATGCCATAATTTCAATTTGTAAGTTCCTAATATTCTAATACCAAATGGATTTTGGTGGTAACTAGTTGAACTAAAATTGGTTGTTCTAATATCATAAATAGCATTATTAAAGATACGAATTGTATCAACACCACTGGGAATAGGAAGGTCAATACCATAAGCTCCAAAACCGAGTGGGCTTGCATTTTCTAAGCCATGAATTCTGTTCCTCATAACCTGACCGCCATAAGAATACATACTAAGTTCAAGTCCGCAAATATTAACAGCACCTTCGCTTCGTTTAATATTATAAATATGATTATCATTTATTTTTACAAAAGGAGTACCGAAAACTTTAATTCCTTTATATCTTATATATTCATCTTCGTTTTCAGAACCGATTTCATTCCCAAGAATTTGAATACCTTCTGCAGTCATACCGGGCGAAGGAATACCGTTAATTAAAACTCCATAATTTGCTCTTTTTATATGGTTGTTTTGAATAATAATATATTCACTAAAACCATTTACATTAATGTTAAAAGGAGCATTATACGGAATACATGATTGCAAAATTCCAGCAGTCTCAGTGTTGCTTTGAGGAGTATTTGCACCAATAATAACTGTATTCTTAATTGTAATATCACTACATTCCTGAACAGGTGAATTGCTGGCAATCCAAACTACTGTATTTGTACCGCCGTTGGCCGTATTCGTTATAGTAAGATTTCTTTCGCCAGTATTGTATTCTCCGTCAATAATGATTCGTGAAACGTAATTTAATTTAATTACTGCACCAGAATCAACACTTGCTTCTATAGTCCAGGAACCATTAGCCGGTTTGATTGTTAAATAATAACCTGTTCCATTAAATTCTTCCCACTGGCTAATTGTTACTTGTCCTGGCTCGATAATATCGCTAATAATACTTACTGTAGTATTCCCTTGCAATCCTTCTTCATTTAATGCTTCCGTAAAAGCAGTAAGAGTAGGATAATCTCCAGTCTCGCCAACTGTAACCTCATCGTTAAGTTGAGCTGTCAATAGATATGGTATAACAAGAAATGCTAATACCACTAAGCTAATTCTAGTTAAGTACTTCATTTTTTAACCTTTCATTTGTAGATAAATAATAGTACATTTAAAAATATATTGTAAAAAAATTTGTAAATTGTTAAAAAGTATTATTCTCATAATATTTGACACTGTTGTTGTAATCCATTAAATAACTTATTATATTGTGTCAGTCCGAATCCCACGATAAAGCAAATGCTTTATTTAAGTGGAGATGACAATTTTTAGAATTTCTCTTAATAATTTTGGAAATTCTTCATTAAATTTCTAATGATTACTGTATGAAATCTTTAGGAACACAGGAATCTTAGTTGATAAAAATACTCAGTAAGATGAATTATATTTACAATATAGGTTCACACAACATTTTCTGAGTTTTTTTAATTAATCACACCTTATAATAACAATTTATATAAAATAAATATTTGAAAAAAAGAAAAAATTTTTGTATATTTATTTTTTTAGAAAAAGATTTAATATATTTATCAATGATTTGTCGCAATAATTTCTAATATTATGACAGAAACCTTAAAAAAATTAATTCATAATTTATCTAAAAGAGAAATCAATTATTTTAAAAAGTTCAGTAGAATTAGCAAAAATGCTGTTTCTTCAGATTTTATAAAGCTTTTTTTAAATATCTTAAATACTGGAAAAATTAATATTTCAGAGCAAAAAGAAATTTTAAATAATAAAAAAAGTAAAAATTTATCATTAGAAAAAGGAAAATTATTAGAAAAACTCTTGTTAAGCATTTCAAATTTCAATTTTGATAAAGACTATTCCTGGAAAATTTTAAAGAATATCTTGTTTATTAGAGTCTTATTGGAAAAAGGATTAACTTCAAAAGCAAGTAAAATTATTGATAAATCAAAAAGCATAGCGTATCATTACGAAGACTATGATTTATTGCTTTATATTATTTCATTAGAAGAAACTCTTTGTTTTAAACATTGTTTTATTGAGTGCTATTCAAAATTAAAAGAACTTCAAGCAGAACGAAAAAGGATTGCTGAAATTATTGATTTTTTGAATTATTTATTAATGATAAAAGCAGAATTGCAGCAATTCCAGTTCGAAAATGATTTTAATTCTTCAAATATAAATGATTTTATTAAAAAATATGGACATTCACCTATCATTGCGGACCAAGATTTAAAAAGCATTAAAGTAAAGAGTGCCCTTCTTTATATAAAAGCAATTTGCTTTTATATTCAACATAAATATCAAAATTCTTTTTTGGCTGTTAAAGAACATTACGAACTGTATAAAAAACATTCTTATTTCTTTTCAAGAGAAGAATATATTCAATTAATGAGTAATTTCCTTTATTGCTGTTGTTTATTAAAAAAAGAAGATACATTTAATAAATTAATGAATGAATTTGTAAATCTAAAAAACCAAACTGACGATGAACATATTTTTATTATGAAACTTTATTATGGCCGTACTCTAGATTTACTTCACAGAATTTATAAATTTAAGGAAGCAGCCAGATTAGCTATTGAAGCAGAAAATTTTTTGAATACTACTAAAAAAATTGCCGAACCTTTTCATAGCAGATATATCCATATTTATATAGTAATGGCATATATTGAAAATAAAGACTATAATTCTGCTTTGCTTTCTTTTAATAAATATTTTAAAGCAACAGGAGTAGAACATTGTAATACACTATTTAAATTCTTTGAATTTATAATTCACTATAAATTAAATAATTATGATACTCTTATTTATTCAATTAACTCTTGGATTAAAACAATTCGCAACAAAAGAAAGCAATTCCCTACTGAAAAAGTTTTAATTTCTTTCTTCCGCTCTGCGCCAAACTGTGCTTCTATTGAACAACAAAAAGAATTATTATCAAATGTAATTTCTCAACTAAAGCAATTAGAGCAAAGAGAGTCTAAAACTGATATAAGTTATTATTTTGATTTTACTGAATGGTTCGAAAAGCAGTTGATTCAACTTGAAAATAAGTGATGTGATAATGTAGCAATGAAATCTGTATTTTAATTAAACGTAATAAGCTTAAAGTCATTAATTTTAGAAGTTATAGAGTTTTTACTCCTTTCCAAATTCAACTTAAGAAGGAGTAAAAACTATTTCTAATAAAAGCACTACAGCCCTAATTCAATTCCAAAGAAAATATTGCGTTCTGCTGCAGGAAAGAAATCTTTACCTTCGCCACCTGCTGCGTAAAGCTCATTAAGTAAGTTGTTGATTTGCAAATGTAGTTTTATTGCCTGGAAATCTAAAATATTCTTAAAAGTATAGGTAATATCTGCATTTAATACGAAATAAGAGTTAAGAATATTGTCAATGTAATAACCAGAGATATAATCGTTTGTTAATTGTTTGATTATTCTTTCGTCTGCTAAGATTAAATCAGCAAAATTATCAGTTCGGGATTCGCCAACAAATTTTCCTTTTACAGAAACAAAAAAATTATTATGCTGAAAATTAAGCATCATATTTGCCATGAAACTCGGAAAACCGGCAACTTCATTATCTTTCAATGGAACAATTTCCCCTTCATCAGTAACAAAGTTGTATTCAACAATTTGATTTTTACTAAAAGTAGCATTTGCGTTTATGCTTAAATAATTATTATCTTTTTTAAAGAGGAAATATGAAGCTTCAAGTTCTAAGCCGTAGTGCAGTGTTTTTGGTGCATTTCCATCAATAGGTTCGCCGAAAATATCAGTTTGACCGCTTTTAACAAGCTCGTCGAAATATTGCATCCAATAAAAATTAGCAACAAGCATAAAATCTTCTGTTCGGTAATTACCTCCTAATTCAAAATTAAGCATTTTTTCCGGCTTAATCAGTGGTTTTGAAAAATCATAAAAAATATTATTCTGCTCATCAACTCTTATTTCGAAAAGCGGAGTAGCGCCATAGCAGGCATCACTTGCTGAATATAAGTTGCTCATTCGTGGCTCTCGGGAAGTCCACGCTAAAAGCGAATAGAAATTCAGGTTACCATCAACAGAATAAGTTGCTCCGATTTTTGGATTAAAGAAAAGATAATTCACATTAAAAATTTCTCCATTTCCGTTTATTGCATTTCCATCTTTATCTAAATATCTTGTGTAGAAATTTCCATTTTTTTCATTTTCAATACCATATCTGTTATGAACGAGTTGAAGCTCTAAAGACATAGCTAATTTTTCAGAGAATTCATATCTTTCTCTGGCGAAAACGGAGAAAATATCGCGAATCCCATCATATTCATACATTTTATATTCCGGGTCATAGTTTTCCGGCAATTTATCAGCATAAGAGACTTTTCCCCAGTGATTAGAGCGGTGGAAACGGATTTCAGTTCCGAGCGTCAACACTCCTTTATTATGTTTGAAAATCAAACGTGGTATCCAGCCGCCATGTTTATTGCTAACATTTGCTCTAACAACAGCATTGGTCGGATTTTCTTTTGGATTAAAACCTTGTTCTGTTGTAATTCTTAGTGTAGATGAATCAGCCCAGGATGCGTCGTAATCATAGTAACCATCACCAGTATAATAAAATAATGCTGATTTAAACATAAGATTTTCTGTTATTTTCCAATCGTTTAAAATTTCATAATGTGGTTGCGAGAATCCCTCAACTTCTTGTTCTCTGCGTTCTGTGAGATAGCTAACTTTTTTTCCGGTAGAATCATATTGCCAGGAAGAAGGATTTTTTCTTCTTAATTTTTCGTCTTTTATATAGCTTTTAGGAATACCAGTATAAACGAGTGCATCTGTAATCGGACCGCCAAATACGTTTATTTGAGTGGTTAAATCGCCAGAAAATTTAATTGCACTGAGGAAAAAGCTATTCATTTCAGTCCATGACCTATCACGATATCCGAGAGAGTTAATACGGGAAAGCCGTCCATAAAATGCAAAATTATCAACTACACCCGAAGAGACTTCCAATGAAAATTTACTGACTCTGTTCTGGAAAGTTGTTTTATCGTCATCGCTAAACTGTTGAACTCCAATACCGGAAAACAGTTTTATTCCCTTGGTATTAACAAAATTTGAAGTTAGCAAATTGATACTTCCACCAATAGAAGCAGAGCCATAATTAGATAAACCGGCACCTCTTTGCACCTGGATAAGCTCGACATTTGAACTTAAATCCGGAAAATCAATCCAATAGACCTGATGGTCTTCAGGATCATTTTGAGGGATTCCATTGATTAGTACTGAAATTCTGCGTTGGTCAAAACCGCGCATTGTCAAATTTGAGTAACCAATGTCGTTTCCACTTTGTGAATATGATGTTATGGAAGGCATCCAGCTTAGTAGCTTTGGGACATCCTGAACTGTATAAAAATTATTTAATTCAATTTTTGACATTTCAGAGAATGGAACTCCGCTAATCCTTTCGATAGCGCGAGTGGTTGTAACTGTGATACTTGGCGCCTGATATACTTTTGCGTTTGCAGTGTCGGCAAGTTCATCTTGAATTGTAGAATTTTGTCCGAAAGCATCGCAATATATAATGAATAAAATTACTATTGCAGAAATTAATAATTTGTTAAACATAACTGCTCCTTTAAAGAAAATACAAAATTATTTTCCGTTAGCTAGAGTGAGCAGAAAGTAGGTGAAAAGTGAGAGGAATTTTTCCGTCTTTCCTACGCCAGTATTATCTGTTTCAGGTTCAAGGAGTTTTCTCTCAGCCCTACTATTTTGCAGAGCACCTCCAACGGCATTTCAAAATTACAACAAATAAAACAAAAAAGCAAATTTTAAGTAGAGTTTGAAATTATTATTATTTGATTTTTATTATTGATATGGGGTAAAAAAAACTGGTAGGAATTAGAATAGCATTATTCTCTTCCTACCAGATTTTTTTAACTTGAAACGAACTATTACAAATAGCTATTTTTGAATAAGCATCTTTGTAGTTGCCGTTTCTAATCCGCATCTCCTGTTTTCAGCATTGGGACACCCTAAAAGTGTTTTTCTACAATTTTGTATAGT
>CAZCHH010000036.1:0-36396 GCA_964498585.1 uncultured Hyphomicrobiales bacterium
CTTGAAGGGAATAATCCCCTGCGGGCTGTCCGTTATTTACTACTGAACGGTAAACACTGTATTCTGTTGCTGTGGGAACGGCATCCCAAGATAAGCGGTATTGTCCGGGATTCATTTCGCTGTCGTTGATTACTAAATTGCTTGCGGGCGGAAGAACGGCAAAATACCACTGTTCGAGGTCTTCGGTTGCCGGACCGAAGCCGTTCATATTGCGTGCCCGAACGCGATAAAATCCCTGCCCGTCCGGCGGGGTATATTGAAATTGTGGGTCTTTTCCAGCATAAATCTGAACATATTCATCTTCATGCTTTCTTTCCAACTGGTAACTTGTGGCGTGGCTCACCACATCCCACCAAAATGTTTTGCCGATAAAATCATATCTGAAATTGGCAGGGACAGACAAACCGCCAGCTTCTTTTTGATAAATTATATAATCGTTGAAGCGGGCTGGATTGACTTTATCCCAAATCCGCTTGCCGATTTCGCAGTATTTGGAAATAATCGTGTAAAGTTGGTTGCCTTTTTCGATGCGTTCACGGGTTTTATCCTCACGAATGCAGGCATTTTTGTTTTGTAAACGTCTGGCATCGTCGAGTTGCTGAAGTTTGTCTTCCATATCGTCTAGCATTGCTTGGGTCAAACCTCCGGAAGCAAGTTCCGTCAGGTTCTCAACCATTAGAGAATGAACCATCCTTGCTCTTGTTAGAAATGCCTCGTCAGAAAGCTGCGACATATCTGATATTCCAAGTGATTTGTATATGGGTGCCGATTTGCCCCATTTCATCTCAACACGCAAAGCCATACTTCTGACCAGAACCCGAACTTCTTCGGTTAATACGTCTTTTTCTGCTGTGGCGGTGAGGTATCCCTGATTTACGTAATCGTCTGTCGGGAAAAGCTCGTAAGCATCAATAAGTGTCTGGAGTGCTGTTACATCTGCTGCAACAACGCCATAAACGCCGAATTCTGTTATATCTCGTGTTATCGAATCGCAAATATGCTGACCGAACATTGTCAGTTCTGAATCTGTGATATGATAATCTCTCTTGAATGAATCGTTTGCCATAAAAAACACCTTTTATTATAAATTTATAATTGTGAATTAGAAATCTATTATTAATAAAAAACATTATATTCTTTTACGATGAAAATAAGAACAATTACGATATGCTTTTCATCTCTTACGATACACTTTTCATCTCTTACGATACACTTTTCATCTCTTACGATATGCTTTTCATCTCTTACGATATGCTTTTCATCTCTTACGATATGCTTTTCATCTCTTACGATACACTTTTCATCTCTTACGATATGCTTTTCATCTCTTACGATACACTTTTCATCTAAATTCTATCTGCTGCGTAAAAGATTAGAAGCTAATTTAAGAAATACAAAAGCAAATTTAACAAGATAATTTCAATTTTTACGGCTTATGAAAGTTCATTTAAAAAGAACTTCCCGACATTTATAAAACACAACTATATGAAAACCGATTCTAAATTAATAATAAAATAATACAAAAGCAAGAAGAAAAAATATTTTTTTGTATTTAAACTGTATATTTTTTAATAGATGGACTACACTTTCCCAAGTGGAGACCATCTTTCTTCTTTTGAAAATCAAAAAACCGTATAGATGTGCCACACTTTGCAAGAGTGGCACATCTTTTTTGTTTTACACATTTTCAAGAACGAAATGAAGAATTTTTCTTTTGTCTTTGAACTATGTTTTTATAATCACTTTTTACTAACAACGCTTATTTCTCAATCTCCTCTTCCACTTTCCTTTTTGCTTCTTCCAAAAGTTCTTTGCTTTCCTTTCTCAATTTATAACTTTCCTGTATTTTCTTTGCAATTTCTTCTTGTAACTCGGATTTGATAAGAGGGATTTTAAATGTTTCAAAATCTGATGGTTTCAAATGGTCTATTAATGCACCACCAGATAATTTCTCTACCTGCATTTTGCAGAGAATTGAATTGAAAATTAATGATAAACATTCTTTTTCAAACGCTTGATATTTTTCTTTTAATGTTAATCGAAAAAAAGCACCACTTAAAACACCTTGCACATCCTCTTTCAAAACATAACTTATTCCGATTGTGCCATCTTTTGTAAAAAGTATCTCATCTTTTTTGGGTTGAAAATTCTTTTTTAATTCTACAAATGCGGAATCTGATATTTTCCTGTTAGTTTCAGATATTCCATTAATTGAGAAATCAGAAACCCTTACAAAATCCTTTCCTGTTTCAGTATAAGCATCTGTTCCAACTTCAATTCCCTTTTTCCAATTTACCATTTTTCCTGCATAATCCCAGCTGCCTTCGTATTCTTCAATTTTTTTGATAATTGCATCATATTTCGGTTGAAAATATTCGCTGTCATATCTTTTTGCATTATCAATTTCTTTTTTTGTTGTTGAAAACCAAAGAGAATGTTTAACATCATAATTCAAAAGCCCCAGTTCTTTCAAAAGTAATTCTTCTGCTTCGCAGTAAAGTTGTTTAGATTGGGTTTGTTTTTGAATTGAGTTATTAATTATTGTATCAATTAAAATTTCAAAATCAGAACTGAATTTTGGTATTTGTAATTTGTATAAATAAGAAGGTGCAATATGAGGTTGAGCTAAGCCATAAGAACCTCTAAGAATTAAACCTTTTCCATATTTTGTATTCAAATAAGTAGCAAGATAACCTCCAAGGAAATTCTCAGATTTTATTATTAATACGTCTGCACATGCATATATTTCATCATATTTTTTAAAAGAAGCTGTTTGACCAAAGTTTGCACCAGAACGTGTCATAAGAACATTATTATATTCTAACTTATTTCTATAAATCGCTGATTTTAATTCAACAGAAGCATAAGCTTTATTTGAAAAATCAAGAAAATTATCTCGAATATTTTGAGCTAATAAAATATGAATACCTTCATTTTCATATATTCTTACGAATTCTGTAGGGTGAATAATATTTTTTAATTTTAATTTAGAAGGAAATTTTGCAATTTTCTTTTCAATCTCCAAATACTCTGGCTTAAAGAACTCAGCATCGTATCTGTGAGCTTCGAGAATATCTTTATATTTTATGAATGAAATTTTTGGCATAGTGGGTTATTTGTTAATAATTTCTTTTAAAAAATCAATAAGTTCTGGCTCTAAAACTTCATTCCATTCATTTAAATTCATATCTTGAAAAATTGTTATATTATTTTTCTCTTTTATTTTTTTATTTTCAAGTTTTTTTTCTGCAACAATTTCTTTTATTTCTTTCTTAACATTTGAATTATCTTGAAATATTGAAAATGTATCTTCATCTAATGAATAAATTCTTTCAAAAGCCTTGGGATGATAGTAATTCTCAATACAACTCTTTTTTAACATATAACCCTTTCCTTTTGGTTTTAAATTAAATCTATCTACCTTTTCCTTTTGTTTGTTTTCATTACCTTGATTTTTATCACTATCTATAATTAAATATAACTTTCTGCCTGTATTATCAAAATAATCTATATTTATGAAACTTTCAATATCACGTCCACCACCGAAAGGTAGTAATAATATATTTTTATTACTTATCAAACTTTTTTTAAAAAACAATTTTGTGATTATATCATAAAACTTTGCATCATTATTACCTTCTACAAAAACAATTTTTTCATGATAATCTCTAAGATTATATGAAGGTTTAATCCCTAGATCATCTATAATTCTCATTATAAATTCATTGTCATTAAGATCTTTTGAGTATAAATAGGTTGATTGATCCCCTTTTGTGCATAAAATAATTGAATCAATTTTAGTTGCACCAGTAAAAATAGGTGAATGAGTAGTAACTATAATTTGGTTTTCCTCAGATAAATCAAGAAAAGCACTTAAAAGATCCTCTTGTGCTGAAGGATGCAAAAATGTTTCAGGTTCTTCAATTAAATATATAATATTGTGCCCTTTGTTCTTTTCTGCTAAATATCTAAAACGGGCAACCATGAATAATCTTCTATAACCAGAGCCTTTATGACTCATAGGTATGGTTTTTAAATCTCCTTCAAATTGAAAATTAACATCCACACTTCTTATAGCATCTTTCCATACAATAACTGGCTTAATTTCAACTTCTTTTATAGTAGATGCATATTCTTTTAAGTATTTTTTTATTGATTTTGCTTCATTTTGCATTTGTTGTTCGATTTCTTTCTCAACAATTCTCAATTTCATTGATTCATCTGAAGTTTCCCTTTCAAAATACTCTTGAATTTCTGTAACTGAATTAGTTTTAAAAGGTGTATCAGCTTTTAGCCCATAATCAGAAACAAACATCTCAACGCCTGGAAACAGTGTTGATATTCTATAATCATCGTCTATAAATCTTTTTATTATTTCTTTATTGTTTAAACTACAGTATTCTTTAATAAATTTAATTTTTTCTAATTTTGAATTTCTACCTTTTCCCTCAACTGGGATATTAATAGAATATTTATCAATTATTGTATTTAACTCATCATCAGATTTTAAATATAACATCGAAAACTCTTCATCAAGGTAATCTCGTATCAATAATTCTTCTTTATCAAACCCTTTTTTGGGGCTATTAACAGTCTTTCTATAAATAATGCTTTGTTCAAAGATCAAATCATTAATAAATTCCAGTAAACCGTCAGTTTTTTTTACTTTAGTTTTAATTTTTGTTTCTAAAATTTCTTTTAAATCATCATTTGTAAATTGACATATTAAAGAAATACATTTTGATGAATCATTAAAGTCATGTTCTGTAATTGGATATGATTTAGGATCTATAAATGAGGCTATAGCATTTAATATAATTGATTTGCCTGAGTCATTTTTCCCAACTATTGATGTGAAATTTGATAACGGTATCTCTTGAGAATTATTGATACCTCTATAATTTTCTATTGTTATTTTATTAATATACATAGATTTTTCTCCCAATTTAAAATTTATTTCCAAAAACTTAAATTCTGTTGTTTTGCCCAGATTTCAAATGCATCAGCAATTTCCTTCAGGTCGTGCTTTTGAATTAAATGATTATGCTCGTCGAGAATTCTTTCACCATTTTCATTTGTCATATAAATTTCTTCGCCGGAATTATCTTTTCCGCTGTTTTCACTTACTGCCATAAACACTTCATAGTCTTCTAATTTTGGATTTATTTGAGCGTCCCACTTTTGGACAAACAGAACAGATGTTTTAGTTCCTGTATGTGGTTTGAAAGTATTTCCGTCAAGCCCGACAACAGCAATTAACCTTGCTTTTTCCATTACAAAGTTTCTGATTTTTTCATCGCTTGTATTGTTGAACCTACCTTGAGGAAGAACAATAGCCATTCTACCGCCGGGTTTAAGGAATTCCAAATTTCTTTCAATAAACAACACATCACGGGAAACCTTATTAGCTTTTTTTCCTTTGCCGTCAAAAGCAACTTCGTAATTAGAAATAAGGCGTGAATCTTTAATATCACCTGCAAAAGGAGGATTAGCCATAACAATATCGAATTTGAATTCTTTTGGATATTTTGGGTCAACAGCTAAATCAAGCAATCTTTGATAGCCATCGTTATAAGTTTTAATCCAGGTTCTGTCTTTTTGTTTTTCTTCCCATCTTGTATAGTCCAAAGTATTTAAATGCAAGACATTCGTTTTACCGTCTCCTGCAATCATATTAAGGGTGCGGGCAACGCGGACTGACTTTTCATCAAAATCAATTCCAAAAACTTTATCAACATAATCTTTTTGTTCGCCTGTAAGTTTCTGATTGGAAAAGTTAGCAAACTGAGCTTTACCTTGGTTCACAAGTTTTTGCCATACATTAAAAAGAGTATGCACAGTAAAACCGCAACTTCCGCAAGCGGTATCAATCATAAATTCATTTGCTTTTGGATTCATCATAAAAACACACATATCAATCACATTTCTTGGTGTGAAGTATTGCCCCTTTTCCCCTTTTGCTGATTTATTAACCAAATATTCAAAAGCTTCATCAATCACCTGAAGATTAGAATTGAAAAGTTTTACATTCTGCAAAAATCCCACACAAATTTGTAGATGGTTTTCATCTGTAATTCTAAGTGGTTCGCCTTGTTCAAAAATACCTTGCCACTTTCCTTTTGCTTTTCTGTAAAGCTCGTTAATCACTTCTTTTGTATAATGAGCATCGCCACGGCTTCTAAATTCAAGTTTCCTAAAATCATCAGTTTCAATTTTCTCAAGAATAAGCTTATCACTTAATTCTTGGTTTTGCCTTTTGAAAATTTTGAATTGTGTTTCAATATTAACTCTATCATCAGCACTTTCCATTTCATCATAAAGCTTAGTGAAAATTAGTTTAAAAACTTCTTCAAAAACATCTACACCTGCATTTGCCAAAACTTCATCTTCCATATCCTGAATCAAATGTTTGAGAGATTTTCTTTCTTCAGTAAGCTTGTCTTTAAGCATTAATTCAAGATAAGTAAACTTTTCGTTTTTTACATCATCAATGTTTTCATTAGCTTTTGGAATATTAGAAAGTGGCTCGAAATAGTTAGGGTCTAATCTTTCATAATAATTAATCTCAACACCATTTGTCCATATAGCAAGAGGAGCGCCTGTCGCATTTGTATAACTTTTTAATTGGTCTTTGCCATCTTTAGCTTTGTGTTTTTTAATTTCAATAACGCAATATACACTTGTTTTGTCTTTTTTATTAAGAATAACAATGTCAGCAAATTTCTTTTCTCTACCAAAAGTTACAGTATATTCCACTTCAATTAAATCAAGAGGGTATCCATATTCATTAATGATTTTATCAAGCATTAATTGCCTGACAATTTCTTCGGGTTTAACTTGAATATCTTTTTTTCTTTTTAAACATTTAATGAAAAGTTTATTTCCCTTTTCAAAAATGCTATCTTCAATTATATCAATTCTATCTGGTGAAAATATTGTTAAATCATATTTTCCGTCAACCTTTACAAGTTGTGCAAGTTGTATATTTTCCATTTTTTCCTAAAAAGCAAAAGTTATTTATTCTATTTATCTCTTTTCTTGTTTTTTCTATTTAAAATAATTTATTTTCAAGCAATTCAGGTTGCTTCTTCAAATGCAATGTTATTTTGCTGTATTGCTTTTCTATGTCCATTATTTTTATTTTATTTAATCTAATATTTCTGCGACATTGCAAACCTAATTATTTTTAAATTAAAATGCAAATAATTTTTATCAAAAATATTATATTCTTTATTTTATTTGAATAGTTTTAAACGAGAATATAGCAATCCTAATTTCTTTCATTTTGAAGTTATTATGTCCGATTAGTTGAAAGCACAATCAACACTCTAATCAAATACATTATTGATTTGAATATGAATGAGCATTTTTATCCACATTTTGAATTTAAGCAAGAAGAAGTAGTGGAAAAAAGTTGAGCTAGTTTTAAAGGCAGATGGACTCCACGCTTTGAAAGTGGAGTCCATCTTTTTCTTTTTCATAAAACAGAAGTTCCTTCTGACTACAGGGGAACAGTCATCCGATGACTTTGGAAATCGCACCTTTGGAAAGTGTTTGACTGTAAAGGAACAGATGTCTATATTTGATTTTATGTTTCAAAATGAGAAAATCGAATTAAAAATGTTATTGCAATCAAGAATTATTACTCATAAATATATTTTGCTTCATTTAATATTTCAGTTGGTATTGTAAATCCAATACTTTCTGCAGTAGTAATATTGACAGAAATAACATCGGTGCTAAATTTTCGAATTGCTTCGTTATCGGGATTTTTGCCGAGTAAAACAGAATAAATCAAATTTCCGGTGCTTTTCGATAATTTTTCATAATCAACAGAAATTGAAGCTAAGGCACCGCCCTGAGAATGTTCATTACTATCGCCTATTAATATAAACTTATTTTCAATGGCTAAATCTGAAAGCATATTAATTCCTTTGCTCATTGTGTTATCAGCAGCAATCATTATTGTATTTATAGATTGATTTTTGATGTTTTGAAAAGCTGTAGGAATTTGTTCTATGGAATTTGCAGTTTCAGATTTCAGTGTCAGGTTATAAAATGGTGCAAGCGATGTCAATTGCTGCTTTGCATACTCGGCATTCGATTCTTTGTCGTTATAAATATGCCCGGCAATTTCTAAATCCGGTAATATTCTTTTAACAAATTTAAGATAATCAGTAAAATTGGTTGCATCAGAGCAACCTGTAATCCCTATTCTTTTGTTTAAAATGCCTGCGGACTCCGGGTCTGTAACATAAGTAAAAACGATTGGAATTGATTCCGGAGTATTCATAACAGCTGCCTGTGAAGCCGGAGTTGAGACTGGCACTAAAATATCAATATTCTCATTTATTAATTCATTTATTAATGTTGGAAGAAGACTTGATACGCCGGCAGCATTTTTTTCGATAAATGTGGTATAGTTATCTAATCCGTAATTTTGTAGTTCAGCTTTCATTACGCTAACGATATTATTTGCAACTTCAGAATCATTATATTTCAAAATACCGATTTTTAGATTTGCTTTTGTTATTGTCAGTTTGGTTCCGGCAGAAATTGAATAACGAGTAGAAATATCACCATAATTAACAGAAATTTCCAAACGCTTTGAACTATTTTTAAAAGCTACATTTAAACCTAAGTCAACAGAACCATAGCCAGTGCCATACTTAGCAAAGAAGTGAGTGTTTCCTGTTTCAATTTTTAAAATATCTCCAATTTTAAAATGAGACAACAAACTGTCTGGAATATTAGCAACGCAATTGCCAAAATTATCTGTAAATATTACTTCGCCTGTTAAAGTATCGTTTTCGAATTTTGGAAGATAAATATCGAATTTCACTGGATTTTCTACCTTTGAACCGAATTGATTCAGTGGTATATTAGACAAAAATGAAGAAATTGTAGCAGTATAAAAGTCTTCATAAGATAAGTTTTCCTGTATATCTCCACCAATAAGCTCTGTATTTTCAGCATAATATAAAGAATCAATGTTTGCTCTGTTAAAAATTCGTGTAGCAAGTCCGTTGTCTGGAGCTAAAATATATTTTCCATCAGCAGTAAATACCATCTTTTTTAAGGTTGTTCCCGGGTCAATTATTCCAATAATATATGAACCTTTTGGCAGAGTCTGAGCAGTCAAATCTATAATATACGAAGCTTCAATATAGTTAAATGGCTCAACTTGAATAATTCTTATGTCAAATTCCGGATACTTACTGATAATTTCGCCAGAAACCCTAATTAAAATATCTGATGTCGGAGAATTATCTGAAATAATTACTACAGTCTTTTTAGTTACAGTTTGATTTATAATATTGGTTTCTTCTGAACATCCTGTAAATAATATTATGATGAAAAACGTAATGACCAACGATTTGTAATATTTCATTTTATATCCTTTTTATATTAAAAATTAAATTTCTTAAAAATAAGAATGTAAAATTAAGAAATTTTTCTTGAAAAATGAATTTAATAAAGGAAAAGTGAATGATATTATTATTAAGAAGCTTTCTGAAAGTGAAAAGTCAAACGAACAACTTTCATTTGCAATACAATTCTTTGAATGCTGCAAAAACACTTTTAACCGAAATTTGATTTAAAGATGTATTTCTAACAGTTAGCAATGTATGTGGACTATTGTATGGCGTCCAGGCAATTCCGAAGTCGCCATCAAAGATAGTATAAAGGCAAATGCAGGGAATATTGAAGCAGGCAGCAAGATGAACAGCAGAAGTATCGGGAGTTAATATAAAATTGCATAGTGAAATCATAGCAGCATATTCATCGAAATTCTTTGTCTGTGATGCAATCCGGGAGTTTGTTTGTGTTTTAATTTCATTCAATATTTCTGAATAATCATTTGTTCCAAAGAGAATAACAACAACTTCAGGAAATTGCTTATTAATTTCTTTGATAAAATCAATATTATTTCGAGCTCCCCAAAATTTTGCTTCGCTTGAGCCAGCGATATTAATTCCCAAAACAGCTTTGTTGCTATCTTTTTGAATAAGTTGATAAAAGAAATTATTAGCAAACATAGTCGCATCAACTGGAAGTTTATATTCAAGCGAAAAATATTGCTCTTTGGGATTGATATTAAAAGGAAAAAGTAAATCTGCAATTCTGTCAATAATATGATATTCATTCTTATTTTTAAGAGGAACAACATAATCATATATTGAAGCATTTGATTTTTCAAGTCCTATTGAACGTTTTGGCTTGATATATTTTATAAGGAATGAAGAAGTTGCAGAGCTATTGTCGAATAAATCAATGCAAATATCGTAATGCTTCTTTCTTAATTTGAAGAGGAAAGGAATAATTTTTAAATTTTTTGGTAAAATAAATTGGGAATCAGTAAAATCAATAATGCAATTTTTAGCAACCTGATTTTTTTCACTTAAAATAATATCAATTACCGAGTTTTTTAAATTATATTTTAAAGTTTTCAGGAATGGAACTGATATTAGTAAATCTCCAATCCTGTCCTGCCTTAAAATTATAATTTTCCAGTTTTTGTTTTTATCAAAAATAATTACTGGTTCAATAATTTTCTGAGGAATTTTGCTTTTAAACTGTATGATAGCAAGAAATAACTTCCTAATTTTAAGTTCAATAATTTTCAGAATTTTTTTCAATTATAACCTACCTGAAATGAGAGTAGCAGAAGCTAAAATTTCAATAACTTTCCCGTTTTCATCAGTATCAAAAGGAGAAAGGTTCACTAAAATCTTTCTTTTTTCAGAAGAATGTACAAATTCAGTATTTTCACCTTCGAATGCTTTATCGAAATAGATTTTGGATTTTTGCAAATTATCGTTAGAAGCAAATTCTTCAAATGTTTTTCCATAGTAATAAGCAGTGGAAAAGCCGAGTTCTTCTACATTCTTGCCTTCACTGAAAGTAATATAATATTTGCCATCTTCGCCTAATCTAAAACGTAAAATATGAATATTTAAATTTGTAACAGTATGAATGTATTCATTGAAAATACGGATTTTTTCCTGCTCAACTAAATATTTTTCAGTAATATCTTTTAATGATACAATAATGAAATCTGATTTAAAATTGAGATTAAATTCAGAAAAACTTATTTGCAAAACAAGTTCTTTTATTGTATGATTTTCATTTCCTAAATTTGCTTTAATATGTATAAAATTTGTGTTGTTGTCTTTAATATTTGTGATTATTTTTTTTAATAACACTTCAACTAATGAGTGCTTAGAAAAGCCAAGTGCTTCAGCGTAATTATCAATAATCGTTTTAAAAGCTGAATTATTTCTCAATAATTTAAATTCTTTATTTAAAACTATTATTCCTTCAGGTAGAAAATTGAAGATATTACTCATTTCATTTGAAAAATGCTGCTCATTCAGAAGCAGTTCAGTATGTGCTAATTTAAGTTTTGTAATATCAATTCCAGAGCCAATAACTCCGACAATTTTACCATCTTCGTAATCTGGAACTAATCTCATTAATAAGATTATATCTCTTAATGAAAATTCTGAATTTATTATTTTACCGCTAAATGATTCATCAATTAGTTTAGTAAGATTAAGAGCATCTTCTTCAGCAAGAAAATCAAAAATTGTTTTATCAAACACTACATCGGTTGTTAATTCGAAATAGTCAGCAATTATTCCTTCGCAAAATCTAAAATAATAACAACCGTTATCTTTACGTATTAACTTAAAAACTATACCTTCAAAGTTATTTAAAATTTTTTTGTATTCCAGTTCATCAATTCTAATATTTTCAGACAATGAATTTTTCATTGTATCTTTCTAATTTTTTTAAACTTATAAAATTAATAAAAAAAATCATATTAAACAATTAATTGTAAATTTTTTGTAACTTTTATATTCGATAAAATTTTCATAAATTTGTTTTATTTTGTAAATTATGAAAAATAATTTTAGTAAAATTCCAGAATGTAAAGACGAAAGCTCGTTAACTGACCAGTTCTTAAGTTTTGTCGAAATAGTAAAAATATTACGTGAAAAATGTCCATGGGACAACAGACAAACCAATGAATCTATTGCTGCTCTCATCGTAGAAGAAGCTTATGAAGTTTTAGATGCAATTCACAAAAAAGAAGATAAAGAATTTGCTAAAGAGCTTGGTGATTTATTCCTTCATATTGTTATGCACTCTGTTATGGCTGATGAGCGTAGCGCTTTCAATCTTATTGACGTTTTAAAACTGATTAAGCAAAAATTAATTCATCGTCACCCACACGTTTTCGGAAATACATCTGTTAACGGTGAAACAGAAGTACTTCAAAACTGGGAAAGTTTGAAATTAAAAGAAGGACGAACTTCAATGCTTCAAGGTGTTCCTAAATCTTTGCCTTCGCTTTTAAGGGCTCAAAGATTGCAGCACAAAGCAGCTCAGGTTGGTTTTGACTGGGCAGATAGAAACGGTGTTTGGGATAAAGTAGAAGAAGAATTGAAAGAATTTCGCTTTGAGCTTGAAAATAATAATATGAAAAATGCTGAAGAAGAGCTTGGAGACCTGATTTTCTCTATTGTTAATGCTGCTCGTTTCGAAGAAATCTATGCTGAAGAAGCGCTCCAAAAAACAAACGATAAATTCACAAAACGTTTTCAATACATTGAAAAGATTGCAAAAGAAAAAGGTATGTCTATGAAAGATATGTCTCTTGAAGAAATGGATGCGATTTGGGACGATGCTAAAAAGATTTATTAGATTTAAAATTTTATTTAAATTGAGATAGTATAATGTTCGACTTGTCATTCTGACGAATATCAGAATCCATCTTGGGAAAGCAAGTGAGCTATCTCACGATACATTTGGGCTAGCCCGAATGCATTCGTAAAATGGATTCTTGCATACGCCAGAATGACAAGTAAAGTTGTTATTGGCAAACGAAGTTTGAAATCTATTCAACCATCGGATTAATCTAATAATTGATAAAATAATTACTTAAATTTGAATGAGCTGGAGCATAATTTACTTTTTGAAAGACACTCGCCATAGTTCAAGAATTGATTCCGGCACCGTTTGTTCTTCCCAAGTTTTTCCGGCATCTTTTGAATGCAGTATAGTGCTGGTTGGATTATAACCCAAATCAACAGCACAGCCCACTACCCACAATTCATTTTGACTAACTGCAGAAATACCCAGTATCCAAATCCCATTAAAATTTAAGATCTGTTTTTCCCAAGTAGTTCCACCATTTGTTGTCCTTGCAAAGTTTTCACGGTCTGCACCAGTCCAAACCGAATTGCTGTCATAAGCAAAAATAGCATTAAAATGAGACATTCCCATTGTATCAATCAATGTCCATGTTTTTCCTGCATCTTTAGATATATTATAACAACCATTAGTGCTGTGATGAGTACCTGAAGCATAAATAATATCTGTTCCCTGAACCCACGAAACATCAATGAGTCCATTCCAATACTCATTTTTGCTTGACTGAGTTGACCAGGTATTTCCACTATCGTATGAATAATACATAGCAAAACCATCATTATCATTTGAAACTCCAGCAATTAATCTTTGATTTCCATCGCAATCAACCCTAAAAATAGAATAATTAGAATCGGGTACAGGTATGTTTTTTTCTTGCCAACTTACACCTGCATCGGTGCTTATAAGGAACATTCCGGCGTTACCACCTGCAATGACAGTGTTATTTTTCCCAGTTCTAATGCAATTTAAATTTTTTCCATTTACAATATTTGGAAGCTGAAGATTAATCCAAGTTTTCCCAGCATCTGTCGTTTTGAATATTAAACCATTCATATTCTGTAAATCAAAACCTGAGATAAAAGCAGTTGTAGAATTTAATGCTGAAACGTCGCTAAATTCAACATCTGAAAAAATAAATGGATTGCCTTGGCGAGTCCAAACCTTGCCACTATTTGATGTGAAAATTACGCTTGCATAACCATTTGTGCTACTTGGACTTATAGCCCAACCAGAGTATTGCGTTTCATCAGGATTTGTACTGCTATCGCTGCATGATAAAACAAGTAAAATAGTAATGAAGAAAGATGCAAATGCTTTTCCAAATAATTGGAAATGCATCAAATAAGGTAGATAATTCATTTTATAACTCCCCTTAGATCTAAAATTTAGTTTATTGTAATACAAAATTAATAATAATATTTTTTTCTAAAGCAATAAATTTTTTATAATTACTAGTAAATTAAATCATCAAATTCTTTACTCAACTTTCTTAATTGATACAACAGAATAATTATTAAGTAGTAGTGCAATATATTGAAAAACAAGATAATACGCACTATGTTACAGGACTAACTGGCTACGCTCCACAAATTCATTAAAGAAAAAAATGATTTTGTAAAGAAAAGATTTGTGCAATTAACAATAAAAAATACTGTAAAAACATATCACTCATTTTATTACAAAGCAGCAACTTGGGATGCTCCAAAGAGAGTCGTAGCTAAAATCGAATATGGTGAAAATGGCTTTAACACACGCTTTATAATCACTGATTTAGCTCAAGCCAAAGCAAAAATGCTTTATAAAGAAGTATATTGCAAACGTGGTCAAATGGAACTTTATATCAAGGATCATAAAACATATTTGAAAAGTGGTCGTTATTCATGTAATTCATTCAAAGCCAATCAATTCCAGGTTCTGTTACATTCAGCCGCTTATGTTTTGATACATACTCTTCAAAAGGAAGTCCTTAAGGTAACAGAATTTGCGAACTCAACGATGCAAACAATACAACTGAAACTACTAAAAATTGCTGGAAAAGTCAAAGAGCTTAAAACTAGAATAAATCTTGAGTTGCCATTAAGTTTTCCGTATAAAGAAATATTAAACAAAGCATTTAATTTATTTGCTGTACTATGTTGTTAATTATTATTTTAGTCTAACAATAATATTATATTTGTAATCCACAACACAGTGGAAAGGAATTCCTATGTCCAAAAACGAAAAAAAGTCAATATTTTTGAAAATGTTGATTATTTTTTATCTCTTTTTTTAAAATCAATTCTCATAAATTTGATTTTTCAATTAATAAATTAAAAAAAGTATAAAAAAAATATCAAAGTTTATTTAAGAAAGTGCTTATTTTGTAATTTATGAATTATTCAGGTTTAAAAATATAATCCATTATACAAATAGAATACTGAATTTAAAATATATATAAATTTTACTATGAAAGAAATAATTAAAGAAAATAAAGAAGAACTAGAAAAATTGTGTGTGGAACTACAAATCAAACGGCTTTATTCTTTTGGTTCTGTTGGAACCGATAAGTTTTCTAAAGATAGCGACATTGATTTTTTAATTTCTTTTAAAGACAATATTTCAATTGAAGATTATACAAATAATTATTTTATTTTGCATTACAAATTAAGAGAACTTTTTAACAGAGAAATAGATATAATTACAGAGCGAACTTTATCTAATCCATATTTTATTGAAAGTATTAATAAATCCATGCAGTTAATCTATGAAGCAAGAGATTAAAAAATATTTGTAAGTTATTGTTATTTTAATATTGTTTTTTTTTAGTATATTAAATAAAAAATATCAATTATGTTAAGTATAAACGACATAAAAAGAATAATCTCTTTAAATAAAACATAATTGTTTTCAAAATATAATGTTTATAAGTATTAATTATTTTATATCTAATAGAATAAATTATTTGAATATCTTAAATAAAACATAAAAACATATAAATTATGGAAATAATAAATCACCCAATAAAGCCGGAAAAAGGAAAAGCATGGCATCTTTATATGCATCCATATTTTACAAAACAGGCATCGAATGTTGTTAAATCGTATATTGAGCATTTTACTAAAGAAGGAGATGTTGTATTAGATGCTTTCGCTGGAACTGGAGTTACTGTTATTGAAGCATTAGCTTTGAGGAGAAAAGCAATAGCCGTTGATATAAATCCTCTTGCCTGTTTTATAACTGAGCAAACTGCTGCACAAGTAGATACAAATTTACTCAATAACGAATTTATCCGAATAGAAAATAAAATTGGGGATTTGATTATCAAATATGACAATATGAGCGATGAAGAAGCAGAATCAACAAAAATAAAATACTGGTATCCTAAAGGAATCAGATTGCCAAAAAACACGGACAAAGGTTTCGATTTTGTTGAACAGCTATGGACTAAACGCCAGCTTCTCGGACTTTCTACACTTTGGAACGAGATATCTAAAATTAAGAATGATGCAATCCGTGAGCAAATGAAATTTATTTTTTCTGCAACAATTTCAAGAGTAAATATTACATATAACCTAAGTATGAGTAGGCAAAAAGATGGAAAAATTAAATTTGGTGATGGTGGTGCTGCCATTTTCGCTCAATACAGATATTGGATACCGAAGAAAATTATTGAAATTAAAGTATGGGAAAGTTTCAAACGCCGATTTAAACTTATATTACACGGGAAAGAAAAATGGAATGAAATCACAAATGGTTTTTCTGTGAAAGATAATTTAAAAGTAATAAACGATTCTGTTCTAAATTTAGATAAATATATTGATTCAAAAACAATTGATTACATTTATACAGACCCACCTTATGGCGGAAATATAGCTTATTTGGATTTATCAACTATGTGGAATGCATGGCTCGGATTTGAAATTAATGAGGATACAAGGCAAGGTGAAATCATAGAAGGTGGTGATTTAGAAAAATCGCAGCAGGACTACGAAGAGCTTTTTAGCAGCAGCTTTGAAGCAATGAGTCAGGTTCTGAAAAAAGGTGGCTGGCTCTCATTAGTTTTTGCTCATAAAAAACTTGAGTTTTGGAATCTTATTATTGATTCCAATGAAAATAACGGAATGGAATTTAAAGGTTCAGTTTATCAGCCAACTAACAATTCTTCAATTCATTATAAAAAGAATCCGGCAAATGTGCTTTGCAGTCAAAGAATTGCAAATTTTCAAAAAACTTTCGATAAAGCAAAAAGAGAAAAACCGGACGATTTAAAAGAATTTATTTTAAACGAATTGGAAAGAGCTATTATTGAGCAGAACGGCGCTGCTATTGACTTGATTTATCAAAGGATTTTGGATAAATTGCTAAACAACAATACTATCCACGAAGCTAAGAAAAAAGGTTATCTTAGATTAGAAAATTTATTGGAGTCATCTGGACTTTTCGTGTATGACTACGATACGAGTTTATATTACGTTAAAGAGCAGGAAAAAAAATACGAAACCTATCAACGAGAGTATTTTAAAAATCGTGATGAACTCAAAATTTATTTGAAAAGTTTGCTCGCAAAAAATAAAGGAATGACATTAGACGAAATCCATAAGGAAATTTTCGATATTTATAACGAAGAAAAGAAATTTCCAATTGACCAGTTGCATCGCGATTTACAGGAAATTTTAAATGAAATTGCTTATAAAGGTAATCATAATACAAATAAATGGTTTTTAAAGACCGGCGAACAAATGAAAATTGATTTCGGAACTGAAATCTTAAAAAAATTAGTCAAAATCAAATCTTCAAGCGGTTCTCATTCTGAAACAATTTTTAGATTAATTCAAATAGGAAAATTTTTAAATTTTAATTGCTGGATTGGAAAAAGAGAACAATCCGTTGATGAATATCAGGGAATAAAATTTGCTGATTTATCTATAAGCGATTTGCCTGTTCAATGCACCGATGAACATCAGGAAAAAAGCATTAGCCAAATTGATGTAATTTGGTTCGATAAAATGAACAACCCAAGATACGCATTTGAAGTTGAGGAATCAACAAACATTATGACTGGTTTAGAACGTTTTATGAATTTACTAAAACACGACCATACTGTTTCAAATAAATTATTTATAATTGCTCCAAAATCAAGGAAAAGAAAGCTTTACGATGTTTTTAAAAAATCTACTTATGTTGGCACCCCTTTGTATCTTGAAAATAAAGTAAAACTGCTTTTTAAAGAGGAACTTTATAAATTTTACGACAAGCATATTGATAAGAAGTTTAAGGAATCAGATATTTTAAAAATTTGCGAAAAACTGGTAGAATAATTATTTAATTATTTAATAGTTATTCTTTTAAACTGCTGATTTATCAAATACTTATTATTGGTATTAAATAAAATATAAGAAAATATTTAAAACCAAAAAAATGTCATTAAAATTTTAAGTCTTTATATATCAATAATATTTTATTGACATTAATTGTTTGAAATATTAAAAAAAAATAACAAATGTCAATAAAATGTCAATAAGAATTTATATGTCTTTATTAATCAATAATATTATATTGACATAAATTGTTTGAAATATTAAATAAAAAAATAACAAATGTCAATAAAATGTAAACAATACGATATAAAGTATTTTATAATCTCGAATTAAACACACATATAGCCAAAAACAAACACGATGTTCTTTAAAAAAAAGCAAACTGCTCCAAACGCTACGCTGCTCACAAAGTTGGGCTTGTTCACTACTACTGCTATTGTTGTCGGTGCAGTGATTGGTTCCGGTATTTTCAAGAAACCGGCACTAATGGCTTCGCAACTCGGCTCGGCTGACCTGCTGCTTGCAATTTGGGTAATAGCCGGTGTAATAACGCTTTTCGGCGCTTTGACAAATGCTGAAATTGCTAGTTTTATTACTGCTACCGGTGGACAATATGTCTATTTCCAAAAAATGTATGGAAAATTCACTGCATTCCTTTATGGCTGGGCAATTTTTGCTGTTATTCAAACCGGCTCTATTGCCTCAATAACCTACATTTTTTCCGAATACACTGAATTTTTCTTTCACCTTCCAAGATTCGCTCCGGATATAGAAAAAGGTGTTTACTTATTTATTCCTTTCATTGGAAACATCTATCCTTTGGATAATATAGGAGTTAAGCTGCTGACAATATTTGTTATTTTTTTTCTGACGACGGTCAATTATTTTGGAGTTGCTCTCGGAGGTCGTGTAACTGGAGTTTTTTCTACTTTAAAAGTAATAGCAATTCTTTTGCTTGTTTTCATTGGATTTTTATTTGGCAATGGTTCTTTTGGAGCAGTTGAAATCAATGGAATGGAAAAAATTGCAAACAATCCGAGTATCTTCACAGGAATAATTGCAGCTCTGTCTGGTGCATTTTGGACTTATGACGGCTGGAATAATATTACTTATATTGCAGGTGAAGTTAAAAAGCCACAACGTAATATCCCGCTTGGTATTTTCTTCGGTACTTTAATTGTTATTGCAGTTTATCTGCTGATTAATATAGCATATCTCTATGTTTTACCAATTGAAGAAATGGCAAAATCCACTTTGGTTGCCTCTGACGTTGCTCAAAGGGCAGTCGGACCAATTGGGGCAGCAATAGTTGCTGCTGCCGTAATGATTTCCACTTTTGGCACATCAAACGGAACAATAATGGTGAGTGCCCGTGTTTATTTTGCAATGTCAAAAGACGGCTTGTTTTACAATTCTATTGGAAAGGTACATCCAAAATTCCGCACTCCTTCAAATTCGTTAATCTTGCAGGCAGTATGGTCTTCTGTCCTTGTTTTAAGCGGTACTTTCGACATTTTGACTGATATGTTGATTTTTGTAAGTTGGATATTTTACGGGCTGGGTGCTTATGGCGTATTTATTTTGAGAAAGAAAATGCCGGAAGTCGAAAGACCTTATAAAGTAATTGGTTACCCTTACATTCCAATTATTTTTATTTTCTTTGCATTTATATTTGTAATTTTCACATTATATAACGATATTGTAAATTATATGGAAGGCAGAACTGAAATAATCAATTCTGTTTTTGGAATTTTTCTTGTTTTAACGGGAATTCCTTTTTATATTTACTTTTTGAAAAAAAACAAAAAACTTAATTTATAAGTCAATAAAAAATAAAGAAAGATGAGGTAAAATATGGCATCATTAGTTCTTTCAATACACTCAAAAAACCCAGAGTTAAGGAAAATCGAAAAAGTCGTAGAAGCGTTACACGATGGCGCTGTAATTCTTTATCCAACCGATACCGGCTTCACCTTGGGCTGCGAACTATCGAATAAAGAAGCAATTAACCGAATAAGAACCATACGAAAAATCCCCGATTCAAAGGCAATGACCTTTCTTTGCAACTCGCTTTCTAATATCGCTGAATTTGCTAAAGTAAGCAATACGGCATACAAAACAATTAAGGCATTAATTCCGGGTCCCTATACTTTTATTTTACCAGCTTCAAAATTAGTCCCCAAATTTGCTCAGGACCCGAAAAGAAATACAGCTGGTATTCGCGTACCGGAAAATATTTTATCTCAATTACTGCTTAAAGAAAACGGCGCTCCGATTATTTCTATTAGTGCAAAAAATGATGAAGTTAACCCAAACAGCACTGCAGACGATATTGTAGAAATTTTCTCAAAACACGTTGACGTTGCTGTTCGTTCTGATGCTTATACTTTTGTTGGTGAATCTTCTGTAATTAATATGACTACAGATGAATTCCAAATATTCAGACAAGGCGCTGGTTACGAAAAATTAGTTAACTTTTTGGAAGAAATCGAAGAAGAATAATGGAACACGCTGATATTACAATTATTGGCGGAGGAGCAGTCGGACTTGCTATTTCTGCTGAACTTTCCAGACACTGTAAAAACCTTGTGCTACTTGAACGACACTTTTCCTTCGGGCAGGAAACCTCCAGCAGAAATAGCGAAGTTATACATTCAAGTATATATTACTACAAGGGTTACTTGAAAGGAAAACTTTGCCTTGAAGGAAACGAAATTCTTTATAATTTATGTGCAAAACATAATATTCCATATAAAAAAACAGGGAAATTAATCGTTGCGGTAAATGACGAAGAAGTTGCAAAGATGCCAGAACTTTTTGAAACCGCAAAAAATAACGGAGCAAAAAACATTTCTATTCTCAAGGGAAAGGAAATAAACAAAATTGAATCAAATATTACAGCAAAGCAAGCTCTATACGCACCGGAATCTGGAATAGTTGATTCACACCGTCTTATGCAATTTTACGAGGCAACAGCAATTAACAACGGTTGCAATATCGTTTATAATTCTGAAGTCAAAAACATTACTAAAGTAAACGATGGCTATGTCCTTGGTATAAGCACCTCAAACAGTGAGATTTATGAGTTTCATACTAAAATCCTAATCAATTCAGCAGGATTAGAATCAGGAAATATTGCTGCTCTTGCAGGTATGGATATTGACAAACTCGGCTATAGAATTAAGTATTTAAAAGGAATATACTATCGTGTAACCAAACAGTTAGAAAAGTATCCACAGGCATTGGTTTATCCATTTCCGCCACAGCCATCGGTCGGAGTGCATACCTGCCCAGATTTAGCTGGTGGAATGCGGCTTGGTCCTCATTTCGTCTGGGTGGACGAAATTGATTATTCAATTGACGATACTTTCCATCAGTATTTTTACGATTTTGTTAAATCATATTTACCATTTTTAGAGTATGACGATATTCGTCCCGATTCCACTGGTATAATGCCCAGAATTGATGGTTTCGGTGTTCCTAATAAAGACTTTGTGATTAAAGAAGAAAGCGATAACGGATTTCCAAATTTAATTAATCTGATTGGAATAGAATCGCCCGGTTTAACTTCTTCTGCTGCAATAGCAAAGATGGTGAAAACAATTATTAATTATTAATGATTAACGATTAATGATTAATTGTTATTGGGTTAATGGGTTATTAGGTTATAATTTCATGAATCCAGATGCCTTGTAGTTTGTTATTTCGCAATTAATATAGTTCTTATATTTAAAAATTGTAATTTCACAAAATTGCAAACACATAACTCCTAAATAAATTTAGGAGTTATTCTAACAATTAGAGTAACTCCATAATTTATTATGGAGATTAATACCAAGTTGCTTTTAAAGATAAAATATGATTGACTGTTATTCCGAAACGAAGTGAGGAATCTCACAAGTCATTGCTACCACTGAGCTTGAGATTCTTCGCTGCGCTTCAGAATGACCGACAAAAGTAAAGATGTCATTGGTAACGAAGTGATAAAGGAAGACCTTTATTTAAATAGAGATGACATCAATTAACACAGTCATTCTGACGGATGTCAGATTCAATCTTGGGAAAGCAAGTGAGCTTGCTCACTTGTTACATTTGGGCAAGCCCAAATGCTTCATTGAAATAGCTAAAATTGAATAGTGACGGAACAATAATAAGTTGGAGTCTAATATACACCTGAAAAATATCTCTTACTTTTGTAAAGTTTCTGAACTTTGCAATAGCTCTAAAACAAAATATCACTGCAAAAAAGATGTCCTACATCTCGCAGATGTAGGACATCTGGCATAAACTTTCGCAAAGCATCAGAAACTTTACGATAGTAAAAAATAGTGTCATTTCCATTTAAATAATGTATTTATTTTAAATATTTGGATTGAAACCAAGATAACGAAAAAAGAAATTATGTAATGTTTTGAGTTCTATATCTACAGTCTTTCTATTTTTTCAACTATTCCATTGTTGATATTATAGGCAACCATTTTGCTTTTTTCATTAAATCCATTTGATTGGATTACTGATTTGAGAATTGAATTAATTCGGGTACTTGTTATGAAGGTCTGTGTTTTTAGGGATTGGAGATTGTCCAGAACTGCAACGCGTCTGTTTATATCAAGTTCAGCAAACATATCGTCAAGCAAAAATACTGGAGTTTCCTTAGTTTTTGCATAAATAAAATTATACTCAGCAAATTTCAAAGCAATTAGCAAGGTTTTATGCTGTCCCTGAGAAGCTATGTCGCGGGCAGTTCCGCCGTTAATCCTTATACGAAAGTCATCTTTTTGTGGGCCGAAAAGCGTTGTCGCTCTGCGGTATTCTTCTTTCTTGATTTTCTCAAAATAAGAAAATAAAAATTTAGTTATTTCTGTTTTATTTGCTTCGCTTGATAAATAATTCGAAAGGCAATTAGGTAAATACTCAATATCAGTTTTTTCGATATCTAAAGATATCTTTTTATATGAATTATTGAAAATGGACTGAAAATCACGAATAAACTGCAAACGTCTAAAAATAATTTCAGCAGCAGTATTTATAAATAGTTCATTCCAGGGGTTTAGCTGGGAATAATCGAAATCATACTGGAACTTTGCCTGTTGAAGTAAATTATTCCTTTGTTTAAGAATTCGCTTAAAATCCATCAATTCTTTCAAATAAACTTTGCTTGTCTGGCAAAGAATGCTATCGATAAACTGGCGGCGGTCCTGCGGCGAACCACTTGTAATTGGCTTAAAATCCGGATTCAAAATAACAACTGGGATTATTCCAATTATATCTTTTGGAAGGAGGTTATCTCCAAAAGAAGAATTAATCTGCTTTTTCTGTCCTCTTGTGTATTTTATGGTAATTCGGTAATTATTTCCAATATCATTAGTGCATTTTGCTGTAATCAGAAAGTAATTTTGAATATTATTTAAAATCAAAGAATCAGATGCAGGAAGGAAACTTTTAGAGATTCCGGCATAAGAAATAGCTTCAAGAATAGTAGTTTTCCCGGCACCGTTCGGCCCACAAAAGATATTCATTTGTGGGCTAAGCTCAATTGTGCTGTGAATGTGGTTCCTTAAATTCTCAATTTCTATTGAATTTATAATCATTGAATATTATTAGATTCTGTGCTGTTCGGCACAATTTCGGTTTGAACATTTGATTTAGAAAAACTAATATGTGGTATTTTTTTATGGAACAGAATCAGCAATGCTGCTCCGCAGGTTACGCAGGAATCAGCAACATTAAATACAGGGAAATGCGAATAATTCAGCCCTAAAAATGAAATGTCGGGAATATCAAATTGAATGAAATCAACCACTCTTCCATAAAAAAGCGGACCTTCATTGAAAAGCACTCCGTAAAAGCAACGGTCAATTAAATTTCCAGCAGCACCTGCTAAAATTAAGCTAAATCCAAGTTTAACTGCAAAATGACTGTCTTTTATTTTATAAATCAAATAAGCAAGAGCAATGCTAGCAGCTACAGAAAATAAACTGAGCAGTATTTTGAAAACACCAAAAGTTATGCCGAAAGCCATTCCTTCGTTTTCCACATAGACAAATTGCAGAAAATCCCCAATTACGGGGATTCTTCCACTTGCAATAGCATCTAAATTTTGAAGTCCAACAATATTTGCTATACCGAAAATATCTTTAAACAGCAATTTTGTAAACTGGTCTAAAAGAATAAGCAAGGCAGCAACTATATAGAAATAATAGTATCTGTTTTTTTGATTGCTCATATTTACTACTTACCATTTGAATTATTATTAGCTGCGGGCTGCTCAATTCTATCAATGCCGTCTTCGGGGCATATTTTGTGAATTTTATAAGACGCAGAAAGTGTTGTAATAGGAACTGCGAGCAATCTTTCTTTAGCAATCAAACAGCCACAAACTCTGCATATACCATAAGTTTTTTCTTTAATTCTTTGAAGAGCATCGTCTAATTTCTTTATATACTCGTTAATTCTTTGGATTTGAGCATAAGTCTTTTCTTTTTCCAATGCTTCAGAACCTTGTTCAGCCATGTGCATAGAATAAATCATACTTTCTTCGGCAAAATCGTAGTTTGTCAGGTCGTCAAGTCGGTCTCGGAGCATTCTAAGTTCTTCGATAGATTCTTTTCTAAAATCCTGAATGCGTTTTTCGAAAATGGCAAGGTCTTCGTCGGAGTAACGCACATTCGGTTTAGGGGGAATTGGTGTAATTTCAATGAATGCCTGCTCAGCTGCTTTCTCTTCTTTTTGCTTTTTAACAAGAGTAGCTTGAATTAAAGAGCTTTCATCTCTAAGTGGAATATGAGTTTCTTTTGGAGCATCAACTTTTTTTCTGCCTTTTTTAATTTTTTCTTTAGGAACTTCTTTTTCCGGTTTTTCCTCTTTTTCTTTGCGGGGCCGGCCACGCTGACGTTTTGCATTCTCTAAGATTTTTTCTCTTTCTTCAGGAGTTAAAACTTTACGGGGCCTGCCGCGTTTCTTTTTTTCTTTATCATCAATTTCCTGTGATTCAGAATCAACTGAAATGTCGACTTCTTCTAAAACCACTGGTTCATTGCTAATAGAAGATGATTTTTTGTCATCTTTAATAGCTGTTGTCTTTTTTGCCTTTTTGGTCGTCTCTGCAGTTTTAACTTTATCTACCACTTCAGTTGCTGCTTTTGTTTTCTTGCTCGCTTTTGCTTCCGGCTTAATGGTTTCAGCTTTTTCAATGGCTTCAGTTGCTGCTTTTGTTTTCTTGCTCGCTTTTGCTTCCGGCTTAATGGTTTCAGCTTTTTCAATGGCTTCAGTTGCTGCTTTTGTTTTCTTGCTCGCTTTTGCTTCCGGCTTAATGGCTCCAGGTTTTTCAACAACTTCAGAAGTATTTTTTGCCTTCTTGTCTTTTTTTGCTACTTGCACAATGGTTTCCACCTTTTTTACACTATCAGAAGCACTTTTTGTTTTCTTGCTTTTTTTTGCTACTGGTTTTGTGGTTTCAACTATTTCAGTTACCTCAGTAGTTTCTTTTGTTTTCTTTTTTGCCATTTCGATGCTCCATTTATTTTAATTCATTTTTTTCATATATAAAATAATAAAAGTGTAATATAATTAAACTTTACTTAAAAGAACAAATATTTTTTCATCATTTATTTCAAATTCTGTCATTTTTTCATTTAAATCGGCATAATCCATTTGTTCGCCAAGTACTTCGTTCATTATAAACTCTTTTTTTATTTCCAAAGCTGCTTTAATACTCTCGTTTGCATTGAATTTGATAGTTATTCTGTCAATAATTTCAAAATTACTTTGTTTCCTAAGATTTTGCACACGATTAACAAATTCACGGGCAATTCCTTCGTGAAGCAATTCTTCGCTTATGTGAGTATCTAAAGCCACTGTAATTACTCCATCAGTTTCTACGAGCCACCCTTCAATATCTTGGCTTACAATTTCAATGTCTTCAAGTGCTATTGAAACCTGCTCTTCCTGAACTGTTACTGAAATACTTCCCTGCTTTTCGATTTCTCTGATTTGCTCGTTTTTAAGTTCTTTAATAGCATTAGCAACGTTTTGAGTTGATTTACCAAATTTCTTGCCGATAAGCTTGAAGTTTGGTTTGGCGCTACGGCGAACTATTTCAGTATCGCCTTCTACGAACTCTATTGATTTTATATTTATTTCTTCTTTAATTATATCTTCAAAATAAAGAATATCTCTTCTTTCCTGAATAGACTGGACTGGTATAAGAATTCTGCCAAGTGGCTGACGAACGCGGATTTTGGATTTTTCTCGTAAAAATCGCGTTAATGTAACAATCCTTTGAGCCAGTTCCATTTTACGCTCTAATTCTTCATCAATCAAATCTTTGTTCGATTTTGGCAAATCTAACAAATGAACTGAAACCGGGTCGCTTTCCAATTTTAATTTCAAATATAAATCTTCTGACAAAAACGGAGCAGCAGGCGAAATTATGCAGATTATATTCAAAAGAACTTCTTTTAAAGTCTGGTAAGCAGCAATTTTATCTTTATCGTTTTCACCTTTCCAAAATCTTCTTCTGTTTCTGCGTATATACCAGTTAGACAGTTCATTTATTGTAAACTCCTGAATTGAGCGAAGTGCTTTTGTCAAATCATACTCTTCCATATAGCGTGTATATGTGGCAAGCAAAGAATTTGCTTTTGAAATTATCCATCTGTCTATTTCCGGTCTTTGCGAAACCGGAATAATTTCTTCATTTCCAGAGAAACCATCAATATTTGCATACATTGCAAAAAAAGAATAAATATTTGTGAGAGAACGGAAGAAATCGGAAATCACTGTTCTTGAAATATCTTCCTCATTGAAAAGTGTGGCTTTCCAGGGTGGATTATTGACAATTAAATACCAGCGGACAGCATCTGCGCCATACTTTTCCATAATATAGAATGGGTCAACAGAATTGCCCTTGGATTTGGACATTTTTACACCGTTTTTATCAAGAATAAGTTCATTCACTATAATATTTTTAAATGCCGGCTTATTGAAAAGAGCAACAGCAATATTATGTAAGGTATAGAACCAGCCGCGTGTTTGGTCAATTCCTTCAGCAATGAAATCGCCGGGAAACATTTTTTCAAATAAGTCCTTATTTTCAAATGGATAGTGCATTTGAGCAAAGAACATTGAGCCGGAATCGAACCACACGTCTATAACTTCAGTTACTCGGCGGTATTCTTTCCCATTTTTTATAAATACGACATTATCGACAAAAGGTTTATGCAAATCTATTTCATAATTACCTTCGCGAAGCAAAGTCCTTGTTCCGTCTGGGTTTTCGTAGTAGCCATCAAGAAGTTCTTCGATTGAACCAACAGCAAACATATCACTGCCATCTTCGGCTACCCAAATTGGAAGTGGCGTTCCCCAGAATCTATCACGGGAAAGCGACCATTCTTTCACTTCCTCAAGCCAGTTCCCAAATCTACCAGTCCCAATTTCGGATGGTTGCCAGTTGATTTGCTTGTTTATTTCAATCATCTGTTCCTTGTAAACAGGGGATTTTATAAACCAGGAATCCCGGGCATAATACATAACGGGATTTCCGGTTCGCCAGCAATGTGGATAGCTGTGAAGATAATCGTTTGTAGCTCTATAAATCTTATCTGCTTTTTTTAGTGCAATAATAATATCTTTGTCTGAACCTTCTTCTTCTCTGTCGGGATAAGTGAAATGCTTGATTGCTCTGCCTGCGAACTCGCCCATATCATCGGTAAAATGTCCGTTTGGAGTAACGGGCTGTTCAAAAGGCAAATTATATTTTTTCGACATTTGGTAATCGTCTTCTCCAAAAGCGGGAGCTAAATGGACAATTCCGCTACCGTCTTCTGTTGAAACGAAATCGCCAGCGTGAACTGTAAGAGCATTCGGATACTTTTTTTCGTCTAACGGTTTAAAACTAAAAATCTGCTCGTATTTTGTTCCGATGAGTTCTTTTCCTTTAAATTTAGAAAGAATTTCGTATTCTCCATCAAGCACTTTAAGACGTGCTTCGGCAAGAATAAGGAACATTTCTAATTCTGCTTCTTTCGTCTTTACTTTATTTTTTACAAGGACATAGTCAATATCCTCGCCAACAGCAAGGGCAACGTTAGCGAGGAGAGTCCAGGGAGTTGTAGTCCAAACGACAAGATGAGTATTTTCGGGCAAATCTAAATTTGATTTTCTTACTTTTAATTTCAAAAAGCAGTTTGGGTCGCGAACATCTTTATAGCCCAAAGAAAGTTCGTGAGAACTTAATGGAGTTTCAATCGTTGGCGATTGGGGAACAACTTTAAAACCTTTATAAATCAATCCTTTGTCGAAATACTGCTTTAAAGCCCACCAAACTGATTCAATGTAATTATTTGTGCAGGTTATATAAGCAGAATCAAGGTCCACCCAATATCCCATACGGGTAGTAAGATAGCGCCAGCCCTGGTCTTTTTCAATATTTTGATAAACAAATTTTTTACATTCTTTATTAAATTTGTCAATGCCGTATTCTACGATTTCAGATTTATCTTTAAGTTGTAATTGTTTTTCCAAGGCAATTTCAACTGGCAAACCGTGTGTATCCCAGCCAGCTTGGCGGCGGACATAATGTCCTGTTAGTGTTTTATATCTGCAAATAATGTCTTTCAGTGTTCTTGCCATCAAGTGATGGATTCCGGGCTGTCCGTTTACTGTTGGCGGTCCTTCGTAAAAAGCAAAATAGGGACTGTCCTTGCGGTTCTCTAATGTTTTTTCAAATACCTGATTTTCTTCCCAATATTTTAATATATTATGTTCTATTTCGGGATATGATAATTTTTCTGCTAATTCATTAAACATTTTTATATCTATTTTTTTTCTAAAAACTTATGATAAACTACAAACTTAATGAATTTTCAAGAATTTTCAAAGATGTTTTTTATAATGATAAATGATTAGTGATTAATGGTTAGTGGCTATTTAAAATAATGAAGTGTTCTAAAAAATTGCATTAGGATGTATTTATATAGTAACTCAACTTACGCAATTCAATTTTAAGATTTTAAACAAGTTAAGTTGATGCACTATTTTCTTTTTAACACAAGTGCAATTCCGCTCTTGAGAGGAACAGGGGTGTGTTCTTGGTTGTTCATAACCAATCAATTCTATTTCCAAGTATGATAGTTGTAATTAGTATGGTTCTTATAATAATACTTTTTCTTAGTAAAATAAACTTTTAGTCATCAGATTACTAGCATCCGATGACTTCCTTTTGCAAAATAAATTATTTAAATTTTTTTTATTTTTTTTAGGTTTTATATTTGAAAAACGGGAAAAAGGAATTAAATTGTTTAAAATAAAAGCAAAAAATTGAAAATTTAAATATTTACGAAAAGGAGAATAAAATGCAGAAAATACTTATTATATTTAATCGTATTCCTTATGATGGCTCTGATGTAACATGGAATGCTCTTCGACTTGCAGAAACACTCAGTAAAAACGGCAATGAGGTTAGAATATTTCTAATGAATGATTCAGTCGATTTAGCCCGGAACCAATGCAAACCACCACAGAGTTATGAATATGATTTATCACAGATGCTAAAAGAATTAATTTCAAAAAAAGTAGTAGTTAAAGTGTGTGGTACCTGTATGGCACGTTGTGGAATTTTTAAGAATGAGCCATATTTTGAAGGAACTGAAAAATCAACGATGGCTGCTTTAGCTGAGTGGGTAAGTGATAGCGACAAGGTTTTAACATTTTAAATATACAGGATTAAATGTGAAAGGTTATATTCAAGTTTATACAGGGAATGGGAAAGGTAAGACAACAGCTGCTATTGGACTTGCAATAAGAGCTGCTGCTGCTGGGAAAAAGGTTTTCATTGCCCAATTCATTAAAGGAATGCATTATAGTGAATTGGACATTCTAAATTCTATTCCAAATATTGAACTTAAGCAATACGGCAGAGGTTGTTTCATATATTCTGTTCCTCAAAAAGAAGATATCGAAGTTGCTTTAAATGGTCTTTATGAATGTGAAAAAATTTTAAAAAATGGTGAATTTGACGTTGTTATTTTAGATGAAGCAAATATAGCTCTATATTACAAACTATTTAGTTTAGATGACTTTAAAAGAGTAATTTTAGAAAAAGCTGAACATACTGAACTAATCATTACCGGCAGATATGCTCCACAGGAATTAATTGATTTGGCCGATTTAGTTACAGAAATGAAAGAAATCAAGCATTACTACTCAAAAGGGGTCGAAGCAAGATTTGGAATAGAAAAGTAGAATAAATGGAGATGAATTTTATATACTAAATTTCTTATATAAATAGCAAATTTAAAATGTGATTTCAAATCTGCTGATAACGGAAGACTTTTATTTAAATGGAGATGACAATTTTTAACTTTCGTAAAGTTTTGTTAGGCAGAAGTAGCGATGTAATTGGTAAGCTCAGTGAGAAATCTCACAAATCATTGCTAACACAGAGTATATATACTAATATTAAAGATTTCCAACATCTCGAAGATATCGAACATCCGGGATATACTTTTCTTCAATCCTACTCAAAAGGGACTAATTTCGAAGCTGCTGCCCGTAGTTTGTTGCTAAATTCCTCATAAGAATCTTTTGTTAGCTTTTCAGATTCAATTTTTATTACTTCTAAGCGTTTTTTTGTAATTTTACACAAATAAAGTTCAATGTTTGCACCTTCGCCATTTCTAATAAAAGTGCCGGTAATGTAATGAGTAACTTCCAGAGTGTTAAGAGCATCTAATTCGTAAGAAGTAGGCGGGCGGTAGTTTTCAATAATATGAAGATTAAAAAGGGCGTAAAGGGAATCTCGTGATTCAAGGTCATATATTGCATAACGCGGTGTATCTTTTATTACATCAAAAACTGTTTCAGCTGCGAAATACGAATTAACGGCATTATTATTGAATAAGTTCCACTCAGGCAAATCCTTGTTATTCTGAAATTCAATTCCACCAATAATAAGTGGCTCGGCTGGATAAGCAAGAAATTTTCCTTCTAAACCAGAATATAAGTTCGGATTATTTTCCGAACTTGCGAATGCCCTTTGTATTGCCTGCAAAAGCGGAGCATCAAAAACAAAATGATTTGAAGTGTCTTTGTAATTTAATTGAGCATATCCGATTCCACTTGATTTTTTCTTTTCATCTTTTGTTAATGCAGTTATGAGTTCAACTCTCAACATATTTGAAAGACGGTTGATACTAAGAAATAAAATTTTATCAATTTTTAACTTTTTTGCAATTTGAATTGCAGTCGCTTCAGTTGATACTTTATTTAATTTTAAAAGAGAATCAATTTCCGGAGTTGATATGAAGCGGTATTGATTAGATAGCTCCATTGCTAAACTTAATGCTGCTTCAATTTTGTAATTCGATAAATTTTCAATATTTTCAGCAACAGAAACATCAGCAAGAAATATTGTTTTATAATTTGTTTTTGCAGAATCCTGTGAATACGAAATGCTATAAAAAACCAATATTAAAATTAATACTTTAAAAATGAACCTGAACATTCTATATCCTAAAAATTAAAAATCAAATAAAATCTAGTGTAGTAATTCGTTAAAAGACTTATTATATTGTGTCATTTCGAACCCCCTTACAAAGCAAATGCTTTATTATAATGGAGATGACATCACTAAACATTGTCATTCTGAACGAAGTGAAGAATCCAGAAAAATTTCTTTTAACTACTATTCTCTGGATTCTTCACTTCGTTCAGAATGACAAGAAATTATTAACAACTTTTCAAAGAATTGTAACACTAAATACTTTTCTTTACTATCGTTTTCATAAAATCGTTATAATCCAAGCAATTAATTACATCATCTTTTTCAATAAATGCCTTACGTGCAGAACGAATTCCATAAAACACATCTGTTAAAGTTTCAAGACGATGAGAATCGGGATTAATTGAGAGTTTTACTCCTTTTTCTTTTGCCTTCAAGCAATTTTCCCAAGATAAATCCAAGCGGTATGGATTTGAATTTATTTCAATCGCCTTTCCGTAATCCGCAGCTGCTTGGATTACCTCGTCCATATCAACTTCATATCCTTTTCTAACAAGTAGAAGTCGCCCGGTAGGATGACCTAAAATTGTAGTATAAGGACTCATAAGGGCATAGACAAGCCGCTTTGTCATCTCCTTTTTGCTAAGGTTGAAACTTGAATGAATTGATGCAACAACTACATCGAACTGGCTTAAAACACTTTCAGAATTGTCAAGCGAGCCATCTTTGTTGATATCGGCTTCAATTCCTTTCAAAATATGTATTCCCAGCCCTTCTTCGTTCAATTTATCAATTTCTTTGAACTGCTCAAGAATTCTTTCATCTGTTAAGCCGTTTGCATATCTTGCTGATTCACTGTGGTCGCAAATAGCAAGGTATTCAAAACCCATTTTCTTACATTCCAAAGCAATATTCCGAATTGTGCTTTTTCCATCAGACCAGTTGGAATGAACGTGTATCATTCCTTTTAAATCGCAAAGTTTTATAAGTGGTTTTAGCTCGTTTTTTGCTGCTTTTTCAATTACTTCAGGAGTTTCGCGGATTTCCGGGTGAATATACTGCAAATCTACTTCCCGGTAAATATCTTCTTCATTTTTGAAAATGATTTGATTACCATTCAAATTACAGGAATGTTCTGAAATCGAATAATTTTTTTCCAGAAATACTTTGTCTAATCTGCTTAAATATTCGTCTGAGCCGGTAGTTCGGTTTAGTCGCCAGTGGAAATTATCAGAATTACAAATTTCGATTGTTAAGTCAATGCCAAGTTTCGTTTTACCTTGGAAAATATTTTCATTTTGAAGCAAATCCAATTCGCTTATAAGGAATTTCGAAGCTTTTTCAAAATCATTACTTTCAACAATAATGTAAAAATCTTTTACTGTTTCAGTGAAACGTCTGTATTCGCTGGTAAAGCCAGCTTGCTGAATGAAATCCTGCTTATTTAAACTATTCAAAATAGCAGCGCAGTCCTGAATTGAATGTTCCTGATTGAAGCGTCCTTTGCCAGCTTTTTTATGCTCTACGCTGTTTAAAATCAAGTCCTGGGATTTTGCAGAAAAGCCCTTTATTTTAGATAGTTCATTTTTTTTGCAGGCATTTTCTAATTCCTGCAAGTTCTTTATATTATGATTATAAAATAAATCTGCTGCTTTTCTGGGACCAATTAATGCGATTTTTGTTAGTTCAAGCAAACTTTCAGGAACGTCTTCCTTTAATTTTTCGTAGTATTCAATTTTTCCTGTTGTATAGTAATCTGTAATCTTTTTGACTAAAGCATCGCCAAAACCGGGAATTTCAGAAAGTTTATTTTCTTTTACCAAGCTTTCTAAATCTAAATTTTCACTTATGATTAATTCAGCAGCATTTTTGTATGCCCTTGCTTTAAATGGATTTTCACCCTTGATTTCTAAAATTAATGCAATTTTTTCTAATATTGAAATTAAATTATAATCTATCATTATTGTTTTCTAATTTTTTCTAACAAATCTAACGTTTCTGCAATTATGACGTCTGGAGAGGAAAGATGCATTGAATGATTGCTGTTTTCAATTATACTGAACTCACTTTTTTCAGATAAATCCTTGAGTTTGCGACTATTTCGCAACCAAAATTCTTCAATAGCTTTTGCTTCTTCTTCCGGAATACCGATTGAAGTTGAAATTCTGAGCATTTCCTTGGCATCTCTACAAAGCACCTTTATTGGAATATTCGGAAAAGTAGGAATTGAATTGATTTCATCAATACTTTCGTCAAGCATTTCGTATTCTTTTAGCACTGTTCGATATAGTTTCCTGTCGGCATAATATTTTAAAAGAGCAGATTTCATTTGTTTCTGCATATTTTCATAAGCTAAGTTAAGAACCTCTAATATTTGTTCTTCAAATGTTTCATCATCTAATTCAAGCATTGCTTTAATGTTGCTCATTCTTTTTTTCATTGAAAGGAACTGATGATAAGTAGGAGCATCTATTTGATAGAAATCATTTTCTTTTATTGTATTAGTATCTGCAAGGATTAAGCCACATACCATTTCAGGGAATAATTTTGCAAAATGCAGCAAATACAAGCCACCCAAAGAACCTCCTATGAAAACGAAAGGATCTGGTAAATTCAGATTTTTTAGCAATAAATTAAGTTCAGTTGCGATTTGCCGGCTGGAGCGTTTGGTCTTTGAATCGGGGCTTTCGCCATATCCCGCTCTGTCGTAACTTATAACAGTTGTGTACTTTGATAGTTCTAATTGAATAGGTAGCCATTCAGTTGAGCAGCAACCAAGAGTAGTTTCAATAACAACTGCCGGCGTTCCTTTGCCGCTAATTTTTGCAAATAGCTCAGTTGTGCCAGCGTTTACATATTTTCCTTCTATTTTTTTCATTATTTTTAAAATTAAAAAAATATAATCTTACAAAATTAACTCTTTTTTATTTTATAGCATTAATTTTTGTTGATTTATTGATTCGTTGGTATACCTTAAAACGTTTACAAAGTTTGTAAGGTAATATTAGCGATGTCATTTCCATTATAATAAAGCATTTGCTTTATCAGGGTATTCGAAATGACAAGGATGCAATATAACAAACTAGGAGGGGTATGTAGTTCTGAATTTGTAGTATAAATTTAGGAGAATGGATTTATTAAACATAAATCAGCAATATCAACAAAGTCTTTTGTATTTCTTGTAACTAAAGTTAGGTTGTTGATTATTGACGTTGCTGCTATGACTGCATCAGGAACAGGGATTTTATTAGATTGTTTGATTTTAATAGTCATATTTTCAACATTTTGGTCAATATAAAATACTCTTGCATTTTTTAGAAACGATTCAATTTTTTTCCTAATAACATTATCAATTCTATGCCAACCAAGTAGTTCAATTTTTGTAATTGTTGAAATATTAAAAGAAAATTGGAAAATTGATTCAATGAAATTTAACTGAGAATCAGGTATTTTATTATCCATATAATAAATAATAATGTTAGTATCAATTAAATATTTCTTGTCCATTCTTCTCTTATATTTAATAATTCAGCATCAATATCTAAATTCAAATCAGATAAAATACCTTTATATTCATTTGGATGAAATTCATTTGTATTTTCTTTTTCCAATAAATTATTTAATTTATTCCACAAGATAACTGGAATAACAACATATTCAGCATTTCCTTTTGAATTATATATGTAGCTAACATTCATAATTAAGTATTTTTTTAATATTAAATAACTTTTGTGGAGATGGCGGGAGTCGAACCCGCGTCCAGAGAGCTTCTCTCACTGCTTCTACATACTTAGTCGATTTATAAGTTTCACTGTAATGTTAGCCAAACGACAGGCACATTGCAGCAATCACCAGTTAAGTTTTCATTTATGCACCTGCTGAGCAAGCATAAACTATCCTATCTATTTTCGACGCTTTGAAAAGAACCGGTAGGCAAACCCTTCAAAAAGCGTAGCAGCGTTTTTTTTATGCTGCTAAAGCGTAATTATTGTTGGCATTTATTATAATGCAGCGGTTGTATTAACGTGCAGCACCACTAAGCACGGTATGCAACAAGCGAAATCCATCACCCCGTCGAAGCCATTTCATCCCCTTTGAATTTTTGACGTTTTTCTTAGCTTTTTATTTCAATTTATACGATTTTAGTTCTATAAAATCTTCTCTACCTGATTCTTTTTCGTTCAAGTTTTTATTAATCATTTTTATTATGCCAATTCCGGGAGTTGCATAAATTTTAATATTATCATATTCTGAATTTATTTCATATAGGATACATTTAAATTTTCCTGCTGGGACTTCAACTTCTTTGTTTAAAGAATTAATTATTACTGTTTCGCCATCAGCTTTGAATTTATCACCTACATTTACTGGATAATGTAGTAAAATTATCGGATATAGTTCTTCAATTAATTCATATTTTTGTGATATCCATAAACCTTTTTCATCATTTTTTACTAAGGAATTCTGAAAGCCATCATTCATAATAAACCACATTTCATCTTTTATCAAAGTATCTCCTATTATTTCCATTTTTAAAGTAGTGTCTTTATTAATGACTAAAGTTCCAGCATAAGTCCATTCATTCCCAACAGCTAACGGAATGATTTCATCTTTCTCTTTCGCCAGAACAGTGCAAATTGAATTTACGAACAAGCAAATTATTAGTAAGCAAAAAATTGTAATTATTTTTTTCATAATGATACCTTTTATTTATATGATAGTTATACATATTGTCATTTCGAACTCCCAGATAAAGGGAGACTTTCATTTAAATAGAGATGACATTATTTAATCCTGTCATTCTGACGAATATCAGAATCTATCTTATTATTGTTCGACGCTATTCAATTTTAGCTATTTCAATGAAGCATTTGG
>CAZCHH010000037.1:0-35713 GCA_964498585.1 uncultured Hyphomicrobiales bacterium
TCGGTTATCGGTTATCGGTTATCGGTTATCGGTTTATGGTCATCAGTATTTTTACTAACAACAAATAACCTAATAACTGACTACCGACCACCGACTACACCTCAATCCAAATTGGACTGCTTGGCTGAGCATACTGCGTCAAATTTTTTGTATTGACGCGGAAATAATTGCGCTTTCCACTTTCCACATTAATAAGGAAATTTGCTTCAGCGGTTTTGCCCTGAAGCGTATAGTCGGCTGCGGGCTGTCCGTTTTCCACTACTGAACGGTAAACCGAATATTCCGTTGCTGTTGGAACGGCATCCCATGTTAAATTGTATTGCCCCGGATTTAATTCGTTGTCGTTGATTACTAAATTGCTTGCAGCCGGAAGAACTGCAAAATACCACTGCTCAAGGTCTTCGGTCGCGGGACCGAAGCCATTCATGTTTCTAGCCCTTACGCGATAAAATCCCTGCCCGTCCGGGGGATTATACTGGTAGCTCGTTTCGCTACCAGCGTAGATTTCCACGTAGCTATCGCCTTCTTCCTTTTCCAACTGGTAACTGGTTGCGTGATTTACCACATCCCAGTAGAAAGTAAGATTCGTAAAATTAAAGAAAAAATTAGCTGGTGGCAGCAAAGCTCCTCCAGTAACGGGATAAATTATATAGTCATTGTAGCGGGCTGGGTCGGTTCTTTCGTATAAAATCTTTCCAAAATTGCAGTAAGTTGAAACCAAAGAATGAAGCTGATTGCCCATTTCAGTTCTTTCTTTGGTTTTAATATCCCTTTGCATAATTGCGTCCTTTTGAGCTGCCATTGCGGTTTCAAAGGAATCGCACAAATCACTGAAATCGTCTAAAACAACCTGCGTTAAACCGAAATCAGCGAGGTCGTCAAGATAGCTTGTCATTGCAAGATGCACACCTCTTGCAGCAGAAAGCAAGGTCCTGTCGGTAAAATTTGCCATACCTGCAATTCCAAGACGTTTATACTGACCTGAGGCAATGCCCCATTTTGCCACAACCCTTGCTGCAAGCTGACGAATCCCCTCTTTTACTTCTTCGTTTTTTGCATTTTTTTCGTCAGTTGCAATCATTATAGTTCCGACCAAATAATCATCACTGGGAAAAACTTCGTAATCATCCCCGAGTGCTTTAAATTCAATAATTTTTGCTGTGGTAACGCCAAAAGGAGCCAAATCCGTTATGTCTCTGGTTAAAGTATTTCCCAAAATTGATGCAAACATACATAAATCAGCTTTCGTCATATTGAAACTTCTTTTTATTTTATCTTCTGTCATTATTATAAACTCCAAAAATTATAAAAAAAACATTAATTATATATTAAAAATCAATTTTAAAAAAAAAATAATTAAAGGAATTTTATACAAAAAAAAAGATTATTATTTCAAATACGAAAAAACTCTATCAGAATCATATTATATTAATTGCAAAATAACAAAATTATATTATAAAATAAAAAATAATTTGTATCTTTCTATAGAATTATAAATAATTATAAAAATAAATATCTACAAAATTATAAATAATTATAAAAAATTTAAAAAATACATCAGCAAAATTTTTTGATAACATTTTCTTATTTTTTGATAACGCTTTCTTATCTCTTGATAATGCTTTCTTATCTCTTGATAATGTTTTCTTATCTCTTGATGACGTTTTCTTATTTTTTGATAACGTTTACTTATCTTTTGATAACGTTTACTTATCTTTTGATAACATTTTCTTATCTCTTGATAACGTTTTCTTATCTTTTGATAACGTTTTCTGTTCTCTTGATAGCATTTTCTTATCTTTTGATAACATTTTCTAATCTCTTGATAACGTTTTCTATTCTCTTGCAAACACTTTGAGTTGTTTTGATGAGAATTTATCTTATTTTTTCTTAATAAATTGCATTTGGTAATGAAAATATTTTCATTTATCCCGCAGGGATTATATTATTGTAGAAAAATCAAACAGCGAAACCGATTTTTTCGCCAGGGATTTGATTATTTGTTTGTCTTTGAACTGTGATTTTTGTGATTTGTATGATGAAGATGATTAAGAAAGAAATATGGAATATTTTCTTTATACTTAGCCACTATCTTTAGATAGTGGAGAAAAAATATTAAACCTTTTCCACGAGCTTAAACTCGTGGCTATTCATTTTTTCCAAATCCGTTAGGATTGTTATCGTAATAGCAAAGGTAAACAATGAATGAATGAACAGCGTAGCTGCGATATCATCTCTACGAGATTTTTTTCGTTTGTGCATTTTGTTTCTATTACGATATCGCAACTACGTTGCTATTTTTCTTTAATGTCCGACACTTTCTTAAGTGTCGGACATTTGAAATCAATATTTTTCTTCCAGATGTTTCTTCAAGATGTGTCACACTTAAGAAAGTGTGGCACATCTTAAATTCTTTTCTTTTATCCCACAAGGGATTTGATTATTTGTTTGTCTTTGAACTGTGATTTTTGTGATTTATTTGATGAAGATGATTAATTCCTTTGTCTTGAACCTTGATTAACAAGATTTATTGATTTCCTGATTATTCTTTTCTTGATTAATAAAGAAATCCTGTAATCCTATAATCAAGGTACTGAATTCTTCTATTCAGTTATACTATTAGCTTGCTGTTTGTAAAACTTATTTTTTTAATAATTCCTAACTGCTTTTATTTGGTTCAAAAAGAATATTATCATTTTTTCGTTTGTTTAGTTCAATCCACAATTTATTTTTAAATTTAATTCCATCAATAAATTTATAGAATCCTTCAATAGTTTCACCGGACTCTTTCCACATTCTTTCTCTTGCATCTCTTTGAAATTTTACACAATCAAATTTTTTCATTTGAAATCACCTCCTTCGGATTTCTTATTTCAAGTAAGTTATATCCATACATAATATTTACAGCATTATATTTTCTTATTCTGTCCAAATTTACGATATGCTTAAAATTCCAACTAACTAACACATCAATTTTATTGACAACAGCCAAAGCAATGTGGATTGCATCATTTATGAATTTTTTTGATATTATATTTAATTCAATATATTTTGAAGATAAAAATTCAGTTTCTTTATCCTTTGAGATAAAGAGCAAATTCTCTTCAGGAATTTCATTGATTTTGTCTTTTATATAGTTTGGTGCACCACTAATTCTTCAATAGTTGTTTCAGATAAAACTGCAATTTTTTCCCCTTTAATAAACTCATCGAAAAGTTTATTTGACCATTCAGAAAATTCGTCATCAAAACAACCACCAATTACTGACGTATCAATATATATTTTGAGTCTATGCATAAATTTTTAATAATTTAATTAATTTGCCTTTAATTAAGCAATTCACTTAAATATTTTACAAATATATTAAAATTATTTATTTTTAGATAGTTTTTTGAATTATTATTAATTTTGCGGTTGGAACAATTAATATGCTTAAAATAGAAAGGTAGAATGAAAGAAATTACAATTTATACAGATGGTTCAAGCTTGGGCAATCCCGGGCCAGGTGGCTATGCTGCTATTTTGATTTATGGCGACTACAGAAAGGAAATATCCGGCGGTTTCCGCTTAACTACAAATAACAGAATGGAACTGATGGCTCCGATTGAAGCATTGAGTTTGATAAAAAAAACTGGTAATTATAAAATTACAATAAAAACAGATTCGCGATTACTTGTCGATACTATTGACAAGGGCTGGCTTAAACGCTGGCAGCAAAACAACTGGATGAGAAACAAAACTGAAAGAGCGATGAACATTGATTTATTAGAACGCTTATCAAACCAATTAAAAATACATAATGTAAAATTTGTTTGGGTGAAAGCCCACGTCGGTCTCGAACTCAACGAACGCTGCGATGTCCTTTGCAAGCAAGCTGCATCTGGAACCGATTTGCCAATAGACGAAGGATATGAGAAGTTTAATACTAACAATAGTTATAAATATTAACAGATTAACATACTGTTAAAATAATTCAATTTATTATCGTCAATAAAATTAGTTAATTTATAACTATATCATTTTAAAAGAAATGAAATATAAGATTTATATTGAAACATCAATAATAAGCTATTTCTTTAATAATTTTAAAATGACAAAAGTATGCACACCGTTTGAATTAATTGGAGGAAATTATGAAATGGAATGACCCTATTGTAAAAAAAACAAGGAAATTGCGTGATTTATATGCTCGAAAATTTAATTATAATCTAAAATTAATATTCGAAGATTTAAAAGAAAAAGAAAGGGGAAGAAATTTGGAATATAAAAAAGGAATAGAGCATTTAGAAGCAATTAATTGAAAGATTAAATTTAAATCAAATTTTATAATAAAATAAATAAAGTTCCTTTTTTTTAATCTATACTAAGATTGAAAATAATTTACATTATTGAATTACATTCGGAGGTTTTATGCTTTCTGTAAAAGGTATTTATCAAGATGGAACAATTACTCTGTTAGAGCCAATCCCTTTTTTAAATAAAAAGGAAGTTGTTGTTACATTTATTGAAGAAACTAAAAAAGAAAATAAAGCTATTGCAAAATCATTAAAAGGGATACTTGCCGGTAAATTGAAATTTGATGAAGATGACTTTATTGAGGCAAAAAAGATATGGGATTAGTAATAGACACACATATTCTCATCTGGTATCTCGCAGAACCAAATAAATTATCTCAAAAAGCAATTAATGCAATAGATGAGAATTTAAAACAAACAGGTGGTATAATTATTCCAATAAATTCTCCGCTAGTAAGCAAAGATAGCATCCTGAGAAAATTTGATTTGGAAGTTATATGGTAATAGAATAAATATAGCCAAAAAATCAAGGAGTACTACCATTTTTATTGAAATCATTCATTTTTCTAACAATAGATTAAAGCCAAATGAAAAACTTAAAAGTAAAACTTACTGTTAAATTAATTGCTTTAGTAATCTTTTTTCTAAGTGCAAGTGAATTGTTCACTTATGGCACAGCTATACCTTCTTTAATCATACCACCTTCTGCTTTCAATCATTCAATCGGCGGAGCTGGAGTTGCAGTGCCAACTGATGATGCTTTCAATGTTTTTTCTAATCCAGCTTTGCTCGGTTTGAGCAGCCGGGAAACTAATTTCTCAGCTAACTTTTATCCGGAAAACATCAAAATAAAACCATTTAATGGAGACCCTTATTTTTATAATTTTGCAATAAGTGCTGGTATAAACCTTGATAAACAGATGGGAATTCCTTTTAGCTTGGGAATTGGATATTTAAGGCAGTATTCTGATTTAGGAAACATTGTCAGAATAAGTGAAGATGGAAGTTTTTTAGGAAGATATCTTTTAGAAGAATCCTTAAATTCATTTTATTTAGCTGCTTCAACAGATTTTTGGATAAAATTGGCTTTAGGTTTCGGTGTAAAGTTTATTAGCCCAGAGAGTAACCCAATTTTGATAGATGAAGGCATTACTGCGTTTGATTTTGGAATAATTGCTGTTGCACCTATCGTAAAAGATTATGTTTTGAGTGATGAATTATCAGGAAATTTTAATTTGTCAGCAGGTTACTCATTAAATAACCTTGGAAATGAAATCAAATACAATTTTGATCACGATTTCATAATTTATCCAAATGAAAGAGATTACTACAGCCCTAAATCTCTTCCCCGCTCTGAGCGGCTTGGCATTGGATTAAATATTAATTTCGATTATGATTTTAAAGGAACAAAAATTAAAATTTTAAATGTTGATTTTACTTCTGAAGCAAATGCAGATTTAGTTAAAATTGATTCCTTAGGTTACGAATACAGGTCGATTTTAAGCGAAACAAATATTTGGAAAAATATAATTCAGGCAAAATCAACTGAAAATGTAATTAACAGATTAGGATTGCGAATTAATCTTTTTGAATTTGTATCTTATTCAGATGGTCGTAAATTTGAATATAATCCCTATTCTGATTTAAATTATACAACTTCCGGCTTTTCCTTTGAAACAACTGGTATTTTTAAAATTTTAAACGCATTAACAGAAAATTCTACTTTTGGGTATATAGCAAATCATTTTAATCTAAGGTTTAGCTATGCAGATATTAAAGGAGAAGCTGGAGTGCTTGGATTCAATAATTATAAAAATATTGAACTGATAGTAAAAGGGTTTAGTTTTTAAGAGATTAGATAGTTTAGAAGGTTACCAATGACATCTTTACGTTTGTCTGTCATTCTGAACGAAGTAAAGAATCTCAAACTCTTTTGAAACAATGACTTGTGAGATTCTTCGCTGCGCTTCAGAATGACAGGGTAAATTAATGTCATTTCCATTTAAAATAAAAGTCTTCTTTTATAAGGGGATTCGGAATGACAAGAAATGTTTATTAGGTTTTTAATAAATTATTACACTAGTTCAACTTAGGAAGGAATGTAAAATTTCTAATCTTTCTTTTGGCAAACTTCCATTAAAACACTGTTTGTCGATTTGGGATGCAGGAATGCGATTTGCATATCGTGAGCGCCCTTTCTGGCAGTTTTGTCTATTAGCTGAATACCTTCATTGCTTAAGCGAGCGAGTTCTTCATTTGTATCGTCAGATTCGAATGCGATATGATGAATTCCTTCACCTTTTTTTTCAATAAATTTTGCTATTGGTGAATCGTCTGCTGTTGGACAGGTAAGTTCGATTAAAACGTCACCAACTTTGAAAGAGCCAACGTTAAGTTTTTGGTCTTCTACAAATTCTCTGTGAACATCTTCAAAATTAAATATTTTTTTGAATAATTCAATGCTGCTATCTAAATCTTTTACAGCGATTCCAATATGATTAATTGATTTTATCATTATTTATTCCTTAAATATGTTTTTTATATAAAAATTGCCTGTTAAGCAAATTTAGTTTGTCTTGTATTTAATACCAAACCGCTAACTAATAGTGCAATATCATAATGTCATTTCGAACCCCAAAATGAAGCAAATGCTTTATTATAATGGAGATGACATAACTTTACACTGTCATTCTTCGCTGCGCTTCAGAATGACAGATTATATTACAAATATTGTTAGCTGTTTGGTATAAAATATAATTAGCTTTAATATTTTCAATTTTAGATTCTGGAACGGTTACAACATTTAAAGTATTACCAATTCCATCAAATATTTCCAATGTGTAACCGGGTTCGTTTATTTTTTCATTTTGGTAGTGTATATCAATAATAGTAGCAATATCACCTTTTTTTATATGATATTCATTAATATCTTGATTAAAAACTACTTCAGAATATAATTTATATTTCATAGTATTAATTACTATCTTTTCCATTCAATATGACCATTGATATTATATTTTTCATAAACCTTTAGTATTTCTTCGCAGAAGTTTTGTGTATTTTCATCTTTAATTTGAATAGCTACTTCCCACATACGAATTAACATTTTTTTACCACTTTCTGTTTGATTATATGTCTTTTTTCTAAAATTGCATACTGAACAAAGAGTTTGTCCATTATCTAATGTAGCTTTTCCACCTTTGTCTTTTGGTAAAATATGGTCAATTTGCAACTCATATCCTTCATTGGGACCTCTTCCACAAATTACGCACCTATTGCCATCGCGTTCCAATACCTGCTTTTTAATTTCAGGTGTGAAATCCTCAAGACTTTTATTAGTAACAAAGTCCGGATCATATTTATAAACTCCTTTTTTTACCTTGATTAGAAATCCCTGCTGATGTAGTTGTCTTATAGCACGCCAAGGGTCTCTTGGTTTCTTGTTGAATAATTTCTTATACTTATTTTCAACCCAATCAACTACAGGGCCGTGAGGCATTTCTTCATTTGGGTGATTCTTAAAAAATTCAACAACTAAATCATTAATACTTTTTTCTTTCTTCATATAAAACCTATATTAACATTCCAATTTTATTCATTAATCTTTGTTTAGCTAATCCACAATACATATCATCAATTTCCAGACCCACACCATAACGATTTGTATTATTTGCAACAATTAAAGTGGTCCCACTCCCAGCAAATGGGTCAAAAACAGTATCACCCACAAAACTAAAGAGTTTTATACATCTATACGGTAATTCAATAGGGAAAGGTGCAGGGTGTCCAATTCTTTTTTTACTTTCTCCGTTAAATGTCCATAAGCCGTTAGTCCATTCCATAAATTCTTCTTTTTTAATGTCAGATATTTTGCTACCGTTTGTTTTTTTCCAATCTTCTTTATAGAGAACAACAATGAGTTCCACAGGAGCTATTACATAAGGGGCAGAAGCCGAAAGCCAAGAGCCCCAAGCAGTTCTTCTTGATATATTGCCTTCATTCCAAATTATTGTAGAATGATATTTCCAACCAACTTCCTGAGCTATTTTTGTTATATCAGCACCAACACTTTTTTGTCCGCCTTTATTTTTATCCAAAGGAATATTTAAGCAAAATCGTGCCTGATTTTTACTCCATTTAAAACAATTACTTATCCATTTCCTTGTAAATTCCAGATATTCAATGTATGTTAAATCATCTTTATGTGAATTATACTTAATATCAACATTATATGGAGGTGATGTAATTATTAAATCAGCAAATTCTTCTGAGAAAGTCGAAGAATTGCAAGTATCACCTTTATATAAAGTTAATTTATCGTTTTTATAAATAACATTAGATAAAGTTTCATTTTCAATATGTTTTTCAATCAACATCATCTTCAAAAAAGTATTTTAAATTTCCATTAATCCAATCGTAAACATCATTGCCAAGGAAATTAAGGAAATCCTTAAATTTCTCTTCTGTATATTCTCTTTCAATATCTTCACAATATTCTTCGAATACTTCCTTAATTAATTCAACTGATAAATAACATTCTTCCATTTTATACCTCATATAATTTGAATAAATACTGAAATAAATTCTTCCATCTATGCTTATTCCTTATTTTCTTTAAATTACAAAATTCCATTTATTTGATTGCAAAATCAATTAAAATTCAAAAGCTAAAATAATAAAAATTTGTTGAATAAACATATCTTTAAATTATGAAGATATTTACTTTCCTGTTTAAGACTTCCTCAAGCATTTGCTTTCTGCGGTTTGCTCCCCAAAGTTCAATATCCGGGACTTCTTCAATATTTTTTGGAATTAATCCGATTTTTATAGCAGAATTATTATAATGGATTTCTATATCGCTAACAGTCTGTATTTTTCTTCTGTCAATCCCTTCGGCAATTCGCAGCAAACTTGCAAGGACGTTTACAACGTTTTGCTTTTCCGTAGAAAGAATCTGGAAATTTTCGTGTTTCTTTTTGGGGTGGCTTTTGCGGTGGTAGCGGGCAATATTTGCCATAACTTCAATTTCGCTTTGGGTAAAACCGGGCATAATGCAGTTAGCTATTATGTAATAACTATGTTTGTGGTGCTGGTCGTGGGAAATATGGTAACCAACGTCGTGGAGCATTGATGTTGCTTCAAGAAGTTCGCGTTCTTTATTGGTTAATTTATGGAGTGGCTGCAATTCATCGAATAGTTTTAATGAAATTGCTTTTACAAATTCAGAATGCTCCATATCAACACAAAATTGCTGACAAAGTGCATAAATTGTTGAATTGCGTAAATGGTCTAAATGCTTGTAATGCTCAATTGCTTCCGCTTTTTGAACTGTATCGAAAACAATTCCTTCACGTAAGCCATAAGAAGAAATTACAATATTATTGATATTTAATTCATTTATAATATGTTCAAGGATTAAGGCACCGGCAACGATAATATCAGCTCTGGCAGGGTCAATCCCGGGAATAAGTAGCCGCTGCTTAACTGAATGAGCATTTAATACTTTTTTTATTACAGCATTTAATTCTGCTTTTGTAACGTTAGTTCCGTTGAGAACATCGGGTATTTGCTGGTTTTTTGCAGCCAAAGCCATAGCAGCAAGATTTTGAATAGTGCCTGCAGTGCCGACTACGCACTCTAATTGATACTCCTTAAGTTTTTTTATATTTGGCGCCCATTCTCCACGAATAAATTCGCGACACTCTTTTATTTGAGAATTTGAAATTCTTTCGTTAGGGAAAAACTTTTGAGTTAAACGAATAGCACCAAGCTTGGCACTTCTAACAAATTCAACTTCACCACTTGCTCCGATAATAGTTTCAGTGCTTCCTCCCCCAATATCAATAACTAATGTTTTTTTTGTAACTATTGGCAAGGAATGAATACAGCCGATATAAACTAATCGCCCTTCTTCAATGCCTGAGACAACTTCAATTTCAACACCAGTTTCATCATTAACTCTGTTTATAAATTCATCTTTATTGATTGCTTCGCGAACAGCGCTTGTAGCGACTGCTCTTATTTCAGCATTAAAACTTTTAGCGATTTTAGAAAAGTTCATAATCGCAGTAGTGCCGCGCTGCATTGCATCTTCCTGTAAATACTTCATATCATTGCCACCGGAGCCGAGACGAACCATTTCTTTTTCACGCTCCAGAATTTGCATCATCTGACGCTGATTGATTGATGCGATTATAAGGTGGAATGAGTTTGTGCCAACATCAATAGCTGCTATTAAAGGTGCTTTTTCGTCCATTATTTTATTGTTTAATAACTCACCTTACGCAATTTCTCTTTTGAGAAATGAATAAGTGAAGTGTTGATACAATTTTTTAATCCACTTTTCTTATTCCCCTCTTGAGAGTAATGGCACGGAGATAAGTTAATAATTTGATTTTTATTTAACATAATTAATTTATTTAACTTTTAAAATCTTTTATATAATAACTAACAAATTTAATAATAAAACCTTTTAACACCTCCCCTGCCCCTCCTTATTAGGAGGGGAATAAGAACTGTCCTATGTCTTTGCGTTCCCCCTCCTAAAAAGGAGGGGAAAGGGGAGGTGTATTATACTTGATTTATACACTATAATTCTTTATTATTTTATTCTGATGCTACAAATATAGACTGCTAATTAAAAATTATGCAATTGTATATAATAATTATTTTCTTATCTTCGTGACATTACTCTCAAGAGGGGAATGCGTAAGGTGAGTTAATAAGAATCAGATAATTTGTATCCAACTCCGCGAATAGTATGAATAAGCGGTGGGTCGAAATCCTGGTCTATTTTTTGGCGTAAGTATCTAATGAATGAATCAATGACGTTCGATTGCGGGTCAAAGTTCATATCCCAGACGTGTTCAGAAATCATTTCACGGGTAAGCACTCTGTTTTTATTTAACAGAAAATACTCAAGCATAGCAAATTCTTTTGCAGAAAGATTAATATATCTGCCTTCTCGCTGGACAGTGCGGTTTGCAGTGTTCATTTCGAGATTGGAATATTTGATTACAGTTGTTTTTTCATCGCTGTTTCTTCGGACTAAAGAACGGATGCGAGCAATTAATTCACCGAAGTTAAATGGTTTAGTCATATAATCATCGGCGCCGTAGTCTAAGCCGCGAATTTTATCTTCAACGTCATCTAAGGCAGTTAGCATTAAAATTGGGGTTTTAACTTTATACTTTCTTAAAGTCCTGCAAACCTCCCAGCCGTCCATTTTTGGAAGCATTATATCAAGGATAATGACGTCATACTCATTAACACTTGCTAAACGCTCACCTTCGGCTCCATCGAAAGCCAAATCAACCGAATAATGCTGGGATGCTAAACCGCGCTGCAGACCATCTGCAATCTTTCTGTCATCTTCAACAATTAGTACTCTCATAGTAATCTGGATTTATTTATAAATTACCTTTACTGGGTTTGAATAAAGTAGAATCATTATCGAAACATCTACAATGTTCTTTTAACGTCTTATAAGCTGATTTATTGCCAAGCTCTGCTGCTTTTTTCAAATTCTCGCAAGCAAGATCCATTTCATTCATTTTCAAATATGCTAATCCAGCGAAGCAGTATGCTTCACCAGATTCATTATTTAATTCTATAGCACTTTCATAATCTTCTAATGCCTTTGTATATTCTTCAACATCAGCATATACATTTCCACGATTGATGAAATAGCTTGCATGCTTATATAGTTCTATTGCTTTGGTATAATCTTCGATTGCACCGGTAAAATCACCAGCTTTTCTTTTGTAGTATGCCCTCGTTTCGTAATGTCCTGAGATGTCTGGATATCTTACTATTAATGTATCCATATCGGAAATTGCTCCATTAAAATCTCCAAGATTGCTTTTTGATAAGGAACGCATCTCATATGCTCTATAATAGTTTGGATTTTGTTCGAGTATTTTCGTGAAATTTTCAATTGCTCCATTAAAGTCCAGAGTAGTAAGCTTAATTACTCCTTCGTGAAAAATGTTATCGGCTTCTTCCTGATTGAAAAAGTTTAAAAGAAGCAATATAATTAATATACTTTTCATAATATTAAATTATTGAAAATTTTAAATAATAAAAACTATTTATTACAAAAATAATATATTACAAAATTTATTCATAGAAAAGTTGGTTTGATTATCAAAATATCTAATCTAAAATCAAGTTTCATTCATAGGTAAAATTAGATAATTGACAATCCCAGATAAAGCAGATGAACTCTACTTTCTTTGTGGAGTTCATTTTGCTAAGATATAAAAATTTCAGTTTATAGAAAAAAAGAACTCATTTTTTCATTTTTAAACCTAAAGATAAAACTATAAAACCAATGGTACCAGCAAATAATGAAGAAATGAGAATAACAAATTTAGCATTATCAATTATTGTTGGAGATTCAAAAGCCAGTAGTGTAATAAAAATTGACATAGTGAATCCAATCCCAGCTAAAAATCCAACCCCTATTATGCTTTTCCAATTTAATTCAATAGGTTTTTTGCAAAAACCAAGAAATACGGCAATGAATGTAAATAAGAAAATACCTAATGGTTTCCCAATAATTAATCCTGAACTAATACCTAAGCTATAGTTCATAGAAAATAAATCTAAAAAATTTGAATTAATACTGATTGCTGTATTTGCCAGTGCGAAAACAGGAAGGATAATAAAAGCAACAGGAATATGTAAGAAGTGCTGCAAAATGTATGAGGTAGATTTTTTTTCACCATCTCCAAATGGTATTGCAAATGCTAAAAGTATCCCAGTAATAGTAGCATGAACTCCTGAATTATGCATAAAAAACCACATTACAACTCCACCAATCAAATACGGAATAAGATTTTTTACTTTTAATCTATTTAATACCAATAAAACAGCAAAAACTCCCAAGGAAATAAAAAGATTTGTTAAAATCAATTCTTTCGAATAAAAAATGGCAATAATTATTATAGCACCTAAATCATCAATAACAGCTAAAGCAGTTAAAAATACTTTAAGTGTGCTTGGAACACGACTTCCTAATAGCGACAGAATTCCAATAGCAAAAGCGATATCGGTTGCCATCGGAATTCCAAAGCCAGATTGAGAAATTTCACCGAAATTAAAAAACATATAAAAAGCTGCAGGAATTAACATTCCACCTATTGCTCCGAAAATAGGAAATAATGCATCTTTGATATTTGATAATTCCCCTTTATAGATTTCCCGCTCTAATTCCAATCCAATTAGCAAAAAGAATATTGTCATCAAGCCATCATTTATCCAATGTGACAAAGAATGACTGCCTAATTTTATTTGCCAGATGTTCAGATATGGTTCGCTTAAAAAAGAATTTGCTAAAATTAAAGACATAACTGTACAAACTATTAGCAGCAAACCACCTGTTTTTTCACTTTTAAAAAACTCTTGAAATAACTCAGTTAATTTTAACATAATTTTTACTGATTTTTTTAACATTACATTATGCAAATATATTTAAAAGAATGACACAAACAATTATGTTTTATTGTTCTAGGTTTTTTATATCTTTTCATAATTGAAATTGTATTTACAGAAGATTCTAATTATTCAATTTTTTTGTCATTCTGACAAATATCAGAATCCATTCTTGTCTGTCATTCTGAAGCGTAGCGAAGAATCTCACAAATCATTATAACCAACTTGAAAATCTATGTCCGTAAGTGTCTGTTGCATAAAAATTTGCGTTTTTTAATGGGACACTACAAATTTTCTTGCTACAAATGGCATCGAACTCATCTTTAATGTCCGATATATTTCAAGAACCTCCTGCTCGGGTCTTGAACATTTTCTTACTAATATGTCATTGTTTTCTTTATCCTTTACTCTTACTGATACTGCTTTCTGCGTATTCATTATTCTTACTATATTGTCCCAGCCATAGTGTATGCCTGCTTCTTTCAACATATAGCGTATTGCTGAGACTATCTGATAGCTGAGAAGTCCTAAATGTAAATGCGCTTCACAATTACTGTCTTGTTGATGAAATACTGGTCGCAAATGCAAATCTGTCTTTAAACATCTAAATGTGGACTCTACTTCTCGAATCGTATTATATACTTCCCAAACTTCTACTTCGCTTGAAAATGGATAATTTGTTCTCAAAAAATATTCTCCTCTTTGCTTTGAATCTGGCTTCAACTCTTTCTTTATATATTCCACATTTACTGCTATGCCGTCTATAACATCAACATTTATATCATAATATTTATTCACACTCTTATTGCGTTCTTTAACCCGACCTATTCTTTCCCAGACCTTCTCTGCTTTCTTCGTGCCTCCTTTCTTGCTTATGCCTTTCTTGACGCCTTCCATCTCTTTCTCAAAATTCTCTATTGCTTTCAATAACATCGAATCTTCCTTCATTGTCTTTGCTTTACTCTTTACATAAACCCATCTATCCAGACTTACAGCAGTATCCATAAATTTTAGCTCTATTTCCTCTCCTTTCCTGTCTGTTACTTTTACCGTGTCAGTGGTATCCACACTATAGCCCTTCTTCGGCTTGCTACGGGATACAACGACATACAAAAAACCCCCTTTCCGTAGCATCTCAAGGTTATCTTCAGTGGCTATCCCCGCATCCATTACTATCATTTGCTGTTTCTCTTTGAATATGCTTTCTCTTTCTCCTTTCATTTTGAATATTATATCTTTAAGCGTTTCTGGGTCGCTCATATTGCCACTATAAATATTGCTATGCTTCAGAAACCCGGAAGAATTAACTACTGCCGCTAATACCACCTGCTTGCAATCAAAACGCTTCTCTTTATTGTGTCCATACTTTGCGAGCTTGCTATATAACTTCCTTCCTTCAAAATAAGTGTTCGTAAGGTCGTATATTAATATGCTGTCCTGTAACTGAAACAGTGCATTTGCCTTGTTGAAAAAGAATGCCTCCAAATCATCTTTTAATCCATATAAATCTGCTGCTGAACTATATAAATCATAACGACTTACTGAATCGACACGCCTTCCAAACAATTCAATTAATCCACTGTTCGACGAAAGCCAACTCTCAGTTTTATGCTCAGAGTATCTTACTACTGCACGGCTGATTATGCTTATTATTCCCTTGTCGATTTCTTTCTCGCTCCAGCCCTTATGTTGCAAAAATTCCTTCAATCCAAAACGAGCTAACATCTGATAACACATCCATTCTGCTCCTATTTCTCTACAGTTGAATATTCCGAGTGAATCTAAATCTACTTCGTGGTATTCTGTGCTATCTTTTTTAATTACTTTTTTTTCAGTTTTCTCCTCATCAAGCTTCTTTTGGACATATTTTTTATAATAATGCTCGGCTAATTGTTGCAACTCTGAAGAAGTATTTAAAAAATCGTCGGATAAAATCTGCTCGTTTTTAATTTTATTTTCCAATAACTTAGCAACAATATCCCGATTTTGTTTGTTTTCGAGAAATTTATTATAGCCAAGATATAAAATAAGATTTTGCTTTACCTTTTTTCCGATGCGGTAAGTTTCAGCTAATTGGTATTGCTTAAAAACTTTTCCATTAGGAGTATTTTTCTTTTTAATTTCTTTAATGTACATATTTCAAAATGCAAAATTCCACATATACAAAAATACGAAATATATCAATACAATGCAAACACCATACACCACTACATTTTACATTTTTTGACATTTTCAAAAATTGACTTTGTTATATATCAAGGAGTAACAAAATCGCAACCGATAAAAAAATGTTAAAAATAAATTTTATTTTAGATATTTTTTGCAAGTTGGGTTAAAATGTCAGAAAATATTTGTAAAAATTGTGGAAATAACAGATTTGAGAAAGTGTATATTAAAAAGTATTTCCACAAGTATATTTAAATTCAATAAAGTAAGTCTATTTAAAATTAATAGTTTAAAAGAAGAAGAAGTTTTTTAAATCCACACTCCTATCAATCCATTGCCAATTTGTTTAAATGCTTGAAGAGAAAATAACCATAAAGTAAAGATAAAGCATTTATAGCTGTAACAGTTAATAATGTCGTATGCTTAACATCGGCAAAAAAAGGTATTTCTAAAAATACAACAGTAATCAAACAAATTATAGAAATAGTATAAGGCATTTTTGCAAGTTTCATTTGACTGGCATTGATATTCGGTTTTTCTTCAATGATGTATTTGCAATATTGTTCAATATTGAACAGCAGCCATATAGAGTTCATTATATGATAATACAATATATTTTTTTCTAAGTCAATAAACATCAAAATAAAAAGCATTAAAATTACAATTCCATTTGCTACTTTAATTATAATTTTTGTAGGCTTCATTAACAACTCTCTACTTTTTTAATAAACATTAATATTTAAAATTAAAAAAAAATATTATATTAAAAAAATTAAAGTACAAATTCTAAAACTTTACATAAATATAACAAAATGTATACTAACAACTTGTTGATTTAATAGTTGAATAGATTCTTCACAACTCTTACCAATGACATCTTTTCTTGTCATTCTGGCATAAACCAAAATGACAAGATAAGATTTCATTGGCAACGAAGATGACATTATTTTATACTATCATTCTAATCATAGCAAAAAATCTCACAAGTCATAGAAAACACAGTATATAAAGCACTTCAATTACGTTAAAATTAAAAAATATCGAACATAAAATATGTATTACAAATATTTGTTATAATGTTTCACGTGAAACATTAGCGAAGATAAATAGAAAGGACAGAAACGTCTGAAGAAGAAACTCCGGAAATCCTTGATGCCTGTCCAAGAGAAGCAGGGCGTACTTTAATTAATTTTTCTCGTGCTTCGTTAGAAATACCTTTTACCTTTCTATAATCAAAATCTTTTGGTATATACTTTTTCTCATTCTGGAGAAATCGCTCTATCTCTTTCCTTTGTCTTTCAATGTATCCTTCATACTTAATTTCGTAACCTAATTGTTGCAATGCCTCACTATTTAAAATTATTTCATTAAATTCATTAGGTATGTTTTCCAATAAAGAAATTAATTCTTTTACTGATGCCTTTGGACGTCTTGCAAGGGATTTTAAATCAGATGGCTCGGTAATTTTTGTTTCATTGATGCTTTCAAGGTAATTGTTGACTACTACCGGTTGAAATCTAATACTTTTGGTTAAATCAAAACATTTCTGAGTTAGATCAATATTGTATTGTGTTTTTTTTTGAATTACCTCTGGAATTAGTCCATATTTACTGGCATATTTCATTAATCTGATTTTTGCATTGTCTTGACGAAGCAGAAGACGATATTCCGCAAGTGAAGTAAAAATGCGGTATGGTTCTTCTGTACTTTTATTTACTAAATCATCAATCAGAACACCTATATAAGCATCAGAGCGATTTAAAACAAAAGGTTCTTCCCCTCGTAGCTTTAATACCGCATTTATTCCAGCCATAAGTCCCTGTGCTGCTGCTTCCTCATATCCCGAAGTGCCGTTAATCTGTCCAGTGAAATATAAATTTTCAACTAATTTGGTTTCTAATGTAAAATTGATTTGATAAGGATAAAAGAAATCATATTCAATTGCATAGCCATTTCTTAAGATTTTTGCATTTTCTAAACCGAGTATTGAATTTATACCTTTTTGCTGTATATTAGCAGGCAAGCTTGTTGAAAAGCCATTTACATAAAGAGAATTTGTATTAAGTCCTTCTGGCTCAAGAACAATTTTATGAGAATTTCTATCTGAAAAACGATTTATTTTATCTTCAATAGATGGACAATATCGAGGTCCTATTCCTTGAATTCTACCTGCAAACATTGGAGATTCTTCAAAACCTTCTCTTAATATGTCATGGGTTTTCTCATTAGTATCGGTTTGCCAACAAACAATAGAATTATTTACACTTTTTGTTCGGAAAGAAAAAGGCAATGGTGGCTCTTCTCCGGGGCTGATTTGCAATTTTGAGTAATCTACTGAAGAATCCAAAATTCTAGGAGGAGTTCCTGTTTTAAGCCTTCCTCCTTTAAAACCAATTCTTTTAAGATTTTCTGAAATTAATATTGAAGAATTTTCACCATATCTGCCACCATCAGTAGTATTTTTTCCTGTAAACATTTTTCCATTTAAAAATGTTCCCGGAGAAAATATAACTGCTTTTGCATAAATTATTTCATTTGAAATTGTTTTAACAGCAACAACTTTATCATTTTTAACGATTATTTCAATTGCAGTATCTTCAATTAAAACTAAGTTGCTTACATTTTTTAAAGTATTATATACAATTTTTGGATATGTATCTTTGTCAATCTGGCAACGTGGCGACCAAACTGCAGGACCTTTGGAACGGTTAAGCATTTTAAAATGAATGCCGGCGATGTCAGCCATAAATGCCATCGCGCCGCCAAGAGCATCAATTTCTTTAACCAGATGTCCTTTTGCAGTTCCACCAATAGATGGATTGCAAGATGGTACCCCCAATTTATTTAAATTCATTGAAATTAATGCTGTTTTGCACCCCATATTAGCAGCAGCGTAACACGCTTCAATCCCGGAGTGCCCACCACCTATTACTACTATATCAAATTTATCATTCATCATCTTATGTTTCACGTGAAACAATCTGTTCAAAATGTTTAATAATATCATCTTTTGTCTGTATCCAAATGATGTCTTTCATAGAACGGAACCAAGTCATTTGACGTTTTGCATAGTGGCGTGTATTCCTTTGGATTAAATATATTGCTTCTTCTTTTGTTATATTACCTTTAATATATGAAAGTGTTTCTTTATAACCAACAGTTTGCAGTGAATTTAAAGTTTCAGAAAATCCCATATCTAAAATATGTCTTGTTTCATCTTCTAAACCATCAGCCCACATTTTTAAAACTCTTTCATTTATTAAATCATATATTTCTTCTCTTTTCCTATTAACGTAGAAATAAACAACTTTAAAATTCTTGTTATTCTTTTGTTGTTTATGAGCATCTGAAAATTTTATTCCTTTTGAATAGTAGTACTCTAATGCACGCATTACTCTTCTTGGATTTCTATCTGAATATTTTCTAGCAGACTCAGGGTCAATTTCCATTAATTTATCATAAAGAATACCTTTACCTTCTTTTTCTAAAATATATTGTAATTCATCTCTTATCTGTAAATCTTTTTCATTCTCACTATCGTCAAAGAATCCACTGCAAAGTGCTTTTATGTAAAGTCCGGTGCCACCTGTAACAACAGGTATCTTTCCTCTTCCAAATATTTCATCAACAACTTTTTCTGAATCTTTTTCAAACATTCCAGAACTGTAATATTCATTTAGTTCCAAATAGTCAATGAAATGGTGTGGGACAGCAGATAATTCTTCTTTACTTGGTTTTGCAGTTCCTATATTAATATATTTATAAATTTGTCTTGAATCAGCAGAAATAATTTCAATATCTAAATCAGCAGAAAGTTCAAGCGATATTTTTGTTTTGCCTGATGCAGTAGGACCTGTTACAACAAGGATAGTTCTATTATCAATCAAATAGCGCTGAATATCTAAGAATCTTTCCATCCTTCTTTACCAATTAATGGAACAAATTTGAATCTTTCCTTTTTTGTTTCTACAAAATCGTTTTCAGAAACTTTTTCAATAAGTAGCATATCCTGCGAAGTTAGCTCTCCTGTTGGAATTACCAACCTACCACCTATTTTAAGCTGTTCAAGAAGCGACACTGGAACTGCTGGGGCAGCAGCAGTAACAACTATACCATCAAAAGGTGCATATTCACTCCAGCCAATTGTGCCATCAGCAAGTCTGGTTAAAATATTTAAATCAAGCTTTTTAAATCTGCTTTTTGCCTTATCATATAAATCTTTAATTCTTTCAATTGTAAAGACTTTTGCTTCGAGTATGTAAAGAATACTTGCCTGATAACCGCTGCCAGTGCCTATTTCAAGTATTTTGTCCCCTTTTTTAATGTTTAATAAAGTAGTTTGATAAGCTACAGTATACGGTTGAGTTATTGTCTGCTCGCAATCAATCGGCAATGCAGTATCTTCGTAAGCTTTGTATGCAAAATTCGGCTGAACAAATATTTCTCGTGGTAAAACATTTATTGCATCTATTACTTTTGGCGATAGTTCTGGTCTTCTTTTTAAACTTTCAATCAAGCACCAGCGATTTTCATTTAAATCTTTTCTATAAAATTGTGAAAAATTGAATTCCATTTGTTATTTTTTTTGTGGATTGTTTGCTAAAAAATCATTTAATATTTTAAACAATTTATCTTTTTGTACATCTAAAATTAGTTGCCCACTTTCTGCAATTGAAATTGAGCCAGTTTCTTCAGAAATAATTAAAACAACAACATCTACCTGCTCGGAAATTCCAAGTCCTGCTCTGTGCCGAGTTCCAAGATTTCTACCTTCATATTTAGTAATATTTGATAGTGGCAGAACGCATCTTGCAGATACTATAGTTTGGTCATTAATTATTACAGCCCCATCGTGCAAAGGGGATTTTGTATTGAATATTGATATAAGTAATTCTCTTGATACTATTGCCTGCATTGGTATCCCAGTTTCTATGGTCATCTGAACGTTTTGTGAACGAGTAAAAATTATTAAAGCTCCAATATGCTTTTCTGAAAGCTCAATCGCAGTATTAACAACTTCGTTAAGTGTTTCATTTATTTTGGACTTAGAGAAAACAGTAAATATCTGGCTGCGTGTTATTCTAAGTAAAAGTCGTCTCAATTCAGGTTGAAACAAAATAATAAAAGCAAGTAACCAAATATCTTTTATTGTTTTTAATATCCAATTCATTGATTTTAAATTAATTGCTTCTGTTATAAAAGAAAGTATAGTAAGTATAATTAGCCCGAATAGAATCTGCACCGCAATAGTATCTTTTAATGCTTTATAAATCCAAAGTGTTATTCCGGCTACTATAGCAATATCTATAACATCTAACAATGAAATGCTAATAAAACCTATTTTAAATAATTCAATCATTTCTTATCTTCTTTTTGCTTTGCTTCTTTTTCGTAAGCTTTAATAATATCAGCAACTAACTTATGACGAACTACGTCTTTATTATCAAAATAAATAAAATCAATACCAGGTATATTTATCAATATATTACGTGCATTAATCAAACCGGATTCTTTTTTGCTAACGAGGTCAATTTGAGTAATATCTCCGGTAACAATAGCTTTCGAATTATGCCCCATACGAGTTAAAAACATCTTCATCTGTGTAATTGTTGCGTTTTGTGCTTCATCAAGTATTATGAATGAATTGCTTAAAGTGCGTCCACGCATATAAGCTAAGGGTATAATTTCGATTACGTTTTTTTCCATAAAACTCTTTAATTTATCTGGTGGAATCATATCAAAAAGTGCATCTGTAAGAGGTTTTATGTATGGGTCGAGTTTTTCTTTTAAATCGCCGGGCAGAAAACCAAGTGATTCTCCTGCTTCTACTGCAGGCCTTGACAAAATGATTTTTGATACTTCATTTTTCTTTAATGAAGAAAGTGCCATAGCTACAGCAAGGTATGTCTTTCCTGTGCCTGCCGGCCCTATTGCGAATACTAAATCGTTTTCCAATACTTTTTTACAGTAATCAATTTGCTTTTTTGTTCTTGTTCTTATTGGTTCTTTTACCCCATAATAAACTATATTATTTTCCAAGCTGGGTTGTGGTTGCGTTGCCTGTGATGATGATTGTATGAGTTCAAGTACAGTATTTACATCTTTTATATTTAAAGAACCATTCTTTTTTATGATATATATCAATTCGTTGAATACAGCTTCAATAATCTTGATTTCAGCTGGTTTACCCCGAATGATTATTGCGTTTCCTCTAACTGTTATTATTGACTCAAATTTACTTTCAATTAACTGAAGATATTCATCGTTATAGCCAAGGATTGTGAGCATATCTATATCTTCAAGTTTTATGCGTTTTTCGTGTAAATCCATTTAACTCCTTTTTTATATAACAAATAAACGAAAATTACAAATTTTTTCCCAATTATTAAACAAGATTATAAAAATAAATATTAGCTTTTATATATTTTATAGTGTTTATACAATCCAGTATGAAATATGAAAGCTTTTCCAAATAAATAAATAATTCAATTACATAAAATAGCGGAGTTAGAGTTTAAATAAAAAAGACATAATTTAAACTTTAATTACTTTAACACTTCTTTAACTAAATTTACTTTTCCGAAAGGAGCAGAAATTTGCAATCCTTGAATTGCACCTTGTAATTGTTTGATAGTAGAACGTGCAATTTCTACTCCAACCTCAATGCTTTCAATTTTGGAATCTTCTACTTTTTTTAATTTATTCAAAATAGTATGTGGAACACTGCAGCCCGGCACTTCGTTATTCATAAATTGAGCATTACGGAAAGAAGTAAGGGGCCAGATACCTGCAATAATTGGTAGTTTTATATGCTTAATCCGATTTAAAAATTTCTCAAATATTTTAACATCAAAAACTGGTTGAGTAATAATATATTCAGCGCCGGCATCAACTTTCCAGTTTAATCTATGAATTTCTTCATCTAAATTTATAGCACCGGGATTTGCTCCAACGCCAACAAAGAAACCAGATGGCTTCCCAATTGGATTACCTGCAATATCTAATCCGTGGTTCAAGCGATTTAAAATATTTACTAATCCAATAGAATCAACATCGAAAACAGCAGTTGCGTCTGGGTAATTTCCTAATTTGGGTGGGTCACCAGTAATTGCTAAAATATTTTTAATTCCAAGTCCGTAAGCTCCGAGTAAATCAGATTGCATTCCAATAACGTTTCTATCGCGGCAAACATAGTGCAAAACGGTTTCAATACCCACTTCCCTCTGTATTTGGATAGCTAAGGCAAGAGCAGACATTCTAGCACTAGCACGGGGACCATCAGGAATATTAATTACATCAATACCGAAGTAATACATTTCTCTTGCTTTTTCAATTTCAACGTTGGCAGTAACTCCGTGAGGGGATGTAATTTCAACGAAATGAACGAAATGCCCTGCTGAAATTCTGCTTGCAAGACGCGACTTTTCTTTGCTTGGAATAGATTCAACACTTTTTTGCTCGTCAATTTTAATTAATTCAAATTTTTGCTTCTTTTGCTCTGGCTTAGTAGCATCAATAGCAACCCGCATTCGCTTAATATGCTCAGGATTGGTTCCACAGCAGCCACCGATAATATTTGCACCTGATTGGATAAAATGCTTGGTATATTCAGCAAGGTATTCAGGAGAAGTCAAATAAATATTTCTTCCTTCTATGTTCTTTGGTTTTCCAGCATTAGGCATAAGCGAAATTGGAAGTGTTGTAAGCTTTCTAACCTGCTCTAACCAATTCAGCATAATTTGTGGACCGACTGTGCAATTGATACCAATCGCATCAGCACCAAGCTGTTCTAATTCTTTTATCATTATTTCTGGTTTGGCGCCAGTAAGAGAAGTACCATCTTCGTCAATTGTCATTTGAGCAATAATTGGTAAATCACAAAAGGATTTCACAGCAAGAATTGCTTGCTGAAGCTCTTCCGGATAAATAAATGTTTCAAGAATAAATAAATCAACTCCTCCGTCAAGAAGTGGCTTTATCTGTTCTGAAAAGAATTGGCGGGCTTCTTCGTTAGAAATAGCGCCAAGAGGTTCAATACGGACTCCAAGCGGACCGATAGCTCCAGCAACGTATAAGTCATCACCAGCTATTTCACGGGCAATCCTTGCTCCTTCATAATTAATTTTATATATCTTGTCAAACAACTGATATGTTTTTAATTTATAGCGATTTGCACCGAATGTATTAGTTTCGAGAACATCTGCACCAGCTTTTTTATAGTCTGAATGAATTTGTTTAACAATTGTCGGATTACTGATATTTAATTCTTCAAAGCATTTATTGATGAAAATACCTCTATTATATAGCTCTGTTCCCATGCCTCCATCAAATAGAAGAATTGATTGAGTTAATTTTTCTTTAATACCCTGATTTTTAGACATTCTGTAGAATTATTTTATTTAAAAAAAATATATTACAAAATTAATCAATTTAAAAAAATCAAAAAAATATTTCTTAAAAGTAGATTTAGTAATCAAATCTCTTTTTAAAACATACTTTATATTCAACGGAAGTATTTCAGTCAAAAGATTTTAAACACATATTAAGTTGCCAATGACATCTTTGCCCCGCTGGCGAGAGACAAAGATGTCATTGGTAACCATAATATTATTTTTGACAATTAAAAATAAATTCTATAATTTTGTTTTTTTTAATTAAAGAATTATTAGAAAAATATTGAATAAAGAAGACAACAATACAACAATACATAATATATTAGATAAAATTGAATATCATCTAAAGAATGAGTTTTGTCTGAATGAAGGCACTAAAATTCTTTGCGCTGTTAGTGGTGGAGTAGATTCCATTGCTATGCTTGATATATTTTATTTGCTTTCAACAAAATTGAATTTGAAATTATTTGTTTCACATTATAATCATAAATTAAGAGGAGCAGATTCAGATAGTGATGAAAAATTTGTTAAAGACGTTGCTAAATATTTTAAGCTACCATATTATTCATCAAGTGGAAACGTCAAAGAATATGCAAAGGAAAACAACTTAAGCATTGAACAGGCAGCAAGAGATTTAAGATATAAGTATTTTGAACAAATCAGCAATTCACTCGGTTGTTCTCATATTGCAACTGCTCATACTGCAAATGATTTAGTTGAAACTTTTTTTTTAAACCTTTTCAGAGGAACTGGTTTAACAGGACTTAGCGGAATACCGGCAATAAGAAGAATTGCAAAAAAGATTGTCGTTTTCAGACCTTTGCTCAATTATTCAAAGAAAGAACTGATTGAATATGCAAAAATAAGACGATTACGCTGGCGTGAAGATAAAACCAATACAAATCCAATGTTTACAAGAAATAAAATCAGGAACCAGCTTCTGCCTTATTTAGAAAATAATTTTTCTCAAAGTGTTACTGGTACTATAAGACGCGCTGTTTCTTTAATCAATTCAGCAGATAGATTTATTTCTCAAAGTATTGAAGATTTGATTAAAGATGCTACAATTAAGAATATGAAAGATAGAGTAGAAATACGAATAAATGCTTTAAAAACAAATAGCAACTTCATTCAGGGAGAAATTATTCAGAAAATTTTAGCTGATAATTTTGATTTACATACCTGCACAATGAATACAATTGAAAGAATATTAGAGCTATTCAATTCTCAGGCAGGTTCAATTTATGAAATAAACAACAAATATTCTGCTTTAAGAGACAGGAATTCAATAATTTTTTATAAAAACAATAAAATAGAGGATGTTGATTTAATCGTTGAAAAAGTAGGGAAATACAGAGTAGGCAATTACGAAATCAAGTTGGAAAAAGTAAAGAAGAATGATGTTCGCTTTACTCCTGATGCCTTGGTAGAATACTTCGATTCAGATTTAATACCAAATTTTATGCAGCTTAAGACCTGGCAGCAGGGTGATAGATTTACTCCACTCGGATGTGAAGATGAAATGAAACTTAGCGATTTCCTTATTAATATGAAAATTCCTTTAATAGATAAACAAAATATAATACTTTTAAAATCTAAAGATGAGGTTATATGGGTTTGTGGATTGCGAATTTCAAACAAATTTAAAGTTACTGATTCAACTACGAATTATTTAAAAGCAGAATTAAAAGTAATTTCTGAACAGGAAAAAATAAAATAATTCTTATATTCATTCGTTACTTATAAGTTGAAATGCAAGATGTCAATCAAGCATTTCCATAATTTAATATTTTAGATAGAAGGAGACAGCCAATAATGGATGGCGATATAAAACTGATACTTATCATACTCTTAAGTTATTTAGCAGGTTCAATACCAACAGCAGTATTAATTAGTAAAAAATTTTTTGGTTTCGATATACGTGAAAAAGGCAGTGGAAATATGGGAAGCACTAATGCTTTTCGTCTGCTCGGTTGGAAATGGGGCATTACCGTTCAAATAGTTGATATTTTGAAAGGTGTTTTTGCTGTTGTTGTCATTGCTAATTTACTTGGAGACGGAATAACTTTTTTATCAATAGATTTTTTTCACGATAAAACTATTGTTCAATTCATTGCAGGTATGTCTGCGGTCTGCGGACATATTTGGTCAATGTTCGTTGGTTTTAAAGGTGGCAAAGGGATAAATACTACTATGGGAATGCTTCTTAGCATTGCTCCTATTGACATCAGCATCGCAATCGGAATATTCCTTGTTGCTGTGCTTTTCTCCGGGTATGTTTCTCTCGGCTCTATTGCTGGAGCTATTGCTTTTCCATCTTCTCTGTTTTTACGTTATAATATTTTTGGCGTGGACATACCAAGCTATAGCATTATTATTTATTTCGCTTCGGCTCTTGCAATTCTGATTTTATATACCCACAGAACAAATATTTCCCGCTTACTTAAGGGAACTGAAAACCGCTTTGCAAAACTGCAAATACTAAAGAAAAAATAATTTTTTCAGATGTGTCACACTTCTATTGTGTGGCACATTCTTTTTATTTCATTTCTCACTAATGTAATAATTCGTTAAAAGATTTATTATCATATATAATTCTAAATCCCACGATAAAACAGATGCTTTATTATAATAGAGATGGCATCACTAAATGTGTAATAGTGACGGATGTCAGAATCTATCTTATTATTGTTCAACGCTATTCAATTTTAGCTATTTCATTGAAGCATTTGGGCTTTCCCAAATGTATCGAGAGCGAGATCACTTGCTTTCCCAAGATAGATTCTGACATTCGTCAAAATGACAAGTCAAATTAACAATTATTGAGATTCCTCACTGCGTTTTGGAATGACAAATAAACGTAAAGATGTCATTTTCTTTGAGATGTATTACATCTGGCTTCTAACTATTTTAAAGTTTCCCGAGCTTTGCGAAAGTTTAAACATTTCCAAAATACTCTAAAATATTTTCAGCTAATTTTATCCCAATTTCTTTTTCTAAATCTTCTTTTGAAGTGTTCTTAATTTTTTCAACTGAGCCGAATTTGATTAAGAGTTTTTGAGCAGTTTTTTCGCCTATTCCTTTAATTTCCGTTAATTCAGTTTGCAGTGTTCGTTTAGCTCTTCTTTGCCTGTGGAAAGTAATAGCAAAGCGGTGTGCCTCGTCACGCAATTGCTGAATCAGTTTTAAGCTGCTTGACGTCTTGGGTAGCATAATTGAATCGCTTTTATCCGGAATGAAAACCTCGTCCAATCGCTTTGCTAAACTTATAATAGGAATTTTATCATGCAAATTCAAATCTAAAAGGACTCCACAGGCAGAAGAAAGCTGTCCTTTGCCACCATCAATTATTATTAAATCCGGCAGCTTTTGATTTTCAGCAACCTGTCGGGAATAGCGCCGGTGAACAACTTCACGCATAGAAGCAAAATCATCAGCAATATCAACGGTATTAATAATATATTTCCTGTATTCTGATTTTCGCGGCTTCCCGTCAAGAAAAACTACCATAGAAGCAACAAGTTCGCTGCCTTGAATGTGGGAATTATCGAAACATTCGATATGAAGCGGAAGTTTTGGTAGATGCAAGTCCCTTTGTAATGATTGCACTGGTCTAGGAACGCTTTGGTCTCTTTTGAGCAAAGTCAGATGAAATTCCTTCAATTGAAATTCGGCATTTATAGAAGCGAGATTGACTAACTGCTTTTTATCGCCGAGTTTTGGAATAAGCAAATCAACAGTTTTTCTACGTTTTTCCTTTAGCCAGTTGAGTAAAAAATCACTTTGCTCCGGTTCAAGCGGCAGAAGCACTTCCTTCGGAATGAAGTCGCTTTCCATATACCACTTTTCTATTGTAAGCTGGATAATTTCGCTGTCCGTCTGCTCTTTGGTGTCTGTAATAATAAAGTACTTTTTCCCAATCAGTTTTCCGTCTCGAACCTTGAAAATCAGGATGCAGGCAGTATTTCCAATTTTGGAATATCCGATTACATCGCGGTCTATTCTTTCTTCGCTAACAACTTTTTGGCTTGAAGAAAATCCTTTTAGCATATTGAGTTTGTCTTTTATTTCGGCAGCTTCTTCAAAAAGCATTTCGTCAGAAAACCTAAGCATTTCTTCTTCGAGCATTTTTTCAATTTCCTGCGTTTTGCCATTCAGTATTTTTGTAGCTAATTTTATATTTTCATCGTATTTGGCTTTGGAAATAATTCCTTCGCAAGGACCGTTACACTTTTTAATATAGTAATCCAAGCAAAGCTTGTGCTTCTTTTTCTGAATAGAATCAGCGGTAATATTCAATTTACAGCTACGCAACTGGAAAAGATTACGCAGAGTTCTCATTACGAATTTCATCTGTCTAACGTCAGTATATGGACCGAAGTATTTAGAGCCGTCACGTATTTGCTGGCGTGTAGAAAAAATGCGTGGGTACTCTTCGTTAGTAATGCGGATGTATGGAAAAGATTTATCATCACGAAGTAAAATATTGTAGCGTGGCTTTAGCTTTTTAATTAAGGTGTTTTCGAGGATTAGGGCTTCAGCTTCAGAATCAACGACTATCACTTCGAGGGAAGCGATTTTTGAAACCATTACTTTTGTTTTAGCATCAACAATATGAGCTTCCTGAAAATAACTACGCACACGATTACGTAGGTTCTTCGCTTTCCCAACGTAAATAACAATTCCGTTACTATTGAAGAACTGGTAAATACCCGGACGGATTGGTAAATTATCTATTTTCTCTTTAATTTGCAAAATTAAATTAACATTTTTTAACAACAACATAAACTACAAAATTATTTTTAAATAAAAGAAAAAACAACATTAATGTTTCAATTTTAAATATTTTTTTTTTATATAACAATAGTTACGTAAGTTTGACATTTGTTTTGTTACATAATTGAGACAAACATATAGAAAATATGGAGAAAAAAATTCAACAATTGAAGGAAGTAACAATTCGGTTTGCTGGCGATTCCGGAGACGGAATGCAGCTTACTGGAACTCAGTTTTCGAATACTTCCGGAACACTAGGAAATGATGTAAACACGTTTCCAGATTATCCTTCAGAGATACGCGCTCCGGAGGGGACATTATACGGCGTAAGTGCTTATCAAATTCAATTTGGTTCAAATTTAGTCCATACTCATGGAAATAAAATGGACGTTTTGGTTGCGATGAACGCATCATCTCTATCTGTCAATTTACCTAAATTAAAAGAAAACGGAATAATAATTGCAAATAGCGCCGGTTTCGATGAAAAAAATCTTAATTTAGCAAAATATGAAGAAAATCCATTACTTAATGATTCCTTAAAGAATTATCAATTAATAGCTATAGATATGGAATCAATTGTTAGTGAAGTACTTTCCGGATTGAGTTTATCCCCGAAAGAAACTGCACGAACAAAGAATTTCTTCGCACTCGGACTTGTTTACTGGCTTTACAACCGTCCAACCGAACATACAGAAAAATGGCTACAGCAAAAGTTTGCAAAAAAACCAAAATATTTAGAAGCAAATCTTTTAGTATTAAAAGCAGGTTGGAAATATGCCTCTGAAAGTGAGCTATTTCCAGTTCAATACCAAATAGAAAAAGCAAAATTATCTCCCGGCTTTTATAGAAATATTACAGGAAACGAAGCAGTTGCTCTCGGCTTAGTTTCTGCTGCACGGAAAGCCAATCTTCCTTTATTCCTTGGTTCTTACCCGATTACTCCTGCTACTGAAATACTCCATTTTATCTCCGGATATAAGAAATTTGGTGTGAAACACCTTCAGGCAGAAGATGAAATTGCAGGTATATCAAGTGCTATTGGTGCTGCTTTTGCAGGATATCTTGCTGCTACAACAACAAGCGGACCCGGACTTTCTCTTAAAGTAGAAGCAATGGGACTTGCAATGATTTTAGAACTTCCTCTAATTATTGTTGACGTCCAGCGTGGAGGTCCAAGCACTGGATTGCCTACTAAACCCGAACAATCAGATTTACTTATGGCAATGTATGGACGCCATGGCGAAGCTCCAATGCCTATTGTTGCAGCCCGTAGTGCATCAGATTGCTTCTTTATGACAATTGAAGCAGCACGTATTGCCGTAAAATATATGACACCAGTTATATTACTTACTGATGGCTACCTTGCTCAAGGAACAAATCCTTTCAAAGTGCCTAAATTAGATGAACTTCCCGATATTCCAGTTAAATTTGAAACTAATCCGGAAGGATTTCAACCATATAGTCGCGATGAAGTAACATTAGCACGTCCCTGGGCTATTCCCGGAACTCCAAATTTAGAGCATCGTATTGGTGGTTTGGAGAAAAAGAATATTACTGGTATTGTAAGTCAAGGTCCAGACAATCATCAACTAATGGTTGAACTAAGAGCTAAAAAAATTGAAGGAATTGCTAATGATATTCCACTTGCCACTGTTGAAGGCGAACAGGAAGGCGACTTGCTAATTCTTGGCTGGGGCGGTACTTATGGAGCTATTAAAGATGCTTTCGATAAATTATATAGTGAAGAAAAGAAAATTTCATTCTGCCATTTAACTCACTTGAATCCTTTACCAAGAAATATTGGGGAAGTACTTTCTAAATTTAAGAGAATTTTAGTGCCGGAACTAAATACCGGACACTTGAAATTATTGCTTCAAGCAAGATTTATGCGTCCTATTATTGGATTAAATAAAGTGCAGGGCTTACCATTACAGGAATTTGAAGTTACTGAAAAAGTTCTTGAACTTTTAAATGAAAAAGGAGGGAAATAATATGAGAACTCTTATAGATGATATTATAGAAATGCCAGCAAATGGCACAGTAGGAAGCAGTCCGAAAGATTATAAAGCAGATATTGATGTTCGCTGGTGTGCAGGTTGCGGCGGCTATGCAATTTTATCTCAAACTCAACGAATTATGTCCACGCTTGGCATACCAAGAGAGAAAATCGTATTTATTTCCGGTATCGGCTGCTCAAGTCGTTTTCCATACTATATGAATGTTTACGGAATGCATACTATGCACGGAAGAGCTTTGCCAATAGCTTCTGGAGTAAAAATGGCAAGACCAGAACTTTCCGTTTGGGTAGCTACCGGCGATGGTGATGGCTTAAGTATTGGCGGAAATCACTTCATCCACGCTGCAAGAAGGAATATGGATTTAAACGTTATTCTTTTTAACAACGCAATTTATAGCTTGACAAAAGGACAGTATTCACCTACTTCTTTACCCGGACAGGTTACTAAATCTTCACCTCTCGGAGTGCTTGACGCCCCATTTAATCCAGTGGGTTTAGCACTTGGTGCCGGCTCGACTTTCGTAGCCCGCTGCTATGACCGCGATACTCATATTATGCAAAATATGTTCGACAGAGCTTCTAAACACAAAGGATTTGCTTTTGTTGAAGTTTATGCTAACTGCGTTATTTTCAATGATGGTGCTTTCGATTTATACACTAAAAAGGAAACGAGAAAAGAACATACTGTTGATTTGCAGCACGGCAAACCACTTATTTTCGGCGATAATAACGACAAAGGCATTAAACTTGACGGATTTACTCCAACAGTAGTTTCTCTTACTGATGGAAGTCATTCTGTTGATGATTTGCTTGTTCACAATGAAAAGGATTCTACTCTTGCTTTCATCTTGGCAAATATGACATATAATTCAGAACTTCCAAGACCAATGGGAGTATTTATTGCTACCGACCGACCAAGCTATGACCAAAAAGTTGTAGAGCAACTTAATTATTACGAAAGCTTGCCCGGCGCTAACGACATAGATAAACTTCTTTTAGGCGAGGATTACTGGGAAATCAAATAATATTTTTGAATTTGTAATTAAAACAGGAATATACTTTAAATTTTAAATATATTCCTGTTCTTTTTGGAAACAGTGAAAAATCTCATACTTTAAACTTTCGCAAAGTTAAGAAACTTTACGAAAGTGAAGAGATTTAAAGTCATGCTATCAACTTGTTGATAGCATGGCTGTAAAAGACTGTTATTCTAAACGAAGTGAAGAATCCAGAGAATAGTGGTTTAAAGGAAATATTCTGGATTCTTCGCTGCGCTCATAATGAACCACTTCGTCTTTTTTATTGTCTAACTGTATATATTACAAATAATTCAAGTGATTTATCAACCATCGGGTTAACACGATAGTTGATTGTTCTTAACAAGGGGTTGCAACCCCTTGTTAAGATTTAGAAAGCATAACATAGTTCATTTTCTTAAAAAGTAAACATCTTCGTTAATAATCGCCTCAGAATGACAGCGTTAAGTTATGTCATCTCTATTTAAATGAATCATTTGACTTATTAGGGTTGGGCTGAATGACTATATAAATTAAATTTTAAGAATTCACGTTATTTATTAAAATATATAAATATTTATGAAAAACATCATTAAATTATTAGTAATCTTAGTTGTAATTATTTCTTTAAACTCCTGTAAAAAGGAAATAAGTAACAATCTAGTAGTCGGCACATTTAACGTGGAATGGCTTGGAGATGGCACTAGAGATAGAATTGATAGAACAGAAGAGGATTATAAGAATATTGCAAATATTATTTTAGATATGGAAGCAGACATTATTGGCTTACAGGAAATCGAGAATGAAAATGCACTTCTCAGGATATTAAAGTATTTGCCAGACTATAAATCTTATATTTCATCAGGAGGAAATCAACAAAAGTTAGCTATAATTTCAAAATCGAATATAATAATCAAAGATTATTATGAATACACTGATTTAGCAGTAGAAGAAAATAGAACCCGCCCCGGACTTGTTGTTTCTGCTCAAAAAGGTGATTTCCAATGGACTATGCTTGTTGTGCATTTAAAATCAACTTCACGCTATGACAACACAGCAGAAAAGAAAGAAGGCAGTCAAAGTATAAGGGAGAAACAAGCCAGTGTGATATCTTCCTGGGCTGACTCAATAATTAAAAACAATTCCAATCACAACTTAATAATAGTTGGAGATTTTAATGATACTCCAGTCAGAAAAAAGAATCCAACTCTTACTCCGCTCTTAAAAAATAATTTTTTATTTTTTCTGACAGAATCTTTGAAAAGCTGTAAATATCCTTCCTGGTACGTTATTGACCATATTATTGTTTCAGAAAATATGCTGCAATACTACGAAGAAAATAGTTTATTTATATATAATTTCCGGGAAAAATTTCCAGATTACAGCTTAAAATTGCTTTCAGACCACTGCCCAATTTCAGCTTCATTTAATTTTGGGAAATAAATTCAATCTTAAAAATTCATTAAATCATACATATTTTTTGTTTTTTTAAATAATTTTATGCAATTTTAAATTTTGTATAAAATTAATATTGCAAAAATAATGAATAATAATATAGAGAATAAAAGACCAAGCAGACCGGAATGGCTGAAAGTTAAAGCACCCGGTGGAAAAGGATTTACAGCAGTTAGAGGAATAGTCAAAGGTCAAAATCTGCATACTGTTTGCGAGGAGGCACATTGCCCTAATATTTCAGAATGTTGGAGTAGAGGAACCGCAACTTTTATTATTCTTGGTGATGTTTGCTCAAGAAGATGCAGGTTTTGTGCGATTAAAAAAGGAAAACCAATCGAACCAGATTATAAGGAACCACATAGAATTGCTGAATCTATTTCTAAAATGAAACTGAAATATGCTGTTATCACTTCCGTTACCCGTGATGATTTAATAGATGGGGGTGCTGAAATTTGGGCTAATACTATTCTTGAAACAAGGAAACTGAATCCAGATACTTCTATTGAAGTATTAATTCCTGATTTTGAAGGTAAAGCAGAGCTTTATCAAAAAGTATTTATTTGCAGACCAGAGGTTTTAAATCACAACATCGAAACAGTACCTCGACTATATAGTCAAGTAAGGCCACAGGCAAATTATCAAAATTCATTAAAACTCCTAAAAGATGCAAAAGATTTTGGATTAAAAACAAAAACTGGTTTAATGGTTGGTATTGGCGAAACTAAATTAGAAATCATCGATTGTTTCAAAGACCTTCGTAATATTTATGTTGATATTGTTACAATTGGTCAATATCTTCAACCAACAAAGAAACATTTGCCAGTAGCTCGTTTCGTTCATCCAGATGAATTTGCTGAATATAAAAAAATTGGATTAGAAATGGGTTTTGAACATATTGAATCAGCACCACTTGTACGAAGTTCATATCATGCGGAAGAGGCAGTTTTAAGTTAATTCAGAAGAATAAATATTTTTTTAGAAATAGATGTCAGTGAGATTCTTCAATGATGTTGCCAATGACATCTTGTTGGTCGGTCATTCTGAAGCGTTTTTAAGGATCCAGAGAATATTGTTTTAAAGAAAATATACTGGATTCTTCTCTGCGCTTCAGAATGACAAGAAAAATTGTCAATTGTCAATTATCAATTATTTCAAAATTATAACTTGCTTGTATCTAATTTCAGTCGGCGTTGTAAGAATAATTGTGTAAATACCGTTTACTATTTCGTTTGTTTTGAAAACGAAATTAAACGATTTATTGGTATTAGGAACAACATTCCAGCGTTCAAGCACTGTCTTTTGATTGTTCAATCCGAATAGCTCAATTTTATGCTCACCAGATTCATTTGCCTGCACATCAACTATGATTTTTTCAGAAGCTGGAACTGGATAAACGCGTAAATGAAGCGGAGTTGAGTATTTTAATAATCTATCGCCACCTTGCTCGCAAATTTTAGATTCCAAAATTGAATTAAAAAATCGCAAATCGCCTATTTCGTTGTTTTCATTTGTAAAAGTAATATCGCTCCAAGTCAAAGCAGTTGATTTTCTATCACCTAAAAGTGTGCTTGAGGGAAAAGTATGAATCATTTTCTTTCCAAAACTTATTTCTGTTTCTTCAAAAGATAATTGGAGAACTCTTTCGCTTATATCTTCAGTTTCATTATAAATTATAGTATCTTTTAAAATGCTAACATTATTTAATAAATCATTATAAATATAAAGCATACTAGCGTTGAATCTTAAAGTAGCATTAAATCTTACTTTTACAGGGCTTCCATTGTTTTCAAGTTTAGCGTAAAGCGGAAATTGAAAATCTTTTATGTTTGGATTTACTATTGTGTCCGGTAGCCAAACAATTACAGAATTTGCCGGCATTCCGTTTCCGCGAATGGAAATTTTCTTTATATCATCGCAAGTGTTGACTTTGTAAAAAACATCGACAGAATCAAAATAACTTCTTATTTCCGATGGAGTGAAGCGTATTGTAATTACGATACTGTCGCCTACTGGAATAGTTCTGTTCTTGTAATCTGGCTGATATGTGAATTGAGGCAATCTGTTTTCTAAATGCAAAGAATCAATTAGTATAGGAACTTTGCTGTTATTTTTGATTACAAGTTCCTTGCTAACAGTATTTCCGACAATAACATTTCCAAA
>CAZCHH010000038.1:0-34723 GCA_964498585.1 uncultured Hyphomicrobiales bacterium
GCTCGAAACGATAATGGTTTCGGTCCATTCGGGGAAATATTGGAGCAGTGGTATTTTGCCGTGCTTCCGCCCGCCTCCAATTTGCAAATTAGCGAAACCGAAATTGAGCCGGGCAAATACAATTTAACTTGGGATGCCGTTCCCACAGCAACAGAATATTCAATTTACCGCTCAGTTGTGGAAAACGGACAGCCATTTGCGGATTTTTCGCTTCAGGGCAAAACCGCAGAACCAAATTACGTCATTAGTGTAGAAAGTGGAAAACGGAATTATTTTCGTGTGAACACGAAGAATCAAACGCAGTACGCGTTGCCCAGCGTGGAGGTTTGGGTGGAAATTTAATTGGGAATTGGTATATTTTCTTTGTCATTTCGAACCCCCCTATAAAAGAAGACTTTTATTTAAATGGAAATGACATAAATTAACACAGTCATTCTGAACGAAGTGAAGAATCCAGAATAAATTCTTTAAACCACTATCCTCTGGATTCTTCACTTCGTTCAGAATGACCGACAAAAATAGCGATGTCATTGGCAACGAATTGAGGAATCTCAATGTCTGTGGTAGCAAGGAGTTGTGAGATTTCTCACTTCGTTTCGAAATGACAGTGTTAATTTATGTCATCACCATTTAAATGAAGCATTTGCTTTATCTTGGGGTTGCCAATGACATCGCTACTTTTACTCTGCAAAACTTTGCAAAAGTTCTTGAACCAGATGTCCTACATCTGCAAGATGTAGGACATCTTTATCTTTAAAATTCAAATACTTTGGTATCATTAACTTGTGAGATTCTTCGCTATCTTGTTGCTCGTATGACAAAAAGCTACTTACTAATTATAATCGGCTTACTTATTACAGCTTTCCCATTGTTTACAAGAACGAAGTAACAACCGCTGGGCAGCTCAGAAACAGAAAAACTGACTGATTTATTTAAACCTGAATTTGAAATATCTTTTACTTTTAATCCAAGTGAATTGTATAAACTAATTTCAATATTTTCATTTAAATAGTTATCTTTGATATTTATATTTACTTGGTTTGAAGCAGGGTTGGGGTAAATATTTATATTGTTTTCATTTAAATCGGCAAAATTCATTTGTTCTTCTACACTAACAACGCCATTTGGGTCAAAAATATAGATTCCCCAACTTGAACTTGAAAACCTATCGCATACTATCCATAGTTTTCCAGATGTATCAACCTGAAAATCTTTTTTATCAAATAAAAATCCTTCTATACCGGGATTTGGAATTTCTATTCTTGTAAATCTATCTGTTGTATCTATTTTATAGAGATTATAAGTAGGTCCTGAAATCCATACATTGTCAGAACTATCAATACGCATATAATAATCGGTTTTCTCTTCCCGATGGTTAATATATTTTTCTGTTTCCCACATACTGTCTAACTTAGTATAATTATCGCCATCAAGTTTAAAAAGAACTAAATTATAATTTAAAATATAAACAACTCCTTTACTATTGACAACTATTTCTGAAATTGAAGAATAGCCATCTGGAAAATCGAAAGTGCTGACTCTTTTTACAACCTGTTCGTTTTCAACACAAAACAAAGTGTCTTTATTGGAATGCCACACTCTACCTAAATTATCAAAAGTCAATTTTCTTTTTATACCGTATCCATATTCTGGTGTAGTAATATTATTTACAGTTACAAAGCAACTATCTTTGAATTTTGATAAACTGTAATAGGTTGGATGAACGGTATCATTAATATAGCACCAATGCTCTATAATTCCCCAAACGCCGCCTTTCTTATCAATTTTTAAGTCCCAAATTCTATCAATATCAAAGAATTTGTTTTGTTCTGTATTATATACCAGACTATCAATTCTTGTTGTATCATTCCGAACAGACAAAATAGAATTGAAATTTAATCTTGCCCACAGATTACCATTATTATCAAAATCGGTAAAATAAATATACTCCAAATCGTACTCACTCATTTCGCTTTCTTCATAAATTTTGTTGTAAATATCAATGTTTGTAATGTGTGTCCATTCTCTTGTCTTTTGATTGTAGATAATTATTAAATTATCATAACGGGACCTGCTAATAATAATGCTATCGTTTTTGATTACCATACTATTAGCTTCAAGATTTTCATTTGCACCAGTAAAAGGAGCGATTGGCAGGAAGCTGTCTTTATGCATAAATTCCCAGGTTTGTGAATAAATATGCATTGCCGATATTAAGAATAATAGGGAGAAAATAACTCTTTTCATATTTTTCTCGTTTTTTTGTGAATTATTTACTTTTTGCAAAATAAAAAAATTTTTTAATAAAAGCAATAGAAAAAAAATATTTTTTTGCTATCCCTTTTAATTTTTTATTTATGGTAAATACTAATACCAAGTAGTTTTAATTATGGGGAGTTCTAAAAATTCAAGTTGCCTTGTCATTCTGAGCGGAGCGAAGAATCTCAAGCTTTGAGGTAGCAATGACTTGAGAGATTTCTCGCTACGCTTACCAATGACATCTTTACATTTGCCTTGTCATTCTGAGCGGAGCGAAGAATCCAGAGGATAGTGATTTAAAGAATTTTTTCTGGATTCTTCACTTCGTTCAGAATGACTGTGTTAATTGATGTCATCTCTATTTAAATAAAGCACTTGCTTTATCTGGGGGTTCGAAATGACACAATATATTACTATTATTGTAAGCGGTTTGGTATTAAGAAAATTTAAAAAATGAAATATAACTACCGAAATCTAAATCTGGCGCCGAGATTTAAACTTAAATTATTGATTTTCCAGTTGCCATCATCAATAATATTAGATAAGGAATGGTTGTAATATGCTTCTGTGAAAAGGTTAAATCGGTAGTTCACAGGAATTAAAAAGCCAATTCCGGCAAAAATGCCAAGTCGTAGTTTATTCATTGAATTAAGATTTTTTACGTCCTCAATTACAAATGAGCGGGAAGCATCAGAATAAGTAAAATCACTTGGAGTAAGAATAATTTGCTGGTAAGTTATTGCATTGGAAAGCGAATAGCTTAAATTTAAGCCACCAAGGGCATAAATGCTTGGATTAAAATAATATTCACAAGCTAAATTCATATTCAGGAATAATCCATCAAGAGAAATAACTCTTGCTTCCTGAAATGTCTTTAGCTCACCACTTTCGGTACGTACCTTTGAAATATTACTATCGGCACTTTCAATATTACCGCCGTAATTTTCAAGATTTAATCTGGCAGAAAGAATAAAAGGACCTTTGATTCTATGACCCAAATATAGTCCTCCAAATCCGCCCATCCCGAAACCATCAGAGAAATTCCCATAAGAAATTACATTACTACTCGAAGAAAATGTTGATGAGTGCATATTTGCAGATAATTTTAGCAAAGCTCCAATATACCAGCCGGGGTCTGAAGCGCAGTCATTAACTATTCCATCGTTAAACTTAAAAATAAATTTGTTCGATTGTAAATCATACGAATAGCAAAGTGTGAATATTGATTTATTTAATGCAATGTCCAATGCCTCAAAAACTATTCTTCCAGATGCGTCAAAGAACTGAGGAGTAACATTGAATGTTGCTCGTGGCGATGCGGCTTCAATATCGGGTATATTTGCAGTTAAATAATCACTTTCTAACACTTTAATAGATAATATTCCAGTATCGTCCACTCTGTCGTCCCAAAAAGTCAGTTCGGCATAAGAGTTGAGATTTTCACATTTGGCAATTGGTGGAAGTGAATCCACAGCTGGCTCATAATCCACAAAAGATTGTCCAGCCATAGTCCCATAAGCATCATAAGCATCTTTACCAAAACCAAATCCGTAAGAATACATACCAAAAGGTAAAGCTCCCTGAATAATATGAGTACCAAAAGGTACTTCTATGCAAGCTATGGAATATCTTGATTTTCCAAAAACAACGAATTTTGTAGTATCGACCTGCTTGCCATTAAGCAAAATCGTGCCAACAGAATTAGAAGGAGAAACAACGTTGATATAATGCCGCCATTGTCCGTTAACTGGAGTAGCAAAACGATAATGCTTCAAAAACTGTTGAGTCGGACTTACCATAATCATCATTGGGTCGCCAATAGAATCGGAATTTCTGAATCCCTGAGAATACTGAGCAACTAAAACTGGCTTATCTGCTGTAATTTGAATGTTTCTATTCGAAATACTTTCGTAAAATTCGCCGATTTTTAATGTTTTTATTAATTTATCGTCTTCAAAAATACGTGTATCCGGTTCATTTGCTAAAACTCTGTAAGTATAAAAAGAGCGTCCCTGCAATTTACCGATATAAAAATGCTTTCCCCAGGAAGGAACAGGTGGCATTTGCTCAATCAAATGGTTGCAGGCAAGTATTTTTTGTGGAACGTAAGCACATTGATGCCCGCTGAATACTGCAATTTTTTTATTTGCTTTTATAATTGAACCAGATAAATCACATTTATTTGATGGGTCATTTCTTGCTACTACCTGATAAACTTCACCTCGATTTAGTCTTACTTTATATAACTGATTTGCCTGATTTTTTGTTGTATGAACTGATGGCAGAATATTTACTTCAGTATTATTTTCTGTTGCTACTATAGCGAATTGAGACATAAGCCCGTCTGAAACATAATAAGCTATTGCTCTGTATTCTTTCCCAAGCACTTCTATGGGGAAACACAGGAAAGAATCCGTTGTTTGGAAACGTCTGTTTAAGCCGTAAACTGTAATTGGATTATCGGATTTAATTGAAATACCCAAAGGTTCTACCTGCTCACTGCTTAGCACCTGAGCTTCTACAGGCAAAGGTATATTTAATACCTGGTCTTTTTTTACATTTACTTCTGTTTTAAAATTGATTCCCTTGATTTCTATTGTTACTTTTGCATTGTTATCGCCCGAAATGAATAATTCCAATTGCAATTCATCTCTTGATGAACTCTGTTTTGATTCTTTATAATTCTTCTGAAAGCAAATCCAAAATTCTTTTCCTTCTGAATTTTTATATTCATTGGATGAAGTAGCTTGTTGTGAATATAAAGATACTGAAGTAATTATATTGTAAAATATAATCAAAGAAAAAAGTAGAAAATATTTTAATTTGCTATTTATCATTTAGCATATAAAAAAATTGAATAATAATCATTTCTATCAGTTTTTAAGAAAAAGTAATACAGCCCTGTAGAAAAATTCCACTCTATTGGTATAAATTCGATTATATAAGTTCCCTTTGTTAACTCATTACTCAAATCTGTAATCTTTAATAAATCACTGCTCTCTTTTTTTATAATTATTTCTTTATTCAAACAATTCTTGTCGTAAATAAGTTCTCCATTTGATGAATAAATAAAGAAATCAATAAAAGAAGGAGAAAAAAGTGTGAAAGGAATTGTAATTTTTTCATAAAAAGGATTTGGATGAGCGAGTCCAAGCCCCTCTGCATATTGAAAAACAGGTATTCCTACTACTTTTATTTTACTGCCCTTTTGCTGTTCAATATGGACAATTTGGTTATTGAAAAAAATAGAATCTATAAAAATATAAGCAATTGAATCTGGACCGGCAAGACCTTCTATTTCTAAATCAAAAAAAATGTTGCTTGCACCTGCGTTTATTTGATTACACGAAAATTCAATCGTAGCAGAATCTTGTTTTTCAAATTTTTTATTTAAGGATATATCATTGCAACCAATTATATAATTTTCACTACCTATAACTTTCGCAATATCAATAACATAAGCATTGTATTTTAAAATAATTCTAATATCAGTAATATTGCTAAATTCGCCGTTAGTTTCAACAGTAATAGTTGTTTTGCTACCACGGGGAATTTCAGAATCATTAAAGGAAATAAATCCCTGAGACATTCCAACAGAAGTTGAAATGACAAAAAACAGTAGTATATTTTTAAGAAGTAAATAAATTTTTGTCATTTTCTCAAATAAATACAAAAACAATTAACAAATATAAGAATATAAATAAATTAATCAAAATTAAGTTTTTTGTTTTTTCTTTTTAGCAGCAGGAAAAAGAATATTATTTAAAATCAGCCGATAACCGGGTGAATTTTTATGTAATTTTAATTCAGTTGGTGGGTCGCCAACGAGATGCTGATAATCTTCAGGGTCATGCCCTCCATAAAAAGTAAATGTTCCTTTTCCTACATTCCCATGAATATATTTAACTTCATCAGTTCCTTCGCGTTCAGCCATTATTGTAACAGATTTTTTTATCGTTTCTTTCCTAAAAGCTGTTGTTTGCCCAAGAAATCCTTTAATAACGTTAACGTGGCATTGAGTAAGCATAGTTGGCACGGGGTCCCATTTAGCAGAAAATTCGAATAAAGTAAAATAATCAGCATCAGGATTACTTATTGTGGTTGGACCTGTATCGATAGAAGATATTTCGTAAGTATAAGGGTCGGTAACTAATTTAAAATTTTCAAAGGCAAATGTTTGAGAAAAATCAAGTTTTTCCTGAGCGTCTGCTTCCATTGGGTCGCCATCGAACATTGCCTGGCAGATATCGGTATTTTGTGCTGCTAATGCAACATCGTAAGAATCGGGAGCGCTGCACATTGTAAATAGAAAGCCGCCATTTAATACAAATTCTTTTATTTTTATAGCTATTGCTAATTTCAATTTAGAAACTTTGCTGAAACCATGTTTTCTAGCATTTGCTTCGTTGAGTTGCACATCCTGAATGTACCAGGGTGTATTTTGAAAATTTGCCCAAAATTTTCCGTATTGCCCGGTAAAATCTTCGTGATGAAGATGCAACCAGTCGTAATCATTCAGTTTACCATCTAAAACCTCATCATCCCAAAAAATATCGTGTGGAATTTCAGCATAAGTTAAAGCAAGAACAACTGCATCGTCCCAAGGCAAAATACTTTTTGGGGCGTAAACACCGACTTTAGGCGGCTTTTCTAATTTTACTACCTCCATATTGTAATCTTCACTCTGAACCTGAGAATAAATCCCGGCAGCTGTTACTCCATCTATTGTTTCAAAGAAAACGCCCCGGATTCTACATTCTGCAACAATAATATCGTTATAATCGCACATAAAAGAACCACCACGATAGTTCAAAAGCCAATCAACCGGCTGACTCTTTTCTATTATCCAATATGCTATTCCATACGATTTCAAATGGTCTGTCTGTGCAAAATCCATTGGTATTAATATTTTTTGAGCTTCAGCAGAATAAATAATTGTAAGAAAAAGTATTATTATTATTGATTTTAATGTTTTCATTTACAACTTTGAATTAATTTACATTTTCATTCTTTTAAACGATTTTTAACCGATTATATTTTCTTTGAATAACATATTATCTGTGAAGTAGAAATGATATTCTTTTCCCAGTCATACGAACAACAAGTTGTTCTCATGACTTTTTTTCTAATGGGAAGTACCTAGAAATTTTAGAAAGTTAAAAACTAATCATTCTAAACCTTCTAATCTTTCCTTTCCTTCAGTAGTATTTACAACCATTATTTTTTTTACAGGATTTTACTTAATTTGCATTTTTGAAATTTATATTTTTGGAAAATGGAAAAGAATAATTTAATTAAATGCCCAAATTGCAACACAGAAATCAACGTTAATGAAGTTTTATTTAAGCAATTGCAATCACAATTCGACAGCGATTATCAAAACAAAATTTCTTTAATGGAAAAGCAGTTTTCTCAAAAAGAAAGCGAATTGGAAAAAATAAAAAATAACTTTGAAAGTGAAAAAAAAGAATTTGAAAATAATCTTAAAAGCGAAATAGAAAAGAAATTAAATGAAGAAAAGCAGCAATTGGAAAGCGATTTAAAGAAAAAACTTGATGACGAAAAAGAAGAGTTTAAAAAGCGGGTGCTTTCTGAAAACAATGAGCAACTTGAATCATTAAAAAAAGAATTAGATGAAAAATCGGATAAGTTGAAAGAATATAATAAAGCTGTTGCTGAAAACGAAAAGCTAAAGCGGGAAAAAGAAGAAATTAAAGAGCAAATAATCCGCGAAAAAGAAGAAGAATTTAGAGAAGAACGCAATAAACTCAAGTTGCAATTGGAAAGCGATTTAAAGAAAAAACTTGATGACGAAAAAGAAGAATTTAAAAAACGTATGCTTTCTGAAAACAATGAGCAACTTGAATCATTAAAAAAAGAATTAGATGAAAAATCTGACAAACTGAAAGAGTATAATAAAACTGTTGCGGAAAATGAAAAACTCAAGCGGGAAAAAGAAGAAATTAAAGAGCAAATCATTTACGAAAAAGAAAAGGAATTTAATCAAAAACTTCAGGAAGAAAGAAGCAGAATTACACAGCGGTTTGAAGACGATTACAAATTAACACTCAAAGAAAGAGAAAAGACTATAGAAGATATGTCTAAACAAATTGAGGAATTGAAAAAACGTGCTGAGCAAGGTTCAATGCAGTTGCAAGGCGAAGTTCAGGAACTTGAAATTGAAAGAACATTAAGAGAGCTCTTTCCGTTCGATGAAATTAACGAAGTCAAAAAAGGTGCAAAGGGTGCTGACGTTATCCAGGCCATAAGAAATACTACTGGCACTCTTTGCGGAAAAATTTATTACGAAAGCAAACGCACTAAAAATTTCGACAACAACTGGATTAGCAAATTAAAAGAAGATAATTTGCTCGAAAAAGCAGATGTTCTGGTGATTATCACAGAGGCAATGCCAGAAGAACAGGAAAAATTTATTTTTAGAGATGGAGTATGGATTTGCTCTTTCCGTGAATTTCGTTGGTTTGTTCCGGTTCTTAGATACAGCGTTATTGAGGTGCATAACGTTGCTATAACTAATCAGGGCAGAGAGTCGAAAATGGAAATGCTTTATAATTATTTGGTTAGTCAGGAATTTCGCGGGCAGTTCGAAGCAATAATTGAGGGTTTTTATTCTATTCAAGAAGGTTTTAACAAAGAAAAAATGCAAATCCAAAAAATTTGGAAAGAAAGAGAAAAGCAATTAGAAAAAATTCGAACTAATACTTCATATTTTTATGGAGCAATAAAAGGCATCGCCGGAACATCAATTCCAAATATTCAATTACTTGAAATGGATAATGATGAGAAGCTGTTAGAATGAGAAATGTCTCCCCTTTTAAAATAAATAATTTGTTTTAAATCAATAATTTTATTAAATTTGATGTTTTTGTATAATAAAAGGAATATAATTTAAAACTTTGAGTCAGAAAAGAGGAAAACCGAGAACAGCAAAAGGATTAGCTGCTTTGTGCGCTAATCTTGCAGATGAGAAAATAGCAAGCGATATTTTAATTATGGATTTATCGCATATAGAAAGTTCTCCAGCTGATTATTTTGTAATGTGTTCAAGCGATTCGGACATACAGTGCCGCGCTATCGCTGAACACATAGCATTAGAATGTAAAGAATTAGGATTGCAGCCACCAAAAGTAGAAGGTGCAGAAAATGCCCAATGGATTTTACTTGATTTTTTCGATGTCGTAGTCCATATTATGCTTAAGGATATTCGCCAATTCTATAAATTAGAAAACTTATGGGGCGACTCAAAGTTTTTCCAGCTAAATAAAGATGGAATACCTAAACCAATCAAAAAGAAAGATTTATTTAAAAGCAACGAAACAGAATGAAACACCCAATTATAACTGACATGTTTGTTAAGGGACTAAAAAAATTGGGTATTTCTGATATAGAATCACTCCAATTTGAAACTCCCAACAATACTGAACACGGCGACCTATCAACAAATATTGCTATGAAATTAGCAAAGCAGTTGAAAAAAAAGCCCATTGATATTGCTAATGAATTAATAAATATATTGGATTACGATAGCGCACTAATTGAATCAATCAATGCGGTAAATCCCGGTTTTATCAATATAAAACTAACAAACTTTTATTTGATTATAAATTTTAAAAAAGTTGTTGAAAAGGGAACTGAAATTGGGCGTCTTAATATCGGCAATAAAAAGAAAATAAATATTGAATATGTCAGCGCAAATCCTACAGGTCTTCTTCATCTTGGGCATGGCAGAAATGCAGCAATAGGCGATACTATTGCTAATATTTTCGATTGGTGCGGATTTGAGGTTACCCGCGAATATTATTTCAATAATGCAGGCAACCAAATGAACAATCTTGCTAAATCGATTTTTGCAAGATACCGCCAACTGCTCGGAGAAGAAAATTTTCCTTTCCCCGAAGACGGCTATCACGGCGAATATATTAAGGTAATTGCCCAAATTGTTGCCAGCGAACACAAGGGCGCTTTTAAAGAAGATACCTCTGATAATTTAGCACAGTTAAGAAAAATTGGTGAAAAATACTGCTTCGACAAAATTATCTATACAATGAAGCAAATGGGCGTCAATCACGATGTTTACTTCAATGAAGATACTCTTTACAGCAATGGCGACATTCAAAAAGCTATTGACGCTTTAAAAGAAAAGGAACTTGTTTACGAAAAAGATGGTGCAACCTGGCTTGCTTATTCTAAACTTGGAATGAAAGACGACCGGGTAATAGTAAAATCAAGCGGTGAGCCAACTTATCGCCTGCCAGACATAGCATATCATCTAAATAAATTAAATCGTGGATTTGATACTGTAATTGATGTGCTTGGCTCAGACCATATCGCTTCGGCACCTGATGTAATCAAGGCAGTAGATGCACTCGGATACAATTCCAATAAAATAAAAATTCTTTTTTATCAATTCGTAACTTTAACCGAGGCAGGCGAGCAAATCAAAATGTCGAAACGTTCAGGAAAATCCTACACTTTAGATGAGTTGCTCGACGAAGTTGGAGCCGATGTAGTCCGCTTTTTCCTCCAAATGCGTGCATCAACTACTCATCTTGAGTTCGATTTAGCTCTTGCAAAAGAGCAAAGCGACAAAAACCCTGTGTTTTATCTGCAATATGCTCATGCCCGTATCTGCTCTATTATTGCTAATGCAAAGGAAAAGGGAATTGAAATTAGCAATTCACCAGATTTTTCATTGCTCAACTCTGTTGAAGAAGTTGCATTAATAAAGGAAATATTGAATTTTGAAGATACGATTGAATTGGCAGCAAATAAATTGGAAACACACATTATAACTGAATATTTACGCGGATTAGCAACTGCATTTCATCAGTTCTATCATAATTGCAGAATTATCGGTTCTGATGATGCTATTTTGCAAGCCCGAATTAATCTTGCAATTACAACTAAAAATATATTATTCAATGGACTTAGAATACTTGGTATTTCTGCTCCGGAAAAAATGTAATTAATTTTGAAAATCTTTAATCCTAAATAGGAGAAATTATTATGTCTGATGTTGTTTATATGACAAAGGAAAGAGTTCAGGAATTAGAAGAAGAAATTCATCATTTAAAAGCGTTTGATAGAAAAGAAGTTGCTCAAAAAATCGCTGATGCCCGTTCTCACGGCGATTTATCGGAAAATGCTGAATATGATGCTGCAAAACATATGCAGGAACTTCTTGAAATAAAAATCAATAAATTAGAGCAAACATTAGGGCGGGTGCAAGTGATTAAGCCCGATGAACTGCCTAACGATAAAGTATATATTCTTTCAAAAGTGAAAGTAAAAAATAAAAAGAATAATTCTATTTTTGAATATACTCTCGTAAGCGATGCTGAAGCTGATTTTGAGAAAAAGAAGCTTTCTATTATTTCACCAATCGGCAAGGCATTGATGGGAAAATCTATTGGCGACGTAGTTGAAATTCATGCTCCTGCAGGTAAAATGGACTTTGAAATTCTTGATATTAACAGATAATTTTTTTAGTCAGAAGCTCTTTTTGACTCAATGTTGAATTGTCATTACCAATGACATCTTTACTTGTCATTCTGACGGATGTCAGAATCTATCTTGGTTTTCTCTAAATAGAATGGACAAAGGAATATTTTAGTCATTAGTCATTGGTCATTAGTTGTAGTAAAAAATACTAATGACTAATAACAAATGACTAATGACCCAAAAAAACTATTTTAAAGATGGATTCTGACATCCGTCAGAATGACATAATATGATAAGTTTTTTTTCAATTTACTACACTATGAAAGTTGAAGTTCACTATGCTTTATATAACAAAAATTACTAATTTTTCTGCTTCTCATCGGCTTTTTAATCCAAATTTAAGCGATGAGGAAAATGAAAAATTATTCGATAAATGCAATAATAAAAATGGACACGGGCACAACTACAAATTAGAAATCACTATTTGTGGCGAAGTAAATCCAGTTTCAGGTTATGTTATTGATTTGAAATTATTAAAAAACATAATTAAAGAAGAAATTATAGAAAAGGTTGACCACGCAAATTTGAATTTAGATGTTGATTTCCTGAAAGGCACCATTCCATCGGTAGAAAATCTTGTAATCGCTTTTTGGAAAGTACTCGAAAATAAATTGCCAAGTGGTAAACTATATAAAATAAAATTATTTGAAACCGAAAATAGCTACGTAGAATACTATGGCAACTAACGAAAACATCAGGAAAAAAATAAGTAAAAAAAACGCAACCCCAAAAGAAGAAATTGTTCCAGAAGTATCTGAGTTACAATTTCCAACAGAAAATGGAGACGGACACGAGCTTTTCGATGCCAACGACAACCGCGTAATATCTTTGGAAGAACGGACAGAAATGCTTGAAAAACTTGAGCAGAAATTCGTTGAAGTAATGGACATTTTGCGCATAAGTCGAAATGACCCGAATTGCGAAAGGACTCCCCGCCGCCTATCTAAAATGTTTATAAATGAATTGCTTGCCGGCAGATATGCGCCCCCACCCAAAAGCACAATTTTCCCAAACAGGAAAAAAGTCGATGAACTGATTATCAGCAAGGGAATTGAGGTAATGTCAGTTTGCTCACATCATTGGCAGCCGATTTCAGGCACTTGTGCTATTGGATATATTCCCGGTAAATATGTGATTGGCCTCTCGAAACTTAGTCGGATTGTCGATTGGTTCGCCCGTCGCGGACAAATTCAGGAGGAACTCGGCGAGCAAATTGCTGATTACATCGAAGAACTTATGCATCCCAAAGCACTCGGCGTTGTTATAAAAGCAAGGCATTACTGTATGATTGCACGCGGAGTTCGTGGCTCTGAAGAAAAATCTTTTATGGTTACCTCTGTTATGCGTGGCTACCTTGCAAACGATTTAAATTTACGTAATGAGTTCCTGAAACTTTTAGATGAGTAAATAAGTGAAATTCCAGTCAAGCTAAAGTCATACTATCAACTTGTTGATAGTATGACTTTCTTCTTAATTAGTTCATTTTCCAAAAAGCTAACGTCTTCGTTTATATTCGCTTCAGAATGATAACTTTTTGTAGTAAATTGCAAAATTATTATTTACGTTATTATAAAATATCCGGAATGCCGAAATTGAGCACAGAACATAATCACAATGAAATCAATATAAATAGAGCTTTTAAATTAGGAATATTTTTAAACTTAGTTTATATAGTAGTTGAATTGCTTGTTGGATTCATTATAAATTCAATGGCATTAATTGCTGATGCAGGGCATAATTTTAGTGATGTATTGGGCTTAGCATTAGCATGGGGAGCAGTCATTTTAGCAAAATCTTTGCCTACTCCGGAAAGAACTTATGGTTTCCGGAAAGGAACGATTCTTGCTGCTTTTCTTAATTCTCTTTTGCTCTTAGTTGCTATTGGTGCAATTTTAATAGAATCCATAAGAAATTTTTCGAATGTAGGAAATATTCCCGGAACATCAATTATTATTGTTGCTTTAATTGGTGTAATAATCAACGCATTCACAGCAGTTCTTTTTATGAAGGGTAAAAATAAGGACATCAATTTAAAAGGTGCATACTTGCATATGTTAGCCGATGCAGGAATTTCCTTTGGCGTTGTAATTGCTGGCTTATTGATTAATCTAACTGGCTTTTATTTCCTTGATTCTATTACAAGTATCATTATAGTTATTTTCATTTTTATTGGCACTTGGAAATTACTTAAAGAATCGTTTTTGCTTACTTTAGATTCTGTCCCCAAAAATATTAACTCAAACGAAGTTGCTAAATTTCTTGAATCAATTGACGGGGTTAATCAAATCCACGACCTTCATATTTGGCTGATTAGCTCCACAGAGATTGCTTTAACTGTTCATTTAGTAGTTGACGAAAGCAAAGTAAATGATATATTGGTTTTAGACTTACAAGAACAAATTGAGGAAAAGTTCGGTATTGGTCATTCTACTGTCCAAATTGAATTGAACCAAATTAAAGGACATTGTTTGACGTGCAAAATATAAAGTTTAAAAAGCAGATTTCCTACATCTTTATTCTCTAATATACAAGCTCTTTGTTAACAATGTCTTGTGAGATTTCTCGCTTTGGTTTAAGCTGACATATAAATATGTATTTAAGAATTTTTAGGCATAAAATTTTCAAATATTGTTTATATTTGAAAAAAGTTGAATTTTGTAAAAAAAAATATATATAATATATGATAAAAAAACAAAAAATTTTAATAACCAATGACGATGGAATAGATTCTCCTGGTTTAAAAGAATTAGTAAAAGTTCTGAACGGATTTGCAGATTTATTTGTAATTGCTCCTGATAGGCAGCAAAGTGCAATAAGCCATGCTATGACAATAGCAGTACCCTTAGTGCCTCATACGTTTAGCATAAATGGCAATACAACTGCTTATGCTATAAATGGAACTCCAGTGGATTGTGTGAAGCTTGGAGTATCGACATTAATGAAGGAAAAACCGGATTTGATTTGTTCTGGAATAAACTTAGGACCTAATACTTCTGTTAGTGTAACTTATTCCGGCACAGTTGCAGCTGCTATGGAAGGCATAATTCAAGGTATTCCTTCAATTGCTTTTTCGTTAAATTCGTTTAGCTATACTCAAGATTTTAAGCCAGCAGCGAGTTTTTCATTTAAGATTTTGAAAATGCTTGCAAATGCAGAACTACCCAAAAATTTATTGCTTAATGTAAATATTCCTTGTTTAAATGAAAATGAAATAAAAGGGATAAAGATTACTCATTTAAGTAAATCGAAATGGATTGATTCCTATCAAAAACGAACTGACCCATTTGGTCGCGAGTATTATTGGTTCAATGGAGATTATATTGTTCAGGATGATAATTCCAGCTCTGATGATAATGCTTTAAAAAATGGCTTTGTTTCTATTACTCCGTTAGAAATAAATTATAACAACTCTAATCATCGAACTCTTTTAGAAAAAGCATTGTTAATCAAATAATTTTTATGTCGATGATAATGGTTTATTTGATATTCAAAATAAAAGAATCTTTTATATCTTAAAAAAATCATCCGATGACTTCGGATAATCGGATGATTAGATTCTAAAAGACAACAGTATCTAAAAAATTATTAATAAAGCTGAGTCATTAATATCAATAACTGTGGGATATTTTTCTTAAATTTATGAATAAAACTGGTAAAAAGATGAAAATGCTCTTTATAGGACCAATTTTTTCTACATTCACTAAAATTGATATAAAAATTCTTTCCGAGAGATTTACCTTGTCTTTAGAAAATTCATCACTTGGCAAATCAATAAAAGGCATAATAAATTTGATTACAGTTAGTTTAAGTTCGTTTTTCAAATTATTTCAATCTAATATGTTATATTGCTGGTTTGCTGATTATTCAACTTTTTTACCTGCAGTTTTAGCAAAAATATTAAGAAAAAAAATTTATGTAGTCGCCGGTGGTTTCGATGTATGTTACAAACCAGAACTTAATTATGGCGCAAAAGCAAAACGTTTTCGATGGTTTTGTGTAAAAAATACTTTTAAACTAGCTGATATTATCCTTCCCGTTTCGTCTTACGCTAAAATGCAGTTACATTCCTTGGTAAAAATAAAAGAAGAAAGAGTAAAAGTACTATATAATGCTATTGAGTGTAAAAAATTTTTTAATTATCTAAAAGAAAATCAAAGAGAAAGAGATTTAATTTTAACTGTATCAGGAACATACAGCAGTATTGAATATAAAATCAAAGGTATAGACAAATTCATAGAAACAGCCCAATTTTTACCGAAATATAAATTTGTTATAGCTGGTTTACGAGATTCTGCTTTATCAGATGCAATCCGACAAGCAGGCAATTTAGAAAATTTAACAATTATTCCGGGACCTCTTTCAATTGAAAATGAATTAATTGAATTATATTGCAAAAGTTCATTGTATCTTCAACTTTCAATAGATGAAACATTTGGGATGGCAGTTGTTGAAGCTATGGCTTGTGGTTGCATACCAATAGTAAGTCAATTTGGAGCTCTTCCTGAAATTGTACCGAATAGTGATTTTATTGCTTCTTCACAGGAAGAATTGATTACTCTAATAGAAAATTATTTTAATTCAAATGAAGATAAACGTATTTTAATGCAAGAACATTCAAAACATTTCGATATCTATCAACGAAAAAAACAACTTCTAAGTTATTTCTAATATTTAGTGCAAAGAAATATTTGTTTTTGTCTGTCATTTCGCCCCCCACTGATAAAGCAAATGCTTTATTATAATTGAGATGACAAGAAAAGATGTCATTCTGTGAGTAGCGAGAATAACATTGCAAAATTATGTTATTTCAGTAGGAACTAAATTGATTGTGATTATGAATTTATCTATGTTATTAAAATAGAAATATCAAAAAAGCGTCAATATTTAATTGTATAAATTATTTAAGCGTTATGAAATTTATAGATACGGCAAAAATATATATAAAATCTGGAAAAGGCGGAATGGGACACATCAGCTTCAGGCGTGAAAAATATGTGCCTAAAGGGGGACCTGATGGAGGAAACGGCGGACGAGGGGGAAGTGTGATTTTCATTGCGGACAAGCATTTAAGCACATTATTAGATTTTAAATACAAACTTCATTATAGAGCTGAAAATGGTCAAAATGGTGGCAAAGCAAAACGAACCGGTAGTGATGGCAAAGATTTATTAATAAAGGTGCCATGCGGAACGGTAATAAAAGATGGGGAAAATAACGAAATTATTGCTGATTTGGTTAACAATGGCGATAAAATTATTGCTGCAAAAGGAGGACGCGGTGGTAAAGGTAATGCAGAGTTTGCAACACCAACAAATCGCGCTCCAAGATATGCCCAGCAAGGTGGTGAAGCTATTGAGAATACTATTCTCTTGGAGCTAAAAAGTATTGCAGATGTTGGAATTGTTGGTTTTCCTAATGTTGGAAAATCTACTTTTATTTCAGTTATTTCTGAAGCTAAGCCCAAAATTGCAGATTATCATTTTACTACTTTAGTTCCGAATTTCGGTATTGTAAAGATTTCTGAAGGCGAAAATTATTCTGTTGCTGATATACCCGGTATTATTGAAGGTGCTTCTGATGGCAAAGGTCTTGGATTGCAATTTTTAAGACATATTGAAAGAACAAATACATTGCTTTTTATGATTGATGCTACAAGTCCACATCCCAAAAATGATTATATAACCTTAGTAAAAGAATTAAAAAAATATAGTAAAGATTTTATTTATAAAAATTCTATTGTTTGTTTCAGCAAAATTGATGCAATAGAAAAATCCCAGTTAAGCAAGCTGAAAAGATTGAAATTTGAGGAAAAAGTATTTTTCATTTCTTCTATAAGAGGAGATTCTATAAAAGATTTAAAATATGCTTTGTGGGAACAGGTTGAGTCATCACGTTAAATTCAGACTACTTTACTCATTAACGAAACAAAGTATTGCTTAACCAGATTAATTTTATATAATTTTAAGTGTCATTTCTATTCCCTGATAAAGCAAGTGCTTTATTAAATGGAGATGGCATCACTAAATGTGTCATTCTGACGGATGTTAGAATCCATCTTATTATTATTCAACGCTATACAATTTTAGCTATTTTATTGAAGCATTTGGGCTTGCTCAAATGTATCAAGTGAGCAAGCTCACTTGCTTTTCCAAGATGGATTCTGGCATACGCCAGAATGACAAGAAAAGATGTCATTGGTAACTAAGTGATGAATCTCACAATTGATTGCTATCACAGAATTTGAGATTCTTCTCAACGCTTCAGAATGACCGACAAACGTAAATATGTCATTGGTATAGGTTTGAAGTTCTGGATTTTTTAAAAATATTATAAAACTACCAATAATCAATTTTATTCATAATTTTGTAAATGAAAATGTATTAAATAAAGAAAGCTTGAATTGCAAGTTCTCTGGAAAAGGAATTTATTATTTATAAGCATAGCTCAATTTATTGCAATGATTGGAATGAGTGCCTGTGTGCCATTCATTCCTTTTTTTATACGTGAACTTGGTATAGAACGAAGCAACGAAATTCAGCTATGGAGCGGATTAATATTTGCTGGTCCATATTTTTTATCAATAATAACGGTACCTATTTGGGGCATTCTTGGAGATAAGTATGGTAGAAAGTTAATGATATTACGTGCAATATTTGGGCTTGCCGTTTCCGTTACTTTAATGGGCTTTTCTCAAAATGTAACTCAATTATTTGCTTTAAGGATAATTCAGGGTGCTGTGAGTGGCTTTATTGCTGCTGCACTTTCTTTTATATCCGCCAATACTCCTGAAGAAAAATCTGGCTACGCAATTGGTATTTTACAAAGTTCAATGTCTGCAGGAAATATTATTGGGCCTTTTTTTGGTGGTATTGCTTCGGACTTATGGGGAGTTAGGTATACTTTCTATATTGTAGGGGCATTATGTTTGATTAGTGGTCTATTAATATATTTCTTTATTCAGGAAAAGAAAGTGATTTTAACTCAAAGTAATGGAAATAATATATTCAAAAATATACATTTTGCTATTAATAAATTGAAGTTAGGACGTTTTTTAGTATTAATTGTAATATCACAGGCAGGTATTGTGTTTGTAAATCCGATTTTCCCTCTTTTTATTGAGCAATTAGAAGCTCCAAGACTTTATTTATCTACAATTACAGGTGGTCTTATTGGGCTTGTAGGAGTTTTTAGCATAATTTTTGCTCCTACTTGGGGGCGCCGAAACGACAAAAAAGATTATCATAAAACTTTGATTGTATCCTCTGGAATTTGTGCTTTTGCTACCATTCTTCATATTGTAGTTCCTAACTATTTATTCCTTTTCCCATTACGCTCAGTTCTCGGGATTTTCTTTGCTGCACTTGTTCCAACTTTATATACAGTGCTTAGCAAAAAATCAAGTTTTGAACACAAAGGATTAGTTATGGGACTGGCTTCAAGTGCTAATCTTTTGGGTTCACTTCTTAGCTATTTATTATGTGGAATTGTTGCTTCAAGTTTCGGTATGGTGGCTTGTTTTATTATATCTGCTATTTTACTTTTCTTGGTTGCAATTATTACAATAACAGATAATAAAGAACAGAATCCAATAGAATCAATTTTAAATTATTTAAAGTTGAAACAGTAATTTTAAATCTTCTAAAATCTTTGCTTTCTTAATTTTTGGTTTCATCAATCTGTCATTCCATGTGCAATATAAAGCAAATGGTTTATATTAATGGAAACGACATCTCTATATGTGTCATTCTGACATCCATCAGAATGACAAAAAATAACAAATAACAATGAATAATTAAAAATTATCAATGGTTTTCTCTAAAAGTTCAGTGTATTTTTCAGGTTCTAACAGATAAGCTAATTTTAAATATTTTAATGACAATTCATTTTCATCAATCAAAGTATAAATAACATAGAGCCAGTAATATGCCTGTGAAAAGTTCGGATAAATTTTTACTGCATTATGTAGGCAGAAAATAGCTTTTTTGTATTGCTCCAAACTGTGAAAATTCATTGCATAATCGAACCAATAATCTGCATTTGAGGCGTCATATTTCAAAACATAATAGAAGCAATCATTTGCTTCCTGTAATTTTTCCTGTGTAATTAAAACGTTTGCCTTTGCATACCAAATCTCAGGGCTTTCCGGGCTAAGTTTAAGAGCAAAATCATAATTATCCAAAGCTTTTTCATAATCTAAAATGGATTCGTAAGCTAAGCCGCGTCCGTAATACGGCTCATAATCCCTTGAATTTATTTTAATTGCCTTATCGAAATATTTAATAGCAGATTCGTATTCGTCAATTTCCAAATAAGTATGTGCAATATTTAAAACAATTTCGGTATCTCTTGGATTAACTTCATTAGCCAATTTGAAAGATTCAATTGCTTGTTTCATCTTGCCGAGTGCAGAAAGTGCTTTTCCTTTTTCGTTAAGAGCAAGTAGAAAATTATTTTTTATAGCAATAGACAAATCGTAACATTCAATTGCGCGGTAAAACTCACCATTTTGGCTATTCATCAAACCGTAGTTATACCAGACGTTATAATCGAATGGGTCTTGTTCAATTACCAGTTCGAAAAATTCCTGTGCCGTTTCAAAATCGTTTAATGCCTGAAAACAAAAAGCGAGTTCGGCGCAGGCATCTTTATTAAATTCATCAGATTCGAGCAATTCATTGAAAATATCAATAGCAGATTCATAATCGTAGAGTTCTTCAAGTATCAACCCTTTATTGAAAAGGGCATCTTCGTTTTCGGGGTCATAGTCAAGTACTTTATCGATTAAGGTAAGAGCATCGGCTTGATTTCCGAGTTCAGAAAGTGCATAAGATTTGTGAATAAGTGCTTCAGAATCAGATGGATTAAGCACCTGTGCCTTATTGAAACAAGCAATGGATGCGCGGATTTTATTCATTTGCAAAAGAGTTAAGCCCTTTTTAACCCAAGCGCTGGAGGAATCTGGCTGTTTCTTTGTCCATTCATCACAGATAAAGAGTGCATCAGAATAATTTTCGTTTACAATGCAATAGTGAATCATATCTTCCAGGGTTTCGCTATCCGGAAGATTGGATTTGTTAAAGCTTCCTTTCCTAAAATCCTTTAAGTATTGTTTTAATCTATCGTTATATTCAGAATTTGAGTTCTCAAACTCATCATAAAATTTATTCATTAGTTTTTTTTATTTGATTTAAAATTCAAAAACAAATTTATATTTCTTTTCTCAATCTTGCAATAGGTATTTTCATTAATTCGCGATATTTTGCAATAGTTCTTCTTGCCACCTGATATCCGCGTTTTTTTAATTCCACAGCAATAATTTCGTCGCTGTATGGCTTGTTTTTCGGTTCATTATCGACAATTTCTTTAATCACCTGTTTTACAACGGTAGTAGAAATGTCTTCCCCTTCGTCATTAGGAAGGGATTCGCTGAAAAAGTATTTAAGTTCAAAAATTCCGAACTCGGTTTGGACGTATTTGCCGTTCACTATCCGACAAACAGTAGAAATGTCCAGACCTGTATTATCGGCAACGTCTTTATAAATAAGTGGTTTTAATGCGCTTTTTCCTTTTTCAAAGAAATCGCGTTGTAAACCGGCTATGGCGGTCATAACTTTCAGCATAGTATTTTTCCGCTGGCGAATTGCCTGAATAAGGAATTTTGCATCTTCATATTTTGTGCGAATCCACTCGCGCGTATCTTTATTGAATTTTCTGAAATTTGCGTCTGCTTTCAGTTTCTCATAAGCTTGATTAAGACGAAGTGGTGGAATACGACTATCGTTAAGCGTTATAAATATTTCGTTTTTCTCTTCATCGTTTTCAACGATGAAATCTGGTATGACGGTATTTAATGCTAAAGTAAAATCGCCAGAACCAGGTCTTGGATTTAACTTTCGTATTATATCAATAGCTTGACGAAGCTCATCTTCTGAAATCTCGAACTGCTTCATCAGGATATGGAAATGCTTCATAGCAAAGGCATCGTAGCCCTCCTGTAAAACGCGCAAGGCGAGTTCCTGTGCTTCACTTGGGTCGGGAATAACCTTGCATTGAGCTATTAAACACTCCTGAACGCTGCGTGAGCCAATTCCCGGTGGGTCTAATGTTTGTATTTGTTCTAATACTTTTTCAGCCATTTCCAAATCAACTTCATTTATTATATGAGGTTGAAAGAGTGTGCCGTCCTTTATTTTGCTTAAAACTGTGTTGTCTTCGTAATCCTTGTTAAAATCAAATATTTCTAATATGCTATTTGGAATAGCAAATTTCCTCGCTGGATTTAAAAATGTTTCTTCGTTTTTATTATCAGTATTGTCTTGTTCTAATTTATTTTTTAATTCAATATTAATTTCAATAATATATTGATTGGTTTCATCAACAATTTCTTCGAGTTCGCGCCGGAGATAGCCGTCTGAATCGACATTTCCAATTATATATTCGCCCAATATTATTTCTTCTTCTTTTAAGGGAAGCATACGGAATTGCTGGAAAAGCTCATCTATAAAAGAAATATTATCTTTAATCTGATATTCTTCTGTATCGTCCTCTGTATGCTGTTTATTCTGTCCTTTTGAGCCAGCTTCTTCGTTGTCCTGCCAAATTAGTTTATAAAACTCGAAGGGGTCTTTTGTATCAGAAATATGATTGTGGTCTGCATCGCTTTCAAAACCAACTGATTCAGAACCAGAAGCATATTCCTCACCCGAAGTATATTCTTCACCTGCAGATGCATACTCTTCGTGCATTTCTGTAGGAACATTATCATCATTTGATTCGTTATGCTGTTCCTCTGAATAAATCTCTTCAAGCATCGGATTTTGCTCAATTTCCTGAAGAACCTGCTGTTCTAACTGGACAACAGGAAGTTGCAACAATTTCAAATATTGAATTTGCTGCGGTGTTAGTGTTTGTGAAAGTGATGTTCGTAAATCTAATGATAATTTCATATTTCTTTAAATCTATGTATATAATCTATTTTTAATTTATTTAAACCTCTTTTCTTATACCACTCTTGAGAGGGGTATAAAAGGGGTGTGTTCTTGATTGTAATTCTACTCCCCATAATTAAATTTTAAAAGGAAGTGAATTTGTCTTTATCCCGAAAGGGATTGGATAATAAAATTGTATATATAATCCCTAATGGGATAAGAACAAAAACGACTTTCACTTGTTACAAATATATAATCCCTAACGGGATAATTTAACCTTTCATATTTTTTTAGTCATTCTGAATCACAGCGAAGAATCTCACGTCATTGCTATCACAGAGGTTGAGATTTCTTACTTCGTTGCCAATGACATCTTTACTTTTACTCTACAAAACTTTCCGAAGGTTGGGAAACCTTCGGAAGGTTATTCGTTGGAAAAGCAAGTGAGCTTGCTCACTTGTAACATTTGGGCAAGCCCAAATGCTTCATGAGATAGCATATATCGAATAAAACAGAACAATAATAAGATGGATTCTGACATCCGTCAGAATGACACAGTATTCCACTTTCGTAAAGTTTCACGAAGCTTTGCGAAAGTTTATTCAATATTTCCATTCTTACAAAATTCTAAAAACTCTTTTGTCCATTCTTTGCCGAATTCCCTTTCCATTGCTTCAGAAACAGAATGAGCAAGCAACTCTTTTTTCTTTTCACCAAGTTTAACGGCATCACTACATTCGCTAATTTTTTCGTAGCGGCAATGAGTTTGCGGAAGTTTTGCTACCCTTATCGGGAAAAGATGACAAGAAACAGGTTTCCTGAAATCAATTTTCTTTTCAAAATACGCTTTTTCTATAGCACATTTAGCAACGTCTCCATCGTAATATACGAAAACGCAGTCCCTGTTATTGATGCACATAGTAGTATAATCGCCGGCAAATCCGTCATACAAGCCGTTTTGCTCAATTACTTCAATCGCCTTTGCAGGTAAATACTGCTTAACGACTTCGTAAACTTCTTCTAAAATATAAATTTCAGAATCTTTAAGCGGCGCTCCACGTTCTCCGTAGAAAGTGCAGCAAGCACCTTTGCATTTATTCAAATCACATTTAAAATAACTATTCGTTACTTCTTCATCTACTAATATATTTCCAAATAAATACATTTCCAAACAATTTTTTATTTGCATTAAAAATCAACTACTAAAATACGCATTTCTGTTTAGTTAGAAAAACATTCATTTCTTTGGGAAAAGGGATTATAGCAAGAATTTCTCAAATTGTAGCATTTACTCCGATTCGGGTGCTTTGTTTGTATTGAATTGACGGAGATTGAATTTCATCATAATAGACATCAGCTTTTATTATTATCCCAAGCCATTCCCATATTTTTACCTGAAATTCATTCTGAAACTTAACTGTCCAGTTTTCAAAACGTTCAAAAGAACTGAACAGCTCAAATGTGCAGCGGTGAGATAGATTTGAGGCATAACTCAATGTAATGTCATTTTTAAAGGAAATGCCTCTTTCATATTTATAACGTTCTTTTAAATCGCTTGTTTTGTAATCATCTGTTGTTCTTGTATTCAAGTAAGCACGAACTTGCTTGAGCGATATACCTATTCTGCTTGTTAAATTTAAAAGAGAATCAGATACGCTATAAGCGAAGCCAAAACTTTCAATTGTGGTAATGGGGTCCCAGAATGCAGAATTTACCGATTTATTACTTTCAGAAAGAGTAAAAGATTCGACGAGTTGGGTTGTTGCAGTAGTTGAATAAAAAGGGTCAACAAGCCAGCCACAAGGATACTTCAGCATATAATCGAAGTATAATTCGTTATCTGTTGGTATCCAGGTGTCAGCTCCTTTGTAATTCTTATCTTTTAATAATTGCACTCCCAGTGCGGTTTTCAATGTAATTTGATTCTGGAAAGAGAATATATCTAATTTTTGTTTTGTTTCAAAAAGAAATGAACTTTCAAGTATTTGCTTTTCTCCTTGCTGCCAATCTTTTGTATTTGACTGAGAGAAAGAAATAGAAAACCGCGTCTGAGAAATTATATCAGCGGAATAGAAAAAAAGAAAAAAAATTACAATCAAATAAAAAGCAATTACTTTAGTTCCTGCTCTTCTATTTCCCAGCGAAATTCTTTCCATTTATTTAAAAAGAAAACTGATTTGTCTTTAATTCCTATTAAATGAGAATTGAGTAAATCGAATTTATTTGTAAACCAGTCAATTTTTTGTTCTTTTAAAAATTCTCCTTTTGCGTTAAATGTCAATAGATACGCTTCAATAATGTCATTCCGGTAATTATGTTTTTTGATTACATAAACATAAATTTTATCATTATCAATAAAAACCTCGTTAATTAAATTTTTTACAGGTAAAACGAATTTTTTATTAAAAATGCTATCGGCTTTTCTCGAAGCAATAATATTTTCAAAAACATCATTAATTTTAGATATTTCTGTAATCTTTCTTATTGTTTCAATTTTATCGTTTTTTAATGTGAAATGAATAAAAATTTGATTATCTGGATTTAGATAAAAAAAGTTTTCATCGTTTGCAGAAAAAAAGAAATTTGCATACCTCGTTCTTTTAAAGCCAATGCCAGTCGAGGATTTTAGTTCTGAATAAGACATAAGGTTTTTCGATGTCTTTTTTTTATTATCAACTAAAACAAAAAGGAAATTACTATCTGGATTTTCTTTTTCTGATTCTAAAACCTCAAAAAGATATTTATCTTTATAAGGAATATAATTAGAATTAAGTTCAATAGCTGGCTGGTAAATTTCATTGACATCAGAAAGAGAATCATTTTTTATATTTATAAATACATTAATTGATGAGTAGTCTAAACCAACACTGCTATCTTTTGTTTCTGTATTGAAATTATTTGTATATTCAAATTTGTTCACAAGACGACAATTTGCATAAGGAATGTTTTTTGAATAATCAAAATCCAAATCGTTTATAGCAGCGTAATAAACATATTTTAAAATGTTCTGACCACTTAATTTGTAAATATTGCTATCATCTAAATTTTTTAATTCAGTGTCAATATAATAATTTTTCAATCTGTCGCTTATACTGATATCTGAAATTAATCTGCCATCAAATAAATTAAAAGCGAAAATATGATTTTGTTTGTTGTCAAACACTAATATACGATTATATTTTTTATCAAAAACTACTTTATCCGGTGAAACCAAAGAAACATAACTTTCATCTAATTTTACTTTATTTAAATATCTTTTCTTTTCTAAATTTAGATTTTCTGCTGGCGTCATAACTCCAGTGAGATGCTCGTCTTTACCAATAATCTCACCTTTGTTATTTACTAAAAACATACAATTTAAATTTACATTTAACAACTCACAAATACTATAATCAACATCAGATAAAACAATATCGGCTTTTAATACTTCCTTAATAGTTTTTAAAAAATTTTCCTCTCCTTTTTCCAAATGCCTAACAACCACTATATTGTTTTTATCATCAGAATGAAATGAAAAGACATTGATTCTATCGCTAACACAAGTGAAGAATTCATATTTTGAAATAAAAAATATTTGACTGCTTAAATTCAAATCAATATCGTTTGGAAATTGAGTTTTTATATTTTCTATAAAATTAATAATATTTCTCTTTTCATTATTTTCAGAGAATAAACTGTTAGTAAAAAGAAATAAAATTGAAATCAAAACGAATGCTTTAATATACTTCATAACTTTAATGGGTTTATTAAAAAAATGGCTTCCAATTTGTATTGGAAGCCAATAACAATTATTTACTATTTTGTTGCATTTAACCATTCATTGTAATTAGTAAAAACTGGTTTAGAATCATCAATTGAATATATCAATTCTTCACCAGTAACAGTATTAAAATCTTTTTCGATAGTACAGTTAATGTAGCCTTTTCCAATACTTCCAGATTCGTTTAAATTTTTCCATAAATCAATTTTAGTTCCTTTGGGTAAAATTGGACCTTTAATTCCGCAAACAACATCTTTGCACCAAATATCATCACTTCCTGTACAATGTGATTCTTGGTGGCCAGTTTCTGAGTTATAAACTGTTGATTCAGGTCCGTTCCAAAAGGTGTATTTGTATGTTCCATCTGCTAATGGTTGAACTGAAGGTTGTTTATTTGCCATTAAATTAGAAGAAATAGAAACAAACGTAAGCACTATTACGATAATCAAAAAAAAGGGTTTGTTTTTCATTAAAAAAAACCTTATTTTAGTTATACAAACATTAATTTGTTTCATCCTCCGCTTTTCAAAGTCGGAAAACTCATGGCGGAGGATGTTTTTTTATTATTTATCTTGCCAATCCGCTTAATCTTGTTCATTTCTTTTTTTGTCTATGGATTGGAATAAACAAAAAAACAAAACTTACTCAATTAAGCCAAGTTCTTTTTTTCTAATTTTATTTCTTTTTGCTGACAAACCAACATAAACCTTTTTAAACAATTACCAAACAAAATCTTTTTTTTAAATATATTTGCGTAAATATAACTTTATTGGAATTTCTCCTATTATTATTGACTGCAAGTATAAATTGATTATAAAATATATATTTATCCCAATAGTAATATTTCATACCAACTTATTAAATTGCCTTTGGAAAGTTGTTATGATAATTAATATTTTAAAGCTTAAAATAATAAAAGAATTAAGGAGTTAGCTTATAGATTACTATTTCAAGTTGCTTATTCTTATTTATTTCTGTACCATATATTAAACCATTATCAAAATAGAATGGAATAAAAGATGGATTTGTTTTTATTGGCGAATTATATTTCCAATTTCCATTTTCATCAATAATAATGATATTTTTATCTATAATCTTATTTTCTGAAAAAATATCTGTTTCGCCTTCTGGAAAAGTTTCGTTATAATAACAAATTAATATATTTTCATTAGAATCATCAATAAGGAGAGAAATAGTTCGAGTAAGCATATGTGTTTTTTTTATATAAAATTCTTTTCCTTTGTCGTCATTTAAATCTGATTGTATATCTCTATATGTTTTACCAAATTTAAAATCAATTTCTTTATATTTAATTAAATTTGAATCCCAGAATTTTATTTTATTTGAGAATTGCTGTAAAGTAATAAAATATTCGCTACTATAATTAAAAGCAAACAACTCTTTAAACCAAGTTGAAATTTTATAAAGCTGGAACACTGTATCAGGAGAATTAAATTGATTTTTAAATAGCCCATTTAAATTATAATTAATTATTGTTTTATAAGTATTATCTAATTTTAAATTTATATCTAACCGCATATAACCGACAAATGAATTTAAAAAACTTACAAATTTAGTAATTGGGCCTCTTTTAATTCTTTTATCTTCTGTCGTTGTATCAATGATTATTGAATTAGTTATTATGTTTTTATAAACATCGTAAAAGTAGGATGTTCTAATAAAGCCCGACAAAGTATTAACAAATGAAAAAACTGAATCTTCTACAACCCAAGTTAAAGACTCATCTGAGTAGATACCACCATAGTTCTCAAATTTACTTTTATTAATTTCATTTATTACTTTACCAGTTGAATCAATAATAAAAACTATTGGTTTCCTTAAATTTTTTATGTAATACTCATTTTTTGTTTTGTTATATAATGCATCAACATGCAAACCGTTTGATATTATATTATTATCTTCTTTTATTACTTTAATTCTTGATATTTCTAAAAGATTATTAGCCCCATTTTCATTCTTAGTTTTAATTGTTTTAATAGAATTTAAAATTTCATTGAATGTTGAATTATCAATCTTTCCGCTTTGAATAACAGTTCCATCAGGGTATAAACCTAATAAAGCCGGCTTATTTTTAATTTGATAATATGAGGTAAATAAACCAGATTCATCAGCAATAACAGTAGATTCCCATTTATTTTCACTTTTTATTAATTCAACTCCTTCTTCATTTAAACCTTCAAAAACTATTATCAAATTAAAATTTTGTGATTTAGATATTTTTTCTATATTTTTTATACTAACATCGCAACTATAGCACAAATTTATATCTGTAAAAATATATATGAATGAACTGTTTTCTTCACTTTTGGATATTAGCTTTACCTTATCTCCTGGTTTTAAATAGCAGTAAGAACTGTCTGTTGATTTAGAATAACCTTTATTTGAAAATATTAATAAACAAATAAAAAATAGTATAAATATTGTGATATTTTTGAATAAATTCATTTTTTCTCCGGTAATTAGTTCTAATAACATTTTTTGTATAAGTGTAAAAGAAAGTCATTCTGGTTTCCACCAGAATGACCAATAAAATCAACTAATCAATAGTATTTTAATAATTACCACTTGGAATAAAAACAGTATAATATCCTTGACTATTGGTTTGTAATCCATCAAGTTCAATTCGCAAATTATTTAATTCTGGGTGTCCTGGGCAATCTGAAATAATAATAAAATGATGACTATCAAAAGGATAATTATTTCCATTTCTGGTGTAAACAGTCCAATTATTATCAATTTTTCTATTAAACATAACATAATCAAGATGTAATGTTAAAGTAAAACCACCAGTTACAACCATTAATTCGCCTTGACGATAATCTTCGTCTATAGGTATTACACAATCAATACCATTGTCCATACAACACTGACAATTTTCCACCCACTGCATTGTACCTGGTTCGGATAAAGGATCTACACGACACCAACACCAACAATTCTCTGTTTCAGAGTACGCATTATAGCTGATAAATAAAGCTAAAAATAAAAAAATAAATTTTTTCATTTTCATTAACTTTCTTAAATTTGTAAAACATTAGTGAGTTAATGTCATCCTCCGCTTTTCAAAGTCGGAAAACTCATCGCGGAGGATGTTTTTTTTTATTATTATATCTTGCCTAATCGCTTAACTTTGCTCATTTTATTTTTCATTCAGGATTAGGTGCTAAACAAAAGCCAAAACTTACTCAATTAAGCTAAGATATTTTTTCCTTATTTTTTAAACCAAATACAACTTAATATTTTTTTTTATAATATGCAAGCAAAATATTATTTTTTTTTGAGAAATATATTTGTGATAATATATCAGAATAGGAGTATATCCTAACTTTATTATTGGCTGCAAAATCAGATTGGTAGTGAGTTTTTAAGTATGAATAAAACAAAAGGATAATAAAAAATTTCTCTTTCCAATCATACTATCAACTTGTTGCTCGTATGACTTTTTGAACTCCTTCCCATGTTCAACTTGGGAAGGAGTTCAAAAACATTATCTTACCACTACAAAGCTCTTCGTTACTCTTCCAGCTTGATTTACAAAAGAACAATGATACAAGCCAACTGGCAAATTTTCTATTGAAATAGTAATTTTATTCTGCCCAAGTATTTCAGTTTGTTCTATACGTTTTACTTCCATTCCAAGAGAGTTGAAAATAGAGATTGTATTTATATTTTCATTTTCTGGAATGGAAAGAGTGATTTCGTTTGTAGTAGGATTTGGGAAGATTTGGAAATCGATGTGTTCGGAAATGGGTAAATGTACTTCGATGCTTGTTTCGGTGCAGGAATATTTGAGAATTGTGCCAGCATCACCGATAATCCACCCGTATTTATTATCTATAAAATAAATGGAACGTATTAAATTATTAGTCTTAATATTATCTATTTTCCAATTAAGACCACCATTTGTCGTTGTAAAAATCTTATTACTATAAGTTGAGATTATCCAACCATTATTTTCATCAATAAAAACAACCTTGTTAAAATCAAAATCTGGAGATACATTCTGATAAATCCAATTACCACCACCATCGGTTGTTTTAACAATGAAACCTGAATTCCCAACTAACCATCCAGTATTTTGGTTAATAAAGCATAAACTTATGATATATTTATTGGGGTCGATTTCATTAATACTCCAGTTTTTACCTCCATCTTCAGTTTTAAAAAACAAACCAGAGGAATGATTGCCTACTGCATAACCAATATTTTCATTTAAAAATTGTATTTCATTTATTGAAGTATCTCTAAGCGCTTTTTGATAGCTCCAGTAACTGCCCCCATCAGTAGTTTTCATAATGTAATATTCACCAATCCAAGACCATAGCCCAATCCAGCCAATTTGCTCGTTTATAAAGAAAACATCTTGAAAAGATAAATCATGCATTTCATTTAATTTTACCCAATCAATTCCAGCATTTGTAGTTTTGAAAACAGCTCCTTCTTTTTCAGTAATAATCCCGATTTCGGAATTAAAAAACTGGACAGTTCCAATACTTCTTGAAAATGAAGCATTATTCATATTTTGCCATTTTTTCCCTGAATCAGTCGTTTTTAATAAAGTTCCATTAAGCCCGACTGCCCAACCTAATTCCGTGTCTATAAATTGAATATCATAAATTGAATTCAATAATCCATTTCTTATATTAATCCAATTATAACCAAAATCGGTTGTCATTTTTATAGCACCATTACTGCCGACTCCAATTAAAAAGCCATCAGAAAAAATATCAATTGAAAATATATCTTTATCAAAAGAATCACCACTAAATTGTGGATCCCAATTACTTCCACCGTCAGTAGTTTTATAAAGGAATTTATTGCCAAAAATATAACCAGTATTTTCATCGAAAAATCTGTAATATTTAATATAATCAGAAAATTCATTAATATAAGACCAATTTTCACCTGCATCGGTAGTTTTTAAAATTCCATTTGTAGAATTTAGCCAACCTATACTATCATTATAGAAAAATATTTTATAATACTTTGAATTATTTACAAAAGGAATATTATTTATTTTAATCCAATTTAATCCACCATCAGTTGTTTTTAAGAGGGTATCGCAATAAGTTAAAAAACCAACATTTTCATTAATAAAGAAAAAATGATTTATTTTATTGTATTTACTTGCAAAAAGTATATTCCAATTTTCACCACCATCAATTGTTTTTAAAAGATGCTTATTATCAGATAAAAGGACATATCCAATATCTTTATTTTTGAAATGAATTATAGGGAAAAAAATACTATCTCCTTCTGGAAAAGATTTATGTAACCATGTTTTTCCACCGTCTGTTGTTTTTAAAAGTAAAGAAAACTCACCAGCAATATATACGTTCTTTGAGTCAAGTACACTCATATACCAAAGATTTTCTGTTGTTCCAGAGTTAAGCAATTCCCATTGATTACCACCATCACAAGATTTTAGAATTGTTCCGGCATCACCAGCGATGTAAATAATATCTTTATTTGCAAACTCAACTGAATATAATTCATTCCCTTGCGGTTGTGGATTACTCCATTGCCAATCACAATCTTCTGCAAAAGCGAGATTGGAGATTAATAGAATAAAAAGAATGGTTTGTTTCATTGTTTCTCCGTGTTTGGTTTATAGTTTTCGGTTATTAAGTTATTAGGTTGTTGAGTTATTGGGTTATTCGGTTATTAAGTTATTAAGTTATTAAAACTTTCGCAAAGTTTGGAAACTTTACAAAAGTGATAAAGAGTGTCATTATGACGGATGTCAGAATCCATCTTTGTAAGTCATACGAACAGCTTGCTGTTCGTATGGCTTTTCACTGTCATAAAGTATCTTAGCTTTTCAGACAAGATATTCTACATTTTTAAAAAGTAAGACATCCTTTATTCTTAGATCTTCGAGATATAGATCATCTTTTTTCTGACAAGAATTTTCTTGCAGGGTATAAAGCTAAATGATTTATTTCAATACCCAACCATTAACATCCAAAACTTGTGGTTTTTACCAGCTTTAATCGAAACAATATAGCTTCCTTTGGGAACATCTGCAACATTGAATTTAAAAGTTGCTTTCATATTATGACTATTATAATTAAAACCATCTTTTATATCTTTTACTTCAATTCCCATAATATTGAATAATTTTGCTTCTAATTGGCTTAAAACTGAATGTTCTAAGAAAAAATCTACTGTAACATCTGAATTTGATGGATTAGGATATAAATTTCTAATCCAAACATCAGGTAAACCTTGTTTTTCAGTTGAAGGTTGCTCATTAACTGAAATAATGCCATTTGGGTCAAAACAATATAAGCCACAACTAATAATACCATCAGCAGGTATCCAGATTTTACCGTATTTATCTGCTTCTAAATTTTCTTTATAACACCATTCATCTATTGATGTATTAAATTTGGGGACATCATAGCAATTCCAGTTACCTGCTGTATCTAATCTGTATAAAGTACAGGTTGAGATACCTGTTATCCACACATTATCAGAACTATCAATACACATATAATAGTAATTCAATTGACTTGTAGGAGTTAATAACCTTTCTTTTTTTTGTACAAAATCATCGAAAGTATAATTGTCTCCATCTAAAACATATAGCATTAAGTTTTCATTAATTGTATAAATAACATTTTTGCTATTAACAACGATTTTTGAATAATATGAATATCCATTTGGTAAATCTAAAATACATATCTTTTGAATAACTTCATCGTTTTCAATTATATATAATGTATCTGTATTAGTATGGAAAACTCTTCTAGAATAGTCAAATGCAATATTCTTTTTTAATCCATCATAACCATAGCCCCCACAAGTTGGATAATCTATTGTGATAAATTTCCCGTCTTTCAATTTACATAAGCTATAGTATTTTATCATTGTTTCAGTATTTTCATGAACAATGATTGCCCATATATTACCACTTTTATCAATTTTAATGTCTCTACATTGCTTAATTGGAAAATACTTATTTAAATTTTTATTAAATACTTCTGTAAAAATCTGTGCAGTGTTGTTTTTTAATGAAATAATAATATTATAATTTAAAACAGCCCATAATGAACCTTCTAAATCATATACAATATTAAGTATATCTTTTAAATCAGATGGCTTTAAATTATGAATACTATCAATCATTGAACAAATCTCTTTGTTGTTAAGAAACTCCCATTCTTGATTAGTTTGATTATATGTAATGAGTAAATCTTTATATACTGACCTGCTTATTGTGATTAAATCATTATATGCGGCTATAGAATTAGCTTCTAATCGTTCGTGCCCTCCTGTATATGGAGCAATAGGTAAAAAAATCTCATTATAAATCAAATTCCAGGTTTGAGTAAAAAGAGTATTTGTTAAAAACAAAAACAATATAAATATGATTTTGATATTCATAAATTTTAAAATTATATGTAGTTTATGGGCAATTTGTATGGCATCTAGTGCGCTCAGCACTGTTACAAGGTGTTGTACCTGTTTCATAACCTATTCGTTCTATTTGAATAGTTCTAATTCCATTTATCATTTCCCAACATATTTTTACTGTTTCATTACAAGACCTTACTTCATTGTCGCATTTAAACATACGGGTTCTTCCATTAGGTGGATAATGCTTATCTCCAAACCAATATTCGTAACAAATTGCATCTCTCCAGCGTATCATACATAAGAAATTCGGACATTCAGGTATTTCTAAATTCCATTCATCTTCAATAAAATCACTCTGAGCTATTTTTAATAAAATCTGATTAGTATAGTATCCTTGATAATTTTCAAATCTTGCTGCGCAAGCGTCTTCATTATAATCAAGCCAGATTTCTGTTAGAATTATTTCATGCAATCCAAGCCCGTTGATTCCATAGCAATATGAAAAATAGTATGTACATTCGTCAATTGTAATTTCATCATCAACAGAAGTGTAACCCGGTGGGCAAGCCACTACCACATTAGCAAATACTATTGCTAAAGCTGCAATCAGAAGAAAAATTTTCTTTTTCATAAATCATCCCGTAATTTTATTGAACTTTATTTATTTAATGTCATCCTCCGTTTTTCAAAGTCGGAAAACTCATGGCGGAGGATGTTTTTTTATTATTTATCTTGCCAATCCGCTTAATCTTGTTCATTTCTTTTTTTGTCTATGGATTGGAATAAACAAAAAAACAAAACTTACTCAATTAAGCCAAGATATTTTTTCCTTATTTTTTAAACCAAATACAACTTAATATTTTTTTTTATA
>CAZCHH010000039.1:0-20100 GCA_964498585.1 uncultured Hyphomicrobiales bacterium
TTTGGGATTCGGAATGACACCTTTTCTGGATAATTTGCACAATTATTCATTACGAGGTATATCTCATTACTCCTTTATTTTCTTTATGGAGTCAGGAGTTCTATATTTAGAAAGGATTTCCATTCATATCTTAAAAAGGAGAATGGCCGGATTTTTAAATATATTAATTCTGCTATCAAGCACTACCAAAAATATATTAATTTAATTTGTAATATTTAAAAAAGATAATTAAATTATACTTTCAGAAAAAGCAGAAGAAAGATATTTAATTTTAAAAAGCAAGAAAATATTATTAAAAAAATTTTTTATCAATTTTTGAGGTAAAAATGAAAAGATTAATTCTATTATCGATGATTTTACTATTTGGCACTTATCCGCTTTTTCCCCAGTTATCTGGCTGGAAAAAGTTAATTGATGAGCCGACTTATGGAGTCAGTGTAAACCCACAGAATCCAAATACTATATTTGTCGGTGGCGAAGGACGCGTTATTTACAGAAGCTATGATGCCGGCTTATCTTGGGATACTGTTGTAGTTGGTTACAGAGGAGGTACTGCATTGCTTAACAATATACTTATTCACCCTATAGACACAAATGTTGTTATTTGCGGTGGCTTAATGTTTGGAGATGTTCGGAGAACAATAAATCATGGTAATAATAAGGACGACTGGGTAACTGTTTTGAAGAGAAGTAATAACATTTGTTTAGATGGAAAAGCTCTTGTAATGAAGCCGGACGACCCAAATATACTATTTATCGGCGACTATACATCTGGAAATGTATATAAAAGTCAAGACCGTGGCATAACATGGGATACTATTTCTACTATTCTTGCACCACGTAAAGTTAGAGATAACGCAGAAGACCCATACAGAGATACGATAATGCCAGTAAACATTTGTTCAATTTATATTCGTGAGGATAGCACCAATATAATCCTTGCAACTTCAAATTATGCAGAATGTTTTATCTCTACAGATGGCGGTTACAACTGGAAAATTACAGCTACTTTAATCAATCCACAATACTGGAAAGATGACGGAGAGTTTCCAGAGATTGAATTTAGCAAGAGAGACCCACGAGTTGGGTATGGGATTGTTTGTTATCTTTCCCCAATAAATACTCCCAACGGAGGACTTTTTAAAACTACTGACGGCGGCTATAACTGGGATTTAATCGCATTTGCAGACACGAGCTTTTTTACCTTGGCTGTTACGACAAACGAAAGCGGAGATAATGATGAAATATTTGTTGGCGGTTATACTGAGCATTTCTATACTATTAATAATACTAACCCCGGATTAGGTATTGTAAGGCGTTCTACTGACGGCGGAGTTACCTGGCAAAGCTATGATGAAAGCATTGATTGGAAAAATGAAAATATTGACTATCTCACTTCATTAAATTCTATCTGCTTGGTGAAAAATAATCCTTTGTATTTGTTTTCAGTAGGAGACAAATCAACTATTTTAAAAACTGAAAATAATGGGTGGTTTTGGAATAAACCTGATTCTGTTCTTTTTAGTGAAACACCTGATTTGAATTCAGTTTTTTTCACTGATAGAAATAATGGGTTTGCTGTTGGCGATAATGGCACTTTTGCCAAAGCTATAGTTAATGGAAAAAAATGGTATCAACAAACTTCTTTTACGAATAAAAACTTAAACTCAATTTTCTTTATTGATTCTATAAACGGAGCTATATGCGGTGATGATGGCTTGATATTTATTACTAATGACGCGGGAATTACTTGGGAAGAAAAGCATAGTTCCAATAACTACAATTTGAAATCTGTTTACTTTGTTGATAATAATATTGGTTTTGCTGCTGGTGAATCTACTTTCTTAAAAACAATTGATGCTGGCAATAATTGGACTGAAACCTATTCTGTAAATGAACTTAATATAAACGAAATTCATTTTATAAGTGCTGATACCGGTTTTGCTGTCGGGGACAAATCAGTTTTACTTAAAACAACTGACTGCGGAAATTCCTGGGATTTATCAAGTTTTAATGGCACGACTAATTTACATTCGGTTTGCTTTACTGGCAGCCTTGGCTATTCTGTTGGTGATAAAGGACTTATTCTGAAAACTACAAATTACGGCGAATCATGGGATAGCGTTAATACCAGCATAAAAAGAGATTTATATTCAGTAAGATTTACTGATGAAGATAATATTCTTGCCTGCGGAGAAAGAAATACAATTTTAGTATCTGAAGATAGTGGTGCAACCTGGAATCCAAGCAGATATAACTATGGACCACGTGCAAACGTATGGGCGCAGGAATTTTTTGGTGAGAATGAAAATAAAATCCTTTATATGGCTTCCGAAGCTGGTTTCTTTGTTTTAGATATGAGTTCTCCGGTAATTGAAGATTTAAACCTGCAAAATATGTCAGATTTAAATGTTTATAAAAATTCTCAAAATTCACTTTTTATTTCATATAATAGAAAAGAGCCAAATAGTGAGTTGGTATTTAGAATTATTGATTTAAAAGGGAAAGTTGCTTTCAGCACAAATATACTAAGCAGTTCTTCTGTTATTAATGAAACGTTAAAAATACCTGATATTTCAAAAGGAGTCTATATTTGCCAAATGCTCGAAAATAATATTATTTCAACTAAATTGGTTATAATTGATTAATATTAGATGGTTTAGAAAGATTAGAAAGTATAGCTTTAATTTCTAAAAATGAACTTTTTCTTGTTGAACGTAGAGAACAGGTATGCCTGTTCTCTACAGTAATTTACTTTCAAATTCTTCCAATATCAAATTAGACCGATGACTGTAAAGATAATTCAAGAATTTTAGTTATGCAAAAAACTTGTTACTTGTATGTCTGGAAAAGATTGTCATTATGGCGTATGCCAGAATCCAACTTGGGAAAGCAAGTAAGCTTGCTCACTCTTTACATTTGGGCTTGCCCAAATGCTTCAATGAAATAGCTAAAATTGAATAGCGTTGAATAATAAGATGGATTCTGACATCCGTCAGAATGATGCTTATAGTGATGTTATCTCCATTTTAATAAAGGTCTTCTTTTATTTTGGGATTGCCAATGACATCTTTACTTCTTACTGCCCAAACTTTACGAAAGTTTAAGTTATGTCATCTCCATTTAAATGAAGCACTTGCTATATCGTGGGATTCAGAATTACAGGTAAAATTACAAACAACACTTCTTAATATGTATCATTTCAAATAAGAAATATTATAATCCAATAAACAAATAACTCAATATCCTAATAACCTAATAATCATTAATCATTATCATTAAATTACTGTACCTACTTTACTTTCACAATCACAATAGTTAAATCGTCATACTGCTCAGTATGTTGAGTGTGAAGTTTAATTGATTTGATGATATTATCGCGTATTTCGGCTGCATTAGAATCAATGCAGAATTTTATATTGTCAATAAGTTTTTCCTGTCCGAAATCAACTTTGCTATCATTTCTTGAATCCACGACTCCATCACTAATGAAAATAAATATATCGCCGGAATTGAAGAGTATTGTCTGTTCTTCAAGGTAATTTGCAAATTCCTTAACTTTTCCCATCCCCAGCCCAATACCTTTTGGAGTAACAATTTCAAAAGAATTACGGATTTTACTGAAATAAAGAAGTGGAAGATGTCCTGCTCTTGTAACTTTAGCAATTTGATTCTTTGAGTCGAAATGGGCGCAAACCGCTGTAACAAAAGCACCTTTGTCTAAATTGTACTTAAGCTGTTCGTTAGATTTAATTAATAAATCTTTTGGAGATGTTGAATATTTATGTAAAATTCTTATAATACCTTGAATTTTCGACATATAAAGAGCAGCAGATGTCCCTTTTCCACTAACATCACCAAGAATAATTGTTAAGTCGCTAGAACTGTTCGTTAGATAATCATAAAAGTCGCCGCCAACTTCATAAGCTGGAATAGAAAGTCCTGCAATATCCAAACCTTCAATATCGGGAACAAATTGGGGGAGGGAGGCAGTTTGTATTTTCCTCGCTAAATCTAGTTCGTGCTTAATTCTTTCTCGTTGTGAAAGCTCTTCGTAAAGAAAAGAATTTTCTATTGAAATTGATATCTGATTTGAAATAGAAGCTAAAAATTCAAAATCCTCATTTTGTAATACTGTTTCTGAAAGCTTTTCTCCGATTAAAAGACAACCTAAAAGTTTAGATTTCAAGCGAATTGGGACAACATAAAAGAATTTTTCAATTTTGAAAATATTACGAATTTTGTCTGGCAGGTAATCAATTATGATACCACCGGAAAATTGCTCCATAGCTTTAATGAAAGTATGTTCTAAATCAATAGGAAAATCAAAATTATTGCCTTTGTTTTCTGAATATATTTTTAAAGTAGTAATTTCGGTTTCATTTTTAAATATTGCAAGCCCAACTTTTTTCAAATGGACAAGAGAACCGAGTTTTTTTACAATTTCTTCAGCGAGATTATCGGTGCTTGTTCCTCTTCCGGTTAATTCAGAAATTTGCTTGCTTGCAAGGTGATAATCGAATTTGATGCGATAAAAGTTTTTATCAATTAGCCGTTGTCCCTTGTTTCCAGCTGCCCAGATAAAAATTGAGATGATAATTGATGCTATGATAATAATTACTTTTTCATAAAAGCTGCGTAAATCTTCATTTAACGGCGTTCCAAGTACTTCTATATTTGAGCCGTCAAAATGAATATTGGGTAAATCAATTCGTATATGTGACAAAGCAACGATAAAAGTTGCTATTGCAACAATTACAACAATTTTCCAGGAAATTGTTGCAAAATTGTAAAGTTTATTTCTTTTAATGTTGATTTCTATATCAAGCAAGCGATAGCGCCAGGTTGTGTATATATAACTAATAGGAATAAGAATGAGCAGCAGATAAGCATTATTAAAAATTTCTGCAACCCAGGGGACAGAAGTATAATCAAAAAATCGATAAAATATTTGAACAAAAAGGATAAAAAATAAATTTATTAAATAACTAATAGTAATAAAACGCATAGTCCTTTTTACTTCGTTGGAATGGCTCTTCCTGTATAAAATTAGCATTATTATGTTAAATAATACTAATATGATGAAAATTATACTAGAAAGAATTCCTTTGAAAACAGGATAGTTTGTAAAAATAGCTAAATCTGCAATTATTGTTCCTACGGCGGCAAGAGAATAGTTAAGTATTTTTAGAAATTTGTTGCGTGATGCGGGGTAAAGCTCTTTGGGAAAATAAAGCAAGCTATGAAAACAAAGTGGAATACAGAAAAAGAAAGCTGTTATATTTGTTAAATAAACAAGTTTAGATAATAAATCATAATCATAAGGATTAACCCCAAGTGATGATGCAAAGGTTATACCAAGAGTTACAAGAGTCAGCCCTGTATATCGTGCAGCTTTCAGATTCGGTCGCATCAAACCAAAATACAGACCAACAGCAATGTAAACGAAACCAGTAAGGAATATATAAAGGAAAGAGAATTGAATTCCATAGCTTGCCAGACATACATTAACTGTTTGATATTCGTTCTGCCTTAAAATTTCAAATTCTACAAATTCGCCACTTTGATGACTCCTTAAATGCTTTAAAGATTCCCTTGTTAATCCATATTTTTCAGGTAATTGTTCGAATGCAAGTTGTTTTCCACCTATTGAAAAAAGGACGTCACCGCTTTTTATTCCGGCTCTGTCGGTTGCTCCGTTTTCAACTACGAAATGGATAAAAATGCCATTATTTAGCTCTAATATTGTTAATGTATTTAACTTTTTCTTTTCTATTTTGTAAACACTTACTAAACTTTCATAATTAATATTCTGTTCTTCTTTTTTTATGTGTTGAAATACTTTATAATTAAGTGCTTTTATTAGAATAGAATCAGAAGTTTTAAAATTCATTAAACAGGAATCAAGAGTATGAATATTCTTACAACTTATATCTCCGATGGATAGGATAAAGCTACCAGCTTGCAAAGTGTCATTAATGAAAATATGCTCATTTCTGCTTTTAAGATGTTTTAAGCATTCTATATTATTTTGGACATAAAAATTAGAAGGTAAAGGAGCATAGCCCGTTCCACTGAAGACAGTGCTTATCGTTACATAAAAATTCATTAGTATTACAGGTAAGAAAATCAGCACCAGTAATACTAATAGAATTTGAAACCGGAGATTATTTTTTGATGAAAAATTCATTTATTTTATTTCAATCAAATTTGGGTAAACCATTTGAACATTTTCATTTTTTGCATTTTGTATTAAATTCCAAATAAAAGCAACCTGTGGCTTCATTTCATTCGGTAAAACGCTATATATTTTCTTAAATTCAGATTGATTTTGAGATAAAAGTTCAGTTATATTATTTTTTTGATTAACTGCAATTTCAGCTTCATCATTTTCATCTGCTATACCCAACAACTTAAGTAAAGCATTAATACCATCTTCAGCTCTTGGATACGTTTGTAATTTTACTCTTGTATCCTGAGATATGCCTAAATCTTTTTTTACCATTGAAATTACGGTGTTTAAACCACCGAGAGTATCAATAAGCCCAATACGGTAAGCATCTGTTCCAGACCAAACTCTACCTTTTGCTATAGCACGAACTTCGTCAAATGACTTATTTCTTGATTTTGCTACTTTATCAATGAATCTGAAATAAACTGCCTGCGATAGTGTATGAAGTTTGTCTTTTTGTCTTTGAGTATATGGTATATACATATTCAAATCCTGGGCAGAAGGTCCGGTTGAAATAGTATCAATAGTAATATCTAATTTTTTTAGCAAACCGTTTAAATTTGGAATCATTGAAATTACTCCTATAGAGCCAGTGAGGGTTGATGGAGAAGCAACAATTTTGTCGCAGGCAGAAGCAATGTAATATCCACCTGAAGCAGCCATAGAACTCATTGAGCAATAAATTGGCTTCTTTTCTTTAGCTTTTAAAATTGCTGAATAAATTTCGTCTGATACTAAAACAGAGCCGCCCGGACTGTTTACTCTAATAATGATTGCTGATATTTTTTTGTTATTTACAGCTTTCTTAAGATTTGAAATAAATTCTTCTGAAGTAATATTTGTCTCACTATCAAAAACATTTCCGGATGGAGCGGTAATAACACCGCTTGCAAATACTATTGCAATTTGATTGTCTCTATCTATCTCTGTGCGTTCTTCTTTTGTGGGGACGCTATTTACATAATTAGAAACGCTAACTAATTTTAATTTTTTCTCGTCAGTTGAATCAGCGGCTCCATAAATCTGTGCTTTCATCATTTCTTTTAACGATACTTCATTTATAAGCGAATCAATAAATCCGAGTGCGAGCAAAGAATCAGGAGTATAAATTCCACGATTTAAAGCTTGCTTAATAAAATCAGGTGAAAGATTACGGTTTTCAGCAACAGCATTAACGAACTGTTCTAAACGCTGGTCAAGAATTACTTTCAATTGATATTTTGAAGAATCAGTAAATTTCTTATTAACATAAGATTCACCTGCAGATTTAAAATCTTCGTGAAAATCGACCAGAAAATCTATTCCGATTTTATCGAAAAGCCCTTTCATAAACATTGAAGCAACTGCAAAGCCATTCATTTCAATTAATGCTTCATTAGACATAAAAACTTTATCGGCAATGGAGGCACGCATATATTCGGTTTCACCTCCATAATCCATATAGGCATAAACGAATTTTCCAGATTGCTTGAAATCTTTAATTGCCTCAATAAATTCTTCACTCATTGCCCAACCGACTACAGAGGAATTTGCTTTATAGTAAATACCCATAATTCTTGTATCGTCTTTTGCCTTGTGTATTGCAGTTATTACATCAAATAGTGAATTTTTTTTAGTTTGGTCTAAAAAGTCAAATGGTCCTGCAAATGAGTAATCGGGCAGTTGTTCGCCGAAATTAATGTATAGAACTGAACTTTCTTTTACCTGGAATGGTTCTTTTTCAAACATTGAGCCAATTGTTCCAATCATTATTCCAAAAATAATTAAAATTAATACTATAATTATTCCAATTATAAGAAGTGGCATCCACCAGCGGGTCTTTCGCCTTTGCGGGTAGTAATTTGGTGGATTCTGTGGATAAAATCCCGGTGTAGGTGTTGACATATTTATTTCCTTTATTTTATTTAAAATTAATTATTATTTATATTATTTTATTATCTTTTGATTTAACAATTCGTTAAATAAATTCTATCTTTACTTATGTATCTCCTCTCTTGAAAAGGGAATAAAGAGGATTATCAGTAATTAGTTGTTAGTAAAAAACTAATGACTAATAATTAATGACCCCAAAGAACTATTTTTCAAAATGGATTCTGACATCAGTAAGAATTGCACCACAAAGATATTATAAGAATTTCCCTTTTGTTTAAATATAATGCTCATTTTTTCTTCCAATTACATTTTCATATTTTAATACGTATGAAATACTATTTAGTTCAAAAAAAACACTATTAGTACAATAATAATACAATAATATAAGAACAACAAAAAAGCAATATAACATAAAAAATTGCAAAAAAAAATGAAAATAAAATTAAATATGCCCAATAATCAGAAATCCAATCTCTATAACTAAAATAAAGAAGATGATAGATTTTAGTTGTAATTAAAAATCCCAGACAGGAAAAGCGTAGTCAATGGTTATTCTTATAAGGATGGGGAATATGAACTGTTCTGTGTTTTAATCCTACTTTCAAAGAATTATATCTTTCTGTCGGTAAATTCAGGTCATAATAAATGACTCAAAATCCTTTAAAAATGGTTATTGAAGTATTAGGGTGCAGAAAAGCGTGAGTTGAGGAATGATATATTTCTGTAACTACGTTTTTAAATTTATATATTCTTTTAGTTTTATATTTCAAGTCAAAAGATTATAAAATGAGATAGTATCAAATGCGAACCGATAAAATGAACTGAACTCATCGACTTTTATTTTTATTTCTGATTGCCCTGAAAATATAATAAATACCAACTAAAACAAAAGGGATACTTAGATATTGTCCTATATGAAAAAGCATTTGAGATTCGACATCAGTTTGAAAATCTTTAACATATTCGAGGAGGAATCGAGCGCCGAAAAGTAGAACAAGAAAATATCCGAAGATAAGGCCATTTTGAGTTTTACCTTTTAATTTTTTATAATAAAAGAAAAGAAAAAGGAAAATAATAAGGTAAGCTATAGCTTCGTATAGTTGGGCAGGATGACGAGGAACATTGTCAACTCTTTCAAAAACGACAGCCCATGGTAAATCACTCGGAATACCTATAATTTCAGAATTAAAGAAATTACCAACTCGAATAAGGCAGCCAGCCAAAGCTCCTACTATTACTAATCTATCAACAAGCCATAAGAAAGAAAATTCCGGTTTCTTTTTAATGAAAAAGTATAATGATAGCAAAATTGCAATAACTGCTCCGTGACTTGCAAGTCCTCCTTTCCAAATCTGAAAAATTTCTAAAGGATTGGACAAATAATAATCCGGGTGGTAAAAGAAACAATGCCCTAACCTTGCTCCAACAACAGTTCCAATTACAACATAAATAGTTAATAGGTCTAAATCTTTGATGCTTTTCTTTTCATTCAGAAAGAAAATACTCATAACCTGATAGCTTAAAATAATTCCAAGTGCAAAAAGTAAACTATACCATCTGACTGCAAGAGGTCCGATATTAAATATTTCAGGTGATACGTTCCAACCAAATTCAGCAAATTGATACATAATATATTGATATTATAAATTTTCAAACACTTTTTTATGCAATTTAATAAAATATGATAAATTCTGGCTATTCAAAATCAATCAAATAAAAATTTTTAAATATTTTTATAAAATTAAAAGAATTTTTATTAATTTTAGATATTATAAAAAAAAAGAAATAAAAAATGATAGACAATAAATACAATGCAACTGTAGTCGGTAAGATATTAATCACACCTGATTTAATGATACTGCGGATAAAAGCTGACGAGCCAAGGAGCAATTTTAAAGCCGGACAATATACTTCGATTGGACTTTTTGGGAAAGAAATGCGCTCTCCTAATTCTGTTGTTCCAGTTGAAGATTCAAATCCAGATGAACTTATTATACGTCCGTATTCCATTGCTTCTGCAAACCAAGATACACAGCATTTTGAATTTTACATTAGTCAGGTAAAATCTGGTCAGCTTACTCCACGCCTTTTTAGCTTAAAACAGGGAAGCAGGATTTGGCTCGATAATAATATACTTGGTATATTTACTTTGAACAATACTCCAGAAAATTGCAATATTGTTATGGTTGCAACTGGCACTGGCCTTGCTCCATACATAAGTTTTTTACGATCTCATTTAAAAGAACATATAAATATTAAACTGGCAATAATCCACGGTGCTGCTTATGTATGGGATTTAGGTTACTTTTCTGAATTAAGTTTAATCAAAACTATGTTTAGTAATTTCTTTTATTTTCCTACTCTTTTAAAACCCGAAGAAGATTGGAAAGGTCTGAAAGGATATATTGAAAATCATTTAAATTCCAATCTTCTTCAAAGCGAAGCTGGTATTGAGATTGTTCCAGAAAAAACTCATTTCTATTTATGCGGTAATCCAAATATGGTAAAATGTGTAAGCAATTTCCTTTATAATAGAAATTATACTCGACATACAAAAGAACATCCGGGAGCATTGCATATTGAAGAATACTAAACAAGTGCTAATACAAATAAATAATGTATGATTGCACTGTTCTTCTGAATAATTGGATGCTAAAGAATGAAAATTAATAAAAATATAATTAATCCTATAACGATTGCTGTTTCTTTTTTACTTTTGAGTGTGATTGCAGAACTGATTTCAATATTAATTTTAAATAACGGGATTTTAGTCTATACTCTTGATGATGCTTATATCCATTTATCATTAGCAGAAAATATTTTAAATGGTCATTATGGAATAAATTTAAATGAGTTTTCATCGCCTTCATCAAGTATTTTATGGCCCTTTCTAATTGCACCATTTTCATTTTTAGAAATTTTCCCATTTTTAATCAATCTTATTGCAGCAGTTTTTAATGTTGTTGTTTTTTCTAAAATTTTGAATATTTCCTTAAATATTACAAATGAACAAATAAAAAAAATAATTGTAACTTCAACACTAATTGTATTAATTCTTGCAACAAATCTTGTAGGGCTGATTTTTTGTGGAATGGAACATTCTTTGCAAGTCCTTTTGGTTACTCTAATTGCTTATGGCTTAATTTTAGAAATAGAAAAGAATAAAGTAGAAAATTGGTTAATATTTGTTATTATTATATCTCCATTAATTCGTTATGAAAACCTTGCAATTTCTTTATCAGCTTTAACTTATCTGTTTCTTAGAAAGAATTTTAAGAAATCAATATTTTCATTTTTTTTAATTGTATTCTTTACAGGAATTTTTTCTGTTTTTCTTATAAGTTTATGCCTTGATTCACTCCCAAATTCAGTTTTTGCTAAATCGGAAATAGTAAGTAGCAGCGGAAAACTATCTTTTATCCTTAACAATTTGCATAATTCACTGGCTAAGCGCCAGGGAGTATTTCTCACTGTTGGTATTCTGTTTTTGATTTCGTTTTCTCTTTTTATAAAAGAAACAAATAAAAAACAATTCGCAATCACTTCATCTATTGCAATTTTTCTGCATTTACTTTTTGGAAATTATGGCTGGTACAATCGATATGAAATATATGTCTGGACTTTCCTGATTTTAATAATCATTTACTTTTTATCTCCTTATGCTGTGCATCTTATTGAAAAAGAAAGAGCTAATATAAAGAAGATTATTTTTATTCTGATTTGTTTCCTATGTATTACTTCAATTAGATATGTAATTGATTTATTTACTATTCCTCTTGCTTCAAATAATATTTATGAGCAGCATTATCAAATGCATAGATTTGCTGTGGACTTTTATAAAAAACCTATTGCTGTAAATGATATTGGTTATGTTTCCTACAAAAATGATAATTTCGTTTTAGATTTAGCTGGTTTATCTTCAAAAGAAGCATTAAATTACTGGAAAAATGGAGGGAATATTGAATTGTTAAGCAGTTTAGTAAAGAAAAGAAATATTGAATTGATTATGATTTATAAAGACTTGTTGATAAATATTCCTAATGAATGGCTCGAAGTAGGAGATTTAAAATTAGAGAAAAAAAGAATTACTCCAGCAGGAAGCAATGTTACTTTTTTCGCAACTAATCAAATTGCTTACCAAGAAATTAAACGAAAATTAGAGTTATTCAAAAAAACACTCCCAAGTTCTGTGAATTTTACTTTTAAAGATAATTAAACTAAATAGTTGATATAAAAGCAAATATAATATGTCAATGGCAACAAAGTAAGAAATTTCAAATGTAGAATTAAAAAGGATTTCTGAGATTTCTCGTTTCGCTTACCAATTACATCTTTTCTTATCATTCTGTCGTATACCATAATCCATCTTTGGAACGAAAGTGAGCTTGCTCACGAAACATTTGGTCAAGCTCAAATGCATCAGTGAAATTAAAAATAAAAACGAAAAGCCGATGATTTAGATAACATCGGCTTTTCTTTGGTACTTCCTACAGGATTCGAACCTGTGGCCCACTGATTAAGAGTCAGTTGCTCTACCAACTGAGCTAAGGAAGCATTTTACAAAATTACGAAATTTTTTCTTTTCAGCAAAAATATTCTATTCAGAATAAAAATCTATATTACGAAATTTTTACACTCCAATTAAAAACTACTCCAAAATGTTTTATATTCATAATTTTTTTTAAAAGAGTTCATTTTAATTTTCTTTATTAAAAATGAATTCATCTCTCGGAGAAGTATCAACTGTAATGCTGTCTCCGGATATATATTCACCACTAAGTAATTTTAAAGCTAATGGATTGGATATATGATTTTGAATAGCTCGTTTAAGTGGTCTTGCTCCGTACTGTTCATCGAAACCGAGCGAGGCAATCAAATCCAAAGCGCGTTCAGTTATTTTGAGTTGAATTCCATTTTCTTTTGTTCTGTTTTTCAATATAGAAAGCTGCAAACGGGCAATCTGATTGATTTCTTTCTTTGTTAGCGGTTTAAATAATACAATATCATCAACACGATTTAAAAACTCAGGTCGCATTTTTAACTTAAGTAAATCTATAATTTGATTTTTTACATTTTCAAAAATGAGTGCTTTCTTTACCTCATCAATATTAATTAATTCTCGTTGGATAATATCGGTTCCGAGATTTGAAGTCATAATTATAATTGTGTTTTTAAAATTGACTGTTCTGCCTTTTCCGTCAGTTAACCTTCCATCGTCAAGGACTTGCAGCAAAATATTGAATACTTCGTGATGAGCTTTCTCAATTTCGTCAAGGAGAACAACGGCATAAGGTTTTCTACGAATTGCTTCAGTGAGCTGTCCTCCTTCTTCATAGCCGACATATCCGGGAGGCGCTCCTATTAAGCGTGAAACGGAATACTTTTCCATATACTCGCTCATATCAATTCTCACCAAAGCATTTTCATTGTTGAAAAGAAATTCAGCAAGTGCCTTTGCCATCTCAGTTTTTCCAACGCCAGTTGAGCCGAGAAAGATGAATGAGCCGATAGGACGATTAGCGTCTTGCAAACCAGAGCGCGAGCGGCGTATTGAATTTGCTATGGACGACACAGCTTCTTCCTGATTAATCAACCGCTGGTGAATCCAATCTTCCATCTTAATTAGTTTGCTACGCTCTGTTTCCAACATCCTTTGAACGGGAATACCCGTCCATTTTGCTACTATTTCTGCTATATCTTCAATGTCCACTTCTTCTTTTAGCAATTTGCCTGATTTTTGAATAATTTGTAGTTGGCCGTTTGCTTCGTTTAATTTTTTTTCTAATTCTAAAATTGTAGAATAGCGGATTTCAGCAACTTTTTCTAAATTACCCTGCCTTTCGTATTCATCTGCCTGAATCCTTGCTTGTTCTATTTCTTCTTTGTATGAACGAATTTTTTTTATATAATTTTTTTCAATTTCCCATCTTTGTCGGATTTCATCTCGTTGCTTTTTTAAAATTTCCAATTCTTTTTCAATTTCAGCAAGTCGAAATTTTGAACTGTTAATTATTTTTTCATCATTCATATTTAACCTTTTTTTTAAATTATTTAAAAAAAATTGACAATAAATTATTAAATTGCAATTATAATAATTTTTTAGATTATAAAGAATAAAATAATAATTTATTGTTAAATAAATGATGGTTGTTAAATGAGTATTCTAATAAATAAAGATACAAGAGTAATAGTTCAAGGAATAACAGGAGCAGAAGGCACATTCCACACTTATGAAATGCTTAAGTACGGAACAAAAATTGTTGGTGGAGTAACTCCCGGCAAAGGCGGTCAAAAGTATTCTGGCAAAGAAGATTTGAAATTCAAAAAAGAAGTCCCAATTTTCAATACAGTTCAAGAAGCTGTTGCTGCGGTTAAACCAACGGCAACAGTGATTTTTGTTCCACCGGCACTTGCTGCTGATGCTATGCTTGAAGCAATAGAAGCTGATATTAAAGTAATTGTTACTATAACAGAAGGCATTCCTGCAAACGATATGACCCGTGTTTATGATGCTTTAAAGTGTTCTGATAGCAGAATGATTGGTCCTAACTGCCCTGGTATTATAACTCCGGGCGAGTGTAAAATTGGTATAATGCCCGGCTTTATTCATAAACACGGTAGAGTTGGAGTGATTTCCCGTAGTGGCACTTTAACTTATGAAGCCGTGAAACAGCTTACCGATCTCGGTATTGGTCAATCAACCTGCATTGGAATTGGTGGCGACCCGATTATAGGCACTCAATTCATTGATGCTGTTGAGCTATTTAACGAAGACAAAGACACAGACGCAATTTTGATGATTGGCGAAATCGGTGGTAATGCCGAAGAAACAGCAGCCGAGTTCATTAAAAAGAATGTGGAAAAACCTGTGATTAGCTTCATTGCCGGGAAAACAGCACCTCCGGGAAGACGTATGGGACATGCAGGTGCTATTATCTCCGGCGGTAAGGGAACTGCTGAAGACAAAATTGCAACACTAAAAAAAGCTGGTATTTCAGTCGTAGAATCCCCTGCAGAAATTGGGAAAAAAGTCCGACAGGTTTTAAAAAGAAAGAAGTTAATTTAAATATGGAAAGAACATTAGCAATAATTAAACCAGACGCGTTTAGAAAAAAATTTTCTGGTAATATTATCGCTGCTATTGAAAATACGGGTTTCAAAATTTTAGCAATGAAACTAACTAAAATTTCAAAAGAACAAGCAGGCGAGTTTTATTTAGTTCATAAAGAACGTCCTTTTTACGCTGATTTAACTGAATTTATGTGTAGCGGGAAAATTATTCCGATTGCTTTAGAAAAGGAAAATGCCATTGCCGATTTTAGAGCATTAATCGGTAATACTGACCCTGCTCTTGCTGATGATGGGACTTTACGCAAACTTTATGGAGAATCAAAAGCAATAAACGCCATTCACGGAAGCGATTCCATCGAAAACGGAGAAAAAGAAATTGCTTTCTTCTTTTCAACGAGTGAAATTGTGGAGAATCTTAATAATTGACAATTTGTCTTGTCATTCCGAATCCCATGATAAAGCAGATGCTTTATTTAAATGGAGATGACATCAATTAACACAGTCATTCTGAACGAAGTGAAGAATCCAGAAAAAATTCTTTAAATCACTATCCTCTGGATTCTTCGCTACGCTCAGAATGACCGACAAATGTAAAGATGTCATTGGTAACCCCATGATAAAGCATTTGCTTTATTTGGCGATTTATGATAACAGTCGTGTACTTTCGTAAAGTTACTTAACTTTGCAAAAGTTATATCAGAAGAAAATTTTTTATATTATTTCAATAATAATAAAAACAAAATCTTAAATGTTAAAGAAGTTAGAACAAATTAGTTCGAAGGTTGAGATAAAAAATCTCTATTGGCAGTATAACATTGATGAATATAAGCAACCAAATGGAAATACTGGAACTTATCATTATGTTGATTCTCGCGGTTCAACTATGATAATTCCGGAAATAAAACAAGATTTATACCTGTTAGTTCGTCAATACCGATACTTGAATCAGAAAATTAGCATTGAATTTCCCGGTGGGGGAGTTCGCGAGGGAGTTGATTTTCTGCAAAATGCAAAAAATGAATTACTTGAAGAAACGGGTTATGATGCTAAACAAATTATCGAGATTGGTGAATTTAATCCATTTAACGGAGTTACAAACGAAATTTGTAAAGTTTTTTTAATGAAGGACTTAATTTTTTTAGGAGCTGTTCCAGATGACAGCGAGGAATTTGAATTTCTTAAATTATCAAAAATAGATATTATTTCACATATTAAAAAGAGGGAGATATGGGACGGAATGACGCTCGCAGCGTGGTCACTTTTTGTTCATTCAGAGTATTTTTTATAATTTGTATTATTGCATTAATCGGATTGAGCAGCTCCATATATGCTCAAATTGGCGATGATATTCCAAAATATAATATATCGTTAAGATATCCAATTAGTATTCTTCATAACTACAAATACGAAGAAACAACAGAAGTTCTCCGTACATTTAGCGATAGCTCAAGACGCAGCTACGAACGTAATGTTCAATACTTCTTTTCTCACAATAATAACCAAATGCGTGATGACGGCATTATTGTGCTTGATGTTTCAATAGATTCACTTATTTATTCTTTTAAGGAAAAGAAAAGCGAAATCTATTATCACTCACAGGGTGAAGATTTATCTGCATTTAATTTCCCGGATTTCAAAACTGTTTCTGTTCCTCTTTCCAAATCCTTCAAACTATATATCTCTCCTTATGGCGAGCCAATTAAAATTGAAGGTGAAAGATTATCTGAATTCAGAAATTACCTTAAAAAGGGAGCAGGACAAATCGATTCTTTGGAATTATTTTACTGGGAAGACGGGATTTCAGATGAGCGACTGATTTCAATCGTTTTTCCTAATAAAATATCATTACCATCAAGCGTAATTGCTAAAGATAGCTCCTGGAATTCCTTATATAAAATGCAAGCAGATTATAAAAACTTATATGATAGCTGTAGTGTTAAGTTTTTAGGTTTCGTTGACGGGAATTATAATATTACGACAGAAGCTAATAATTTTATTTTTAATAAAAGTTATTGTTATTTCCCATTGCTGAGCAAATTAGCAAAAATTGATTCTGTGAAAGGAACCAGTGAATATAACATTAATATAACTCCAAGAGGAACAATAAAGAACGCTTCTTCAGATTACGACATTATCATATTTGGCACTCATATTCGCGATTTCTTTTACGACATAATAAAATCAAAATCAAGTTGGGAACTTCTCGGTCAATATAAGTTTTAGAAAACAAAGATAAAGCAATGAAAAAGATTCAATATGATTTAAAAAAATTACTGACGCCAAGAGATGTCTTTATTGCAATAGTGATTTTAATTGGCTTGTTTTTCCTGATTGTTTTGCCTGAAATAGAAGTCAAGTTAATAGGTGCTTCAATTGCAGTGCTGGGAATAATTTTTTTTGCTATTGACCTTTCCAATAGAATTAAAAATTATATTGACCTGGCAAAACCCGGAGAGCAACCACCCGATTTCAAAACTGTCGAAGTTAAAAAAGATGGTGTTATCAGAACTATTTATAAAGATTATATTGATTCATTCGGTGATACTAAAGATTATATTGAAGATAGATTAGAAAAAGAAAATGAATTTGCTCCTGATGATGATATTGTTATTAAAGAAAGCATTAAACCAAAAGTAGACGAAAAAATTGAAGTTGAAGTAAAACAGGAAACAGTAAAAGATGAAACTTCGCAAACTTATGAAACTGATTTCATTGATGATGGCGAGATTACTATTATTTCTAAAAATGCTTCTAAACCAGTTTTTGCTGATATCACTGAGGACGTTGAAATCCCTCAGGAACCAAAAGCAGAAGCAAAAGAAGAACTATTTAAAGAAATAAATCTGTTCGAGCAGGAAACTCCTGTTGAAGAAAAAGCTGAAATAACGCAAGCTGCAACTACTATTCAAACTGATATTGAAGAAAAACAAAAAACTGCTGAAGAACCAGTTAAAATTGAAGAGAAAAAGCTGGAACGCTCACCCTACAAGAAAAGCAAAATAGATGTCCCGATTTCATTATTTAAAGATGATAGCATTTATGGGAATGAGCCGTTAGAAGCACTTCAATTTTTATTAAACAGAATTTTAACTATTATTCGCTCTGTTACAAATACTAAAACTGCTGTTTTTCTGTTGGTTGACCAGGTCAATCAGAATTTCCTGATTATTTCTTCTGTTAGCGATAATTCTGAAAACATTAGAAAAGACAAGCTAATTCCAATTGGGCAGGATATTATTAGCCAAATTTATATTGGGAGCAGCCCTGAAATATTAACTGAAATCAATCTTACTTCTGTTACAGATTTGATTCCCTATTATAAACATCCGACTGATATTGGTTCTTTTATTGGTGTGCCAGTGTTCTATGATAAAAGCGTTCATGGAATTCTTTGTGCTGATTCTGAAGTAAAAGACGCTTATAATACAATAACCGTAAACTTCCTCGGGCATTTCACCCGTATAATCAGTGCCTTATTTAAAAATTACTTGGAAAAGCACGATTTGAACCAATCTCAAAGACTGCTTGAAGCAATCAATTTATTCCGTCAAAAAACAAATCAGAACTATTCACTTCAGTCTATCAGCGATTCTATTGCAGAAGTAGCTTGCCGCTTGGTTGAATATACTTCTTTTGGAGTATGCTTATTCGATTTTTATAATAATAACTGGACAATCAATACTTACGTTTCAAAATCTACTGATGCTGTAAATATTGCAGGAAAGAATGTAAGAATTGATAACTCGCTAATTGCTCCTTCAATTATCGCTTCGCAAAAAGTTCAACACAATAATTTAAATGAAGAGTATCTTCGGACTTGCGATGACGAATACCGAATAGATACTAATTATTCATTTCTTTCTGTTCCTATCAAATCTTATACAACCAATTACGGAGCTATTTTCCTTGAAATAAATGACGGAAGAAAAATAAGTCAGAATTCAGTCAGTATTCTTGAAACTCTTGGTGAGCAATCTGCAATGGCTATTGAGATGATTTATTTCGATAAGTTAATTAAAAATTCGCAGCTAATTGACCCAAATACTGGAATACTCAATACTCCTGCTTTCATTCAACGTTTTAGAGAAGAATTAGAACGAAGCCGAGATTTTAAAATTAAGCCATATCTCTGCGTTTTCCAATTAGACAAATATTCTTCCTTAGACCCGCAGCATCACAGCGATAGATTGCAAAAAGCTGTTAATCATGTGCTTAATTTAGCAAAAAGTCAGATTAGAATTTACGACATTATCGGAAATATTGCTGACAATACTTATGCTATTGCATTGTTCGGTATTTCGCTTCAGGAAGCAAGGATTTGGGCTGAGCGGCTCCGCTCCGAAATTGCGATTTCTGTTCTTGAAATTATGTCCCAACGCTTTACCGTTACTATTAGTTTGGGATTAACCCAAGTAAAAGAATCTGACACTATAGACGACATAATTAATAACGCTGGAAAAGCACTTAGCAAATCCTTAAAGAAAACAAATGCTGTTACAGTGAATTAATTGCTTTGCTTTTGAAATAATTAATATAAAATATTCAGGATAATTATATCTATTTCCAATTTTAAGTCTTCCAAAGCAAATTTTGTTATATCTGACAATGCTCCTGTTTATACTAAACAGAAATTTAATACTTCTATTTTTAGCTTTCCTACTTATAAAGCAATAAAATGTTTAACTTTATTGCTTTTCATAACTTCTATCGAAAATTTCCTGCAAAAAAAATGAATTTTTATTATATCTAAAGTAATTTTTCATATTTCTGTATGAAAATTTATATCTTCTATCTTTCCAGAAGCACTAAAAACTCTTCCAGAAGCACTAAAAACTCTTCCAGAAGCACTAAAAACTCTTCCAGAAGCATAAAAAACTCTTCCAGAAGCACTAAAAACTCTTCCAGAAGCATAAAAAACTCTTCCA